>DATIQO010000222.1:0-7021 GCA_035470745.1 Sphingomicrobium sp. | reverse complement strand
GCTCGCCGAACGTGCCGAGGCCCGCAACCTCGTCGGCATCTACGCCGCGGTGACCGGCGAGAGCGTGCAGCAGGTGCTCGCGCGGTTCGCGGGACAGGGATTTGGTGCATTCAAGCCGGCTCTTGCCGATGTCCTCGTCACGCTCATCGCACCGATCCGCGAGAGGCTCGACGAGCTTCGCCGCGACCCCGGCGAGCTCGACCGCATCCTTGCCCAAGGTGCAGCCCGGGCGAGCGAACTTGGCGCTCCCGTCCTTGCACGAGCCAAGGCCGCGGTCGGCCTCACGCGATAGCAGCGCACTTGCCCTCGCCGCCCCACCCACAGCCGAGCGAACGACCGCTGCCGCTTTCGAAGCGGCTGGCGCAGATCGTCGAGGAGGACGGTCCTGACCGCTTGTCCTTCACCGAGCTCGCGGCGCAGCTCCACTCGCGGGCATGGGGCGGCCTGCTGTTCATTTTCGCGGCGATCAACGTGCTTCCGCTCCCGCCGGGCACGAGCGCATTCTTCGCGCTTCCGATCCTCATCGTTGCAGCGCAGATGGTTCTTGGCCGGACTAGCCCGTGGTTTCCGAACAGGCTCGACCGGCGCGGAGTGACCAAGCAGGAGCTTGGGCGGCTGATCTCGAAGATCGGCTGGCTCGAGCAGCGCGTCGAGCGCATCTTCAAGCCGCGACTTGCAAGACTGACCGGCCCCACCGCCACCAAGGTGATCGGCGCCGCCTGCTTCCTCCTTGCGCTCGTCGCCGCAATCCCGGTGCCGCTGTTCCACGTCGCTCCGGCGGCAGCGATCGTGCTGTTTGGACTATCGCTAATCTACCGCGACGGAGCGCTGGTGATCGTCGCCGCGATTGCTGCAATCCTCAGCCTCGTCGTCGATGCGCTGATCATCGGCTCGGGCGTGGTCGCGCTCAGCTATATCGCCTCGCACCTCTTCTAGGACAGCAAGCCTGGTTGAAAAGCGGGCCCGCCGGATTGCTCCGGCGGGCCCTTCCCCCTTCGGCGATTCGGGGCGACCGAAAGGGTCACCTCCCCGCTGGTCGCGCCGGCATGTCCAGTGACCATGCCGGCAAGCGATCAGCCCTCCAATTGCCGCGTCAGCAAACGAATGTCCGCGTCGAGCTCGGCATCGCTCGCGCGTAGCTTCTCGATCTGGCGCACCGCGTGAATAACCGTCGTATGGTCACGACCGCCAAAACGCCGGCCGATGTCGGGCAGCGACTTGGGCGTCAGCTGCTTGGACAGGTACATGGCGACCTGGCGTGGTCGGGCGACCTCGCGGGCGCGCCGCGCCGATGTCATCTCCGCCTTGCGAATGCGATAATGTTCGGCGACCTGGGTCTGGATCTCGTCGATCGAGATCCGGCGCTGGTTTGCGCGAAGCACGTTGGCGAGCACTTCCTCGACAAAGGCGACGTCGATTGTCCGCCCCGTCATCATCGCATAGGCGCCGATGCGATTGAGCGCGCCCTCGAGCTCGCGGATCGACGAGGTGACCCGGCGGGCGAGGAAGTCGATCACCGGCCGCGGCATGTCGACGCCCGGCAGCGCCTCAAGCTTGGCGCAAATGATGTTGAAACGCAGTTCGTAATCGGCGGAATTGATATCCGCCACCAGACCCCACGACAGCCTCGAGAGGATGCGCGGCGCGATGCCGTCGAGATCCTGCGGCGCGCGGTCGGACGTGATCACCAGCCGCCGTCCGGCGGTGATGATCTCATTCATCGTGTGGAAGAATTCCTCCTGCGTCGAATCCTTGCCGGCGATGAACTGGACGTCGTCGATCAGGAGCAGGTCCGCGTTGCGCAGGCGCTGCTTGAACCCGATCGTGTCGTTTTCCTTCAGCGCGCGGATGAATTCGACCATGAACTTCTCGGCCGACATCGACACCACGCGGGCGCCGCGGTTGTGCTGAAGGAAGGCATGGCCGATCGCGTGGAGCAGGTGGGTTTTCCCCCGACCGGTGCCACCGTGGATGAAAAGCGGGTTGAAGCCGACGGTCGGCGAAGTCGCCAAGGTCCGGGCCGCCGTTGCAGCAACTTCGTTGGCCTTACCCACGACGAAGGTCTCGAAGCGATAACGCGGGTCGAAATTGGGTGCGTTAGGGTCGCGCTCGGCGGGCGGCGGCGATTCATCGAGAATGAGGAGCGGCGCCGGCCGCGGTGCATCGGCGGCCGCGATGACGCGAACGCTGCGAACGATCGGCAGAACGGTCTTCCAGGCGAGCGCCAGCCGTTCGCCAAAATGCGAACGGACCCAGTCCGCCATGAATTGGCTCGGCATGACAAGGTCGAGCGTGCCGCTGTCCGGCTCGAACGAGCCAAGTTCGGCTGGCTTCAACCAGCCGTCGAAAGTCCGTGCCCCAAGATCGCGGCGAAGACCGTTGCGGATCGACTCCCAGGCCGCATCCAGCGGCGCCGACACCGGCGCAACAGCCAGATCAGCCGACGAATTCGCCCCTCCCGCCTGCACTGCTCCGCGCCTCCCTCGTCTGGCCCCCACCCTTCGGGCAAAAGGATCCCGTTGCGCGTGACGCGAGTCGCGCGCGCTTGGTCTCTTTTCTCTCTTGCCCCCGGCGCGGATTCGCGCTCGGAAAGACCTTTGTGAGATTGTCTGCGGCTGCTTGCAAGTGCCGTTTTTTCATCAAAGTGCAATAAAAGGCCTTGACATAGGAATCAGGCCGAAACCGTAAGGAAAGCCCGGAAAACCGCCGTTTTCGTGGTTAGCTTCCCGTTAACGATTCCCGCGAATCGCGGGAATTGCTGCATTTTTTTTACCGTTCTGAAACAACAAAGGCCGCCGGTTTCCCGGCGGCCTTTATGAGGCGTCTTTCAGGACTGGTTTCAGCCGAGCGCGGCAACCCTCTTGGACAGGCGCGAAATCTTCCGAGCCGCAGTATTTTTGTGGATAACGCCGCGGGCAACGCCGCGAGCCATCTCCGGCTGCACCTTCTTCAGCGCTTCGGCGGCGTCGGCCTTCTTGCCCGACGCGAGCGCCAATTCGACCTGCTTGATGAAGGTCCGGATGCGGCTGATTCGCGAATGGTTGATCTCGGCGCGGTTCGCGTTGCGGCGGATGCGCTTTTTGGCCTGCGGCGTGTTCGCCATGAATTCCTCTTGTCCTGCGGCTCAATGAAAAAGCGGCGCAAAGCCAAACGGCTGCGCCGACGCGGGCGTTCCACTACTCAGAAGGGGCCTTGAGGTCAACCTAATGCTGGCAACGAGCGCAGTAAAAGGTCGAGCGGCCGCCCTGGACCATCCTTCGTACAGTTCCGCCGCAGCGGCAAGCCTGGCCTTCCCGGTCATAGACCGCAAAGCTCTTGGGGAAATAGCCGAGTTCGCCATCGGGCGAGGCAAAGTCGCGAAGACTGGACCCGCCCGCCGCGATCGCTTCTGCAAGAACGTCGTGAATGGCGGGAACGAGTCGCCTCAGCCGCGCAGGCGAAATGCTGCCTCCGGCGCGCTTGGGACTGATGCCGGCCCGGTAAAGAGCCTCGCACACGTAGATATTGCCAAGCCCGGCGACGATATGCTGGTCGAGGAGCAGCAGCTTGATCGGCGCCGTTCGGCCTTCGAGCCGGCGTCTAAGTTCCGGCGCGTCGAGGTCGAGCGGCTCGGGACCCAAGGCCTTGATCGGCGTCCATTCGTCAAGCTCGCCGGTCGGCACGAGGTCGAGCGAGCCGAACCGGCGCGGATCGTTGAGCGCAAGCCGGTGCCCATCGTCGGTTTCGAGGATCAAATGGTCGTGCTTCTCGATCATTGCCGGATCGATCCGCCACCGTCCCGACATGCCGAGGTGAAAGACGAGCGTGTCGCCGCGGTCGGTGTCGATCAGCCCATATTTGGCGCGGCGTCTCAACCTCGTGACGCGGGCCCCGGTCAGGCGCTGGCCGAGATCCTCGGGAAGCGCGCGCCGGAGGTCAGGCCGGCGGGCTTCGACGCGCTCGATCCGGCGGCCCTCGAGCACACGCGACAGACCGCGAACCGTCGTTTCAACTTCAGGTAGCTCGGGCATAGCGCGCCGATATGGCGAAGGCCGTTCAACGCCGCTAGAGGCGCTTATGCCCATGACCGACAAAGTAAGTTTCGGCGACAAGCTCGTCACCCCCGAAGAGAAGACGCGCCGCGTCGGCGAAGTCTTCAGCTCGGTCGCGCGCCGCTACGACATGATGAACGATCTCATGTCCGGCGGAATGCACCGGCTGTGGAAGGATCGTTTCGTCAACCGCGTGAAGCCGCGTCTTGGCGAGGACATCCTCGACATGGCTGGGGGCACCGGCGACGTCGCGTTCCGGATGGCGAAGCGCGGCGCCCACGTCACCGTTGCCGATATCAATCCCGACATGCTCGAGGTCGGCAGGCAGCGCGCCGAGCGCAAGGGACTTCAAGGGCTATCCTTCAAGGTCGAGAATGCCGAGAAGCTGAGTTTCGCGAACGCGAGCTTCGATGCCTACACGATCGTTTTTGGCATCAGGAACGTGACCGACATACCATCGGCGCTGCGCGAGGCCCACCGCGTCCTCAAGCGCGGCGGACGCTTCTTCTGCATGGAATTTTCCTCAAGCGACTGGCCCGGCTTTTCCGAGCTCTACGACGCCTTTGCCTCCAACGTCATTCCGCGGATCGGCAAGGCCGTTGCCCATGACGAGGAAAGCTATCGCTACCTCGTCGAAAGCATCCGCCGTTTTCCCCGGCCCAATGCCTTCAGGCAGATGGTCGCCGACGCGTCGTTCGTGAGGGCCTCGGCCGAGCCCATGCTCGGCGGCCTTGTGACGATCCATTCGGGCTGGAAGATTTGACCACCAGCGTCACTCATCTCTGGCGATTGCTGAAGTGGGGCCGAACGCTGGCCCGCCACGGCGCGCTCCAGGGGATCGAGCGCGATCCAGCGACGCCTGCCCCGGTACGGCGGCTCGCGAGGATCGCGCGCTTCGGCGCCCGGACTCCAGCAACGCCGCAATATGCCGACGCGCTGGTCGCGATCGGGCCGGCGGCGGTGAAGCTTGGCCAGGCGCTCTCGACACGCCCCGATCTTGTCGGCGATGAAGCCGCGGAAAACCTTTCGCAGCTGCAGGACGACCTCCCGCCTGCTCCGTTCGCGTTGATCAAGCGGACGATCGAGAAGTCGTTCAATGCGCCCCTCGAGAGCCTCTTCTCCAGCTTCGACGAACAGCCCGTCGGCGCTGCATCGATCGCACAGGTCCACCGCGCGATCACGACCGAAGGCCGTGAAGTCGCGGTCAAGGTCCTGCGTCCCGGCATCGAGGAGGAATTCGCAAGGGCGCTCGAGACCTATGAGTGGGCGGCGGCGCAAGTGGAGAATTATGGCGGCGAGGTCGAACGGCTGCGGCCGCGGCGCGTCGTCGCGCAATTCCGCCAGTGGACCGCGCGCGAGCTCGACCTCCAGCGCGAGGCCGCCTCGGCTTCCGAGCTGAAGGAGAATATGGTCGCCGAGCCGCGCTATTATGTCCCGGAGATCGATTGGCGACGAACTGCGCGCCGCGTGCTTACGCTCGAGTGGCTGGACGGAATCAAGCTCAACGACCGCGACGCGCTGATCAAGGCCGGCCATGATTGCCGGGCGCTGGCGGAAACGCTGGTGCGGGCATTTCTCAGGCAGGCAGTGGTCGACGGCTTCTTTCACGCCGACCTCCACCACGGCAACCTGTTCGCCCTGGCGGACGGGCGGATCGCCGCGATCGACTTCGGCATCATGGGCCGCATCGACCGGCGTGCTCGCGTGTGGCTTGCCGAGATCCTCTATGGGCTCATCACCGGCAATTACCGCCGCGTCGCCGAAATCCATTTCGAGGCGCAATATGTACCGGCCCACCACAGCGTCGAGGAATTCGCGACTGCGCTGCGCGCCGCCGGCGAGCCGATCCGCGGACTGCCGGTCAAGGAAATCTCGGTCGGGCGCATGCTCGAGAGCCTGTTCGCGATCACGCGCGACTTCGACATGCCGACCCAGCCGCACCTTCTGCTGCTCCAGAAGAGCATGGTGATGAATGAAGGTGTCGCATCCGCGCTCGATCCCGACCTCAACATGTGGGAGACGGCCGAGCCTTTCATTCGCGACTGGATCCGCGACGAGCTTGGCCCGGAGGCTTATTACGCCGACCGCATCGTCGAGCTCGTGCGCGCAGCCAAGAAGATCCCGAAACTGATCGAGCGGCTTGACGAATATTATCCACCACGAGGCGCGGCGCCGCCTTCACCGCCGCTGCCCGACATCGCCGTGATCGAGCGAGGGAACTGGTGGGGCTATGCGCTGGCCGGGCTGATCGGCGCCGCCATCGGCGCTTTGGTGCTGTTTGTGCTAGGCTGAGCGCGATGGCACGCGTTCTTCTCATCGTTGGCGGCGGCATTGCCGCCTATAAGTCGCTGGAGCTTGTGCGCCTGCTCAGGAAGGGCGGACACCAGCTTACTCCGGTCCTCACCAGGGGCGGCGAGCATTTCGTAACGCCGATGAGCCTCGGCACGCTCTGCGAGAGCCCCGTCCACAGCTCGCTCTGGGAGCTCAAGGACGAAGTCGAGATCGGGCACATCCAGCTCAGTCGATCCGCCGATGTCGTGCTCGTCTGCCCGGCGACAGCCGACCTTTTGGCCAAGATGGCAAATGGCATTGCCGACGACCTTGCGACGACGCTGCTGCTTGCAACCGACAAGCCGGTTGTCGTTGCGCCGGCGATGAACGTCCGCATGTGGCTCCACGCAGCGACCCAGCGCAACATCGCTCAGCTGAAAAAAGACGGTGTCCGCGTCATCGAACCGGCGGAGGGCGAGATGGCCTGCGGTGAATTCGGTCCGGGCCGCCTTGCCGAGCCTCAGGACATCGTCGAGCAATTGTCCGACCTTCTCAAGTGACCCTTGCCGGCAAGCACGTCCTCGTTACGGCCGGGCCGACCCATGAGCCGATCGACCCGGTCCGCGTCATCGCCAACCGCTCGTCGGGCCGGCAGGGCTTTGCGATCGCTGCAGCTGCGGCCGAGGCGGGAGCACGGGTCAGCCTGATCGCTGGCCCGG
>DATIQO010000221.1:0-5745 GCA_035470745.1 Sphingomicrobium sp. | reverse complement strand
CCAGCCGGGCGGAACTTCGTCCGCGACCATGATCAGCGGCCGGCCCGAGTCCTGCGCCTGGTTCCAGGCGTGGAACAGCTCCTCCTCGTCGCGCTGGTCCGCCTCGTCGAAAAGACGTCCGCCGACTCGTTCGACGAAGGTGCGGCCAAGGAGCGTTCGTCCCGACCGCCGCGGCCCGGTGAGGATCGTCGCCTTGACGGGCCATAAGCTCCAACGGCCAAAATGTTCGAACGCCTCGCGGTTCGCGTCTGAAACGATGAAGCGGGCATTTCCTTCGGTCTGGGGCCAATCGAGCGGGAGCGCGATCTGGTCCGGCCCCTGTTTCATTGGGCCGCGTCCGAGTTCTGACTGGCCGCGGAAGGCGTCGCCGCTGGCTGCTGCGGCGCGGGCGCAGGGGCCGGCGGCGGCGGCGGAAGCGACGGCGGCTTGTCGCCCGTCGAATGCATGCGAACGACCGTCCCGGAATAATCGACCACCCAGCCCCGCCCGCTCAGCGCCGCTGCCAATTGCGCGATACTGCCGCGATAGCTGACTAGAACATAGCTCGTTCCGGTCGGGTTGATCTGCTGCGGGGTCGCCGATGCGATCCCCGGCAGGGTCCTGAGGTGGGCCATCGCGAAATTATAGATGATCACGTCATTGCCCGTGACCTGCACCTGGTAATTGTTGGCGACATTGGCCGGCTTGGGCGGCGGGGCCTGGGCCAGGACTTCCTGCACGGGCGGCGGCGGCAGGTTGAGCGAGGGATCGCGCGACAATTTCCCGTTCGCGAGCGCGGAGGCGAAAATCGCATCGATTCGCTGCGCGCCTTGCGCCATCATCGCCGGGATGGCCTCGCTGTTGGCAGCGGTCAGCGTGAAGCCTCCGACGATCTCATTGTCGGGCCCGTGCCGGGCAATGAACCTCGCAAGTGCAGGACCGCCCGGATAGGCGCGCTGCAGCTGGACCTCGGCGACAAGGATGTCCTGGGCGCCGTACATGTCCAGCAGCGCCCGCCACCAGCCGCGCCCGGGCCGCGTGGTCTGCGCCGCGTTGATGAGCAGAGGGTCCGTTCCCATGCCGCTCACGCGGACATAGCTGATGGGACTTTGCGCGGTCCGGAACTGCGCCCATGCCCGTTGCCAGGCATTACGAATCTCGATGCTCGTCGCCGTCCCCGCAGTCACGGTCACCGGGACGAGCAGCATCGGGACCGAATGTTCGGTCACCTGGCTTCCCTCGACGCCGAGGAAGGGAGCAGCCCGCGAGCGGTCGAACTCGACGCTGAGGTCGGCGATGTAGCGACTTGGGCCGAGAAGTTCCTGATCGACGTTGATCGAGCTCACGATCTGGTCGAGCGTGCCGTCGGGAAGGTTCGGCGCCTGGCCGATCGGCGCATTATGCATCTTGGCCCAGAGTTCGCGAAAACCCTCGCGCTGGGCCATCCGCCAGCCCGCCAGGCGCGATGACTGGGCATCGGCAGCGCTGACATCGACGTGGATCGGGCCGATTTCGAGCGTGTTGGAAGTATCGAGCGGAAGGATTCCGCGATCCGTGCTTTCGAGCTGCGCATAGACAGCGGCGCCGATTCCAAGAGCGGCGAGGAGCAGTACGAAGGGAAGGATCAGGCGTCGACGAAGCATTCGCCGGGTCTTTTGGCGACAACGACGTGGAAATCCAAGCGGCTTGTCTCTAGTGCCGCCCACGAATGAGCCAAAAGCCCCTTACCTATGCCGACGCCGGCGTCTCGATCGATGCCGGTAATGCGCTTGTAAAAACGATCGGACCGCTCGCCCGCTCGACCGCCCGCCCGGGTGCCGACGCGCAGCTCGGTGGCTTCGGCGGATTTTTCGACCTGAGGGCCGCGGGCTATAAGGATCCCCTCCTCGTCGCCGCCAACGACGGCGTTGGCACCAAGCTCAAGCTCGCGATCGAAACCGGGCTTCACGAAGGGGTCGGGATCGATCTCGTCGCGATGTGCGCCAACGATCTAATCGTGCAGGGCGCAGAGCCGCTCTTCTTCCTCGACTATTATGCGACCGGCAAGCTCGACGGCGCGGTTGCAGCCTCAGTGGTCGCCTCGATTGCCGAGGGATGCCGCCAGGCGGGCTGCGCGCTGATCGGCGGAGAAACCGCCGAGATGCCGGGCATGTACGCGCCTGGCGACTATGATCTCGCCGGCTTTTGCGTCGGCGCGGTTGAAAGGGAGAAGGTGCTGACCGGCGCCTCGATCGCGGCCGGGGATATCATTCTTGGTCTTGCCAGCTCCGGGGTCCACAGCAACGGCTTCTCGCTCGTTCGCCGAATCATCGCGCAGGAAGGCTGGAATCTCGAAGAGAGACTTCCGGGCGAGGGCGGCCGGTCGCTTGGCGAACTGCTGCTGGAGCCGACGCGAATCTACGTCCGTTCGCTCCTGCCGCTGGTGCAGAAGGGGCAAATCAAGGGCCTCGCGCACATCACCGGCGGCGGACTTCTCGAGAATATCCCGCGGATCCTGCCCAGGGACCGCCGCGCCGTCGTCGATGCCGGGCGCTGGCAGCTCCCCCTGGTCTTCGAGAGCCTGCAGGCCGGCGGGCGCATCGTTCCTGAAGAAATGGCGCGCACCTTCAACTGCGGCATCGGCATGGCGGTCATCGTTGCTCCTGGCGTTGCCGGCGAAGTCGCGGATGCGCTCGAGGGCGCGGGCGAATCGGCATTCGAGATCGGAAGGATCGAAGAGGGCGCTCGCGGCTGCACGGTGCGCGGGCCGGCAGGCTCGTGGAGCTCATCGAAGGATTGGTCCGCGGCGCACGATGCGTGATCCCAGGCGCGTTGCAATCCTGATTTCCGGCCGCGGCAGCAACATGCGCGCGCTTGTCGAGCAGGCGCGAAACTACGAGGTCGTGCTCGTTGCTTCCAACAAGCCTCACGCGGCTGGGCTAGCCTGGGCGCGCGAGCGGGGGCTTTCGACATGGTCCAAGGAAAGCAAGGGCACGCAGAAGGAGGATTATGACCAGGCCCTCTCGGCAGCGCTTGAAGAGCAGCGGGTCGGAACGATCGCGCTCGCGGGCTTCATGCGGATCCTCTCGCCCTGGTTCGTTGCGCGCTGGGCCGGACGGATCGTCAACATCCACCCTTCCCTCCTTCCCAAATATCGCGGCCTCGACACCCACGCCCGCGCAATCGCGGCCGGCGATGCGGTAAGCGGATGCTCGGTGCACATCGTCACCGAGGAGCTCGACGCCGGAGAGGTGCTTGGCCAGCTTGAGGTTCCGATCGAGCGCGGAGAAACCGCAGCCGCTCTTGAGGAGCGCGTGCTCCTTGCCGAGCACCGGCTATACCCCGCCATCCTCAACGACTTCGTGATGCGATGACCGACACGCTGGCAAGGATCCGCCAAGCCGCGCTCGAGCTTCCGGAAACGGAGGAGCGGATGTCGCACGGCCAGCCGACCTTCTTCGTCGCAGGCAAGCAATTTGCCCAGTTCCGCAACAATCATCATGGCGATGGGAAAGTCGTCGTTTGCGTTCGCATCTCCAGCCTCGACGAGCAGGCAATGCTCCTCGAGGCGGACCCCGCGACCTATTCGCGGCCAGCCTATCTTCCGAGCTGGATCTCGATCGACGTTTCCGGTCGCGACGTCGACTGGGACCATGTCGCCGATCGCATCGCGGCAAGCTGGGAGCTTGCGGCGCCGCGCCGCTTGCTCGAGGCTGGCGGGCGATGAGCGAGTCCGAATCGGAGCGCCGGCGGCGCCTGGTCAATTTTGGCGAACTGATCGCGCTCGCAGCGCTCATCGTATCGGCGGTCGGCGTATGGATCAGCTGGAAGAACAGCGGCAACGACAAGCCGACCCGGATCGTCGAGCAGCGCCAGTCCATCCCGCTGACGCTTCGCGCGAAGAAGGACGAAGATGGCCGGCGACTGGAGATCAGCCCGGTCGAATCGACCCACGCGCTCGAATCCCTCGTCATCACGATCCGCGGCGCCTCTCCGATCCAGGTCGGCAGCGACGGCGAACTCGATGCCAGCGACGTCGAATCCGCACTTTCGGGACGTCAGAACGAGCCGAAGGACCGGACGCTTTCGGTTCCGGTCAAGATCGAGGCGCATTATGTCGAGATGGGCAAGGAGCGCCGTTCGACGGGCGCCTATACGTTGCGTTACACCTGGAAGGGCGGCGGCCTGTTCGGTGGCCGTTCGCTCCATCTCGTGGGTCTCAGCCGAGGCTGACCCCCATTGCGCTGGACATGAGCCGGGCAATGTGCGGCATTGGCGGTGATGGACCTCGAAGCAGTCAGCACGGGCGCGGTGTTCGCCGCCGACGTGGTGGTCGCGGTGCGGGCGCTTCTGCGGCCCCATCGCGAGCCCGCCTCGCGACTGGCATGGATCCTCGCCATCTTCGCGCTGCCGATCGCCGGCGTGATGCTCTACCTGCTGCTTGGGGAAGCAAGGATCAGCTCAGGACGACGGGAACGGGGCCGCGCCATCAATGCCGACTTGCCCCGCCCGCCGGGCAATTATGTCTGCACCAAGGAGAAAGTCGGGGGCGCGCACTGGTCGCCCTTCGCGCTGGCCTGGACGGTCAACAAGCTCGACCCGACCTGCAACAACGATGCGCGGCTCGCTGAGGACAGCAACGCTGCGATCGACGAAATGGTCGCCGACATCGACGGCGCCAAGGACACGGTCCACGGCTGTTTCTACATCTGGCTCGCCGATCACAACGGGCTGAAGCTCAGCGAGGCATTCATCCGGGCGGCAAGGCGCGGCGTCGAGGTCAGGCTCCTTGCCGACGCGCTCGGCTCGCGCCGGCTCATCCGCTCAGCGGTTTGGCGGAGCCTCAGGGACAGCGGCTGCAGCGTGCGCGAGGCGCTCCCGGTCGGCAATCCGCTGTGGACCGCAATTCGCGGACGGGTCGATCTTCGCAACCACCGAAAGCTGATGATCGTCGACAATCGCATTGCCTGGTGCGGCAGCCAGAACGCGGCCGACCCCGAGTTCCGGATCAAGCCCCGCTATGCCCCCTGGGTCGACGTCATGAGCCGGTGGGAAGGACCGGTGGCGCAGCATTGCCAATATCTGTTCGTGTCCGACTGGATCGCCGAAAAAGGCGAGGAGATCAGCGGTCTCCTTCGCGAACCGGCGCCGCTGGGCCAAGGCAAGATCGTGGCGCAGGTTCTTGGCACCGGGCCTTCGGCGGAGTTCGACGCGATGCCCGCCTGCTTCTCCGAGCTGATCCATTCCGCTCGCGAGGAGCTGGTGATCACGACGCCCTATTTCATTCCGGACGAGCAATTGCTGTTCGCGCTCACCTCGGCGGGTCGACGACGGGTGCGCACGCTCATCCTGTTCCCGAAGCGCAACGACAATTGGATCGTCGCCGGGGCGAGCCGCAGCTATTACAAGGATCTCATCAATGCCGGGGTCGAGATCTACGAGTTCCGGCCTGGCCTGCTCCACGCCAAGACCATGGTGGTCGACCGCTCGACCGGCCTCATCGGCAGCGCCAACCTCGACCGGCGCAGCTTCGAGCTAAACTTCGAGAACAATATCCTGTTCGAGGACCCCGCATTCGCGTGCGCGCTTCGCGCGCGGCAGGACCAATTTCTCGCGCAGTGCGACCGGGTGACCGGCGAGCAGGTCGCGCGCTACGGCATCGCCAGATGCCTGTGGCAGAACCTGCTCGCGACGCTCAGCCCGATGCTCTAGACCTCAGCCGACGATCTCTTCGGGCTTGAAGAAGAAATCGATCTCGATCTTCGCATTCTCGTCGCTGTCCGAGCC
>DATIQO010000220.1:0-5490 GCA_035470745.1 Sphingomicrobium sp. | reverse complement strand
CGGGCAGGCGACCCTGCTTCTCGGCGAGGCGGGCGATGGCGACCAGCTCGCATTCCACCGCGACGTGCTCGATTTTCGCAATTGCCTCCTGGTCGAGCAACCGAACGGCGACTTTGCTCAGACCATTGCGCGGCACCTTCTCTATACGACATGGCAGCACCTGCTCCTCCAGCGCCTGCAGCAGTCAAGCGACCGGTTCCTTGCCGAATTTGCCCATAAAGCGGTCAAGGAAGTCGCCTATCACCGCGAACTCGCAGCGGAATGGACCATCCGTCTTGGCGACGGCACCGAGGAGAGCGCGCGGCGGATGGCCGACGGCCTTGCCTGGAACTGGCGCTTCGTTCCCGAGCTGTTCGAGGTCGACGATGGCCTCAAGGCCGCCGTCGAAATGGGCATCGCGCCAAATCCCAGGGATTTCGAGGACGAGTACCAGGCGTCGATCGCTTCAATACTGGCCCAAGGCGAGCTCGCGAGACCGGCCGATCAGCGACCGATCCTGGGAGGCCGGCGCGGCCATCACAGCGAACATCTCGGACATCTTCTCGCGGCCATGCAGTTCCTTCCGCGCACCTATCCCGACGCGAAGTGGTAGGATAATTCCGCGACCATGGCCGAGCATTTCCACGCGCTCCGCGTCGCGGAGGTCCGTCCCGAGACCAATGAAGCCAATTCGATCCGCTTCGAGATCCCAGCCGAACTGAAGGAACGTTTCGCGTTCAGGGCCGGGCAGCACCTGACGCTGCGCGCGATGATCAACGGCGCCGAAGTGCGCCGCAACTATTCGCTGTGCACCGCGCCTGACGAGCAGGATTGGATGGTGACCGTCAAGCGGATCCCCAACGGGCTCTTCTCGAACTGGGTTGGCGACGAGCTCAAGGCCGGCGACACGATCGACGTGATGCCCCCGCACGGCAGCTTCACCAGCGAATTCGATGCCGCAAACTCGCGCCGGCTCGTCGGCATCGCCGGCGGCTCGGGCATTACGCCGGTGATGTCGTTGATCAGGACCCTGCTCCTTAAGGAGCCGCAGAGCCGCTTCACCTTGCTCTACGGCAACCGCGACAGCTCGTCGGTGATCTTCCTCGAGGAGCTTGCCGGGCTGAAGGACAAGCACTTGGGCCGGCTCGAAATCTACCATTTCCTCGACCAGGAGGAGCAGGACATCGGCCTCTTCAACGGCATGCTCGATCGCACGCGGCTGGAGGAGGCGATCCCCGCGCTCGTCCCGGACGCAGGCGAGGTCGACGGCTGGTTCATTTGCGGTCCCGGCCCGATGATGGACGCCGCGGAAGGCGTGCTGCTCGGCCACAATATTGCCAAGGAGCGGATCCGCATCGAGCGCTTTACCGTAGACCGGCCGCCTGAGTCCGTGTCGCGCGAAATGGCGCAGCTGCAGACGGAGGCGGCAGGCGTCAGCGTTTCCGTAACGCTCGACGGCCGCACGCGCCGTGTTCCGTTCACTTCCGGGAACATCCTCGACAGTGCGCGCGACGCAGGGCTGGCAGCGCCCTTTGCCTGCAAGGCGGGGGTCTGCGCGACGTGCCGTGCGAAGGTCGTCAAGGGCAAGGTCGAAATGGCGGCACGCTACGGCCTTACCGACGAGGAAGTTGCGGCCGGCTACGTCCTGACCTGCCAGTCGGTGCCGCTCGGCGACGGAGTGGCTGTGGATTACGACGCCTAGTCGCGCTAATCGCCTAGCCATGCTCACGACCACTGACGCGAAGGCGCGCGGGCTCGCCGACCTTCCAGCCGCGAACAACGACTCGCTCATCGCATTGATCGCGATGGTCAATGCCGACCCCAGGCCGGACAAGATCGACGTTGGCGTCGGCGTCTTCCGCGACGGCGCCGGGAACACGCCGATCCTCAAGGTGATCAAGGAAGCCGAACAGCGACTGGTCGATACGCAAGTGACCAAGTCCTATCTTGGAAGTTCCGGCGACAAGCGTTTCGCCGAGCTGCTTCGGCCGATCCTCCTTGGCGAGCATGCCGGCGACGACAGGATCGCCGGTTTCCAAACGCCCGGCGGTTGCGGCGCCCTGAGGCTTGGCTTTGAGCTTCTCGCAGTAGCCAATCCCAAGGCTCGCGTATTCATCGGCGGCCCGACCTGGCCGAACCACCCGCCGATCGTCCGCGCGGTCGGCCTGACGGCGGTCGACTATCCGTTCTACGAGCGCGGGCAGGGCGCGATCCGCTTCGAGGACATGATCGATGCGCTCCGCTCGGGAGCGCCGGGCGACATCGCCTTGCTCCACGGCTGCTGCCACAACCCGACCGGGGCCGATCTCGACGAGGGGCAGTGGCGAACGGTCCGGGACGCGGTCGTCGAGCGCGGGCTGATCCCCTTCGTCGACATTGCCTATCAGGGCTTCGGGCGCGGCCTCGACGAGGACGCCTATGGCCTTCGCCTGCTGCTCGACAGCTGCGATGAAGTCGTCGTTGCGCAGAGCTGCGACAAGAATTTCAGCGTCTACCGCGACCGCGTCGGATCCTTGTGGGTGAAAACCGGGTCAGCCGAGGCCAGTGCGCGCGCCATGGACCACCTGTTCCAGATCGCGCGCGAGATGTGGTCGATGCCGCCCGACCACGGCGCTGCGGCAGTGAGAATTGTGCTCGACGATGAACAGCTGCGCGAGCGCTGGCTGGTCGAACTCGCCGCCATGCGCGACCGCATCAATTCGGTGCGCCAGCGCATTGCCGCCGCCGATCCGCGCCTGGCGTTCATCGGGCGCCAGTACGGGATGTTCTCCATGCTTCCGCTGAGCAAGGAGCAGGTGCTGAAGCTGCGCCAAGACCATGCCATCTACATGGCCGACAGCGGCCGCTTCAACGTCGTCGGGATGGGCGATGGTCAGATCGACCGCTTTGTCGCCGCAGTCGTGGATGCAATGAATGGCTGACCGCGATCCCGGCAAGGTTTGCGTCGACGTGAACTGGCGCGAGATTGCAAGGCTCGTCCTCACCAGCCGCGAGCTGGACCGGATCGAAGAGGAAGAGCTCGTTCCGGCAAAGAAGGTCCTCTACCAGTTCAGCGCGCGCGGGCATGACATGGCGCAGGTCCTTCTTGGACTGCAGCTCAAGGACGGCGACGGGGTTTTCGGCTACTATCGCTCGCGCCCCGTCCTGCTCGCACTTGGAGTGCCGCTCGCCGATGCGCTCGGCTCCGGCATGGGCCTTTCGGGAGGCTATTCGAACGGACGCGATATCGGCGTCGTCTTCAACTTTCCAAATCCGGGCGGCGCGCATGCGATGCCAATGGCCGGAGGGGTTGGAGCGCAATATACGCCGGCAGCCGGCTGGGCGCAGGCAATTGCCTTCAAGCAGCAGGTCCTGAACGAAGGCCCGCCCGACGCGATCTCCGTCGTCCTCGGCGGCGATGCGAGCTGCGCGACCGGCGGATTCTGGTCCGCCCTCACGATTGCAACGACCCAGCGCCTGCCTCTTCTCATCTACATCGAGGACAATGGCTACGGCATCTCGGTGCCGTCCGAATATCAGACCCCGGGCAAGGACATCGCGGCCAATCTTCAAGGCTTCACTGGCCTTACGATCTTCAATGGCGATGGCACCGATCCCGCCGAAGCCGCGGCACTCGTGGAGCGCGCCGTCAGCCATGTTCGCAACCAGCGCACCCCTGCGCTCCTCCGCCTCAGGGTGCCCCGGCTTGAAGGGCACAGCGCGCAAGACACCCAGGCTTATAAGACGCAGGAAGAGATCGCCGCCGAGTGGGCGCGCGATCCGCTCCCCAAGCTCAAGAAGCATTGCGCAAGGTTCCAGATCGGCGAAGAGCAATGGACCGATCTCGAGCGCGAAACTGCCTGGGAAGTGCAGGCGGCGGTCGCGGAAGCGGAAGCGCGGGGGGTTTCGGCGCCCGACGAGGTGACGAGAAACGTCTTCTTTGAAGGCGAAATGCAAAAGGTCGGCGGCCTCTGGAACAGCGGCTATGAGCCGCCCAGCTCGACGGACCAGCCCGAGAGCGCGGGCCAGCGCATCAACATGGTGACGGCGATCCGCCGCGTGCTCGATCAGGAACTGGAGGCCAATCCGCGAGTGCTCGTGTTTGGCGAGGATGTCGGGCCCAAGGGCGGAGTTCACGCCGTGACCTTGGGTCTGCAGGACAAGTTCGGCCGCGAACGCGTGTTCGACACCAGCTTGAACGAGGAGGGGATCGTCGGGCGCGCGGTCGGCATGGCGCTCGCAGGACTGATGCCGGTGCCGGAGATCCAGTTCCGCAAATATGCGGAACCGGCGACCGAGCAGATCCACGATTGCGGAACGATGCGCTGGCGCACTCACAACCGGTTCGCGGCACCGATGGTGCTGCGCGTCCCCGGCGGATTCTTCAAGTGCGGCGACCCGTGGCACTCGATGACCAACGAGGTCGAATTCGTCCATAATCCCGGCTGGAAGGTCGCGGTACCATCGAACGCCGAAGACGCCGTCGGGCTGCTGCGCGGGAGCCTTAGAGGCAACGACCCCGTCCTCTTCTTCGAGCATCGCGCGATGCTGGACGACAGCTGGGCGCGGCGGCCGTGGCCAGGAGACGATTATGTCCTTCCGTTCGGACGCGCGAGGAAGACGCGCGAAGGCGACCGGATCACGATCGTGACATGGGGAGCGATGGTTCCGCGCAGCGAAGCTGCGGCGGAAGGCTTCAGCGCCGACGTGATCGACCTTCGCACGCTCCAGCCATGGGACAAGGAGATGGTGCTGGAGAGCATCCGCCGCACCCGCCGCTGTCTCATCGTCCACGAAGACCTGCGGACCGGCGGCTTCGGCGCCGAAATTGCCGCTGTCGTGGCCGACGAAGCATTCCTTGACCTCGACGCACCGGTCGCCCGGGTGACGATGCCCGATATTCCGAGCCCGCATCATCCAAGGCTGCTCGACTGGGCGGTTCCCTCGCCGGAGCGGATCCGCGCCGAGATCGAGCGGCTGGTGGGGTTTTAAGGTGATCGACGTTCGCGTTCCTGACGAGCAGGAGGGCACGAAAGCCATCGTTCGCGCATGGCTCAAGCGGATCGGCGATGCCGTCGCCGAGAACGACCCCCTCGTCGAGCTCGAGACCGACAAGGTTACCCAGGAGGTCCCGTCGCCCGCAGCAGGGGTGCTTGCCGAGATCGTGCTTGATACCGATGCCGAGGCGGTCCCCGGCGCCCTCCTTGCCCGGATCAGCACGCAGCAGGCGCATTCCGCAACGATCGGAACGAACCGGGCCGTCGAGCCGCCAGCCGCGGAAAAGCCGCGAGAAGGCCAACGGGACGGCTTCGATCGCCCCGGCGCGGACACGATTGAAACCAGGCTCAGCCCTTCGGTGCGCCGAGCATGCATCCAGCACGGCATCGATGCGAGCCGCATCCAGGGCACCGGCCGCAACGGGCGCGTGACGCGCGAGGATGTCGACCGCGCGATCGCCGCGGCAACCGTCGTCAGTGTAGGCGAGCCCGCGACGGCCCAGCCGCGGCAATTCAATCCGCAGGATATCCCGCA
>DATIQO010000219.1:0-3909 GCA_035470745.1 Sphingomicrobium sp. | reverse complement strand
CGCATGGTAAGCGGCTGGCCGTCCTTGACGACAACGACGACAGCGCCCGGAATGTCACCAGCCTTCAGCGCGTAAGGCATGAAGCCGTCGAGCCAGGAGTCGACGTCGGCCTTCGTGAGGTCATGCCCGGCATTGGCCGCGGCCGAGGCGGCAGGAACGGCAGGAGCCGCGAGCACCGCCGCGTTGGACCTGGTCGGCTGCAGCTGCGCCGGTGCCTGCCCTGCCGCGGGAATCGCGAGCGCGGAGAGTGCCGCAAGCGCCCATTTGATCAATTTCATGCGTTCCCCCAACGTCAGTAGCGGTAGCCAAGCGACAGGCCGAATGAGCGCGGTCTGATCACTGCGGCGGCGACATCTCCATTGACCGATCCGAAGAACCCGAGATTCACAATCCCGCGCGCATCGGTGATGTTATGGGCAAAAGCGTCGATGCTGAAGCGGTCGAAATCGATGCCGGCATGGGCATCCACCTGGCTGAATGGCTTGAGCCTGCGCTGACCGCTCGCTGCGTCGAAGTCCGAATAGCGCACGCCCGTTAGGTGCCAGCTCAATCCTAGATGGCCGGTGAGCCTTGCCTCGAGCGGATGCTCATATTCAGCGCCGATCGTGCTCTGCCATTTGGGATTATAAGGCAGCGGGTCGCCGCGCAGCCCTCCGACCACGTCTGGCGTATCGCTAGTGAGGTGGGAATCGACGTAAGAGCCATTGGCGTAGAGCGAGAGGCCGCGCGCCGGGTTCAGCCCGCCGGTGAACTCGATGCCCTTGCTGCGCGCGCTGCCGCCGTTCGCATTGACTCCGAAACCTTGAACCTGCGCGAGCAGCTGGATCTTCTGCCAGTCGATCAGGAACCCGGTAACTTCCAGCGAAAGCAAGTGATCGTCGGTCTGCGTCTTCAACCCGATTTCGTAGTTGGTCGTCGTGTCGGGCCCGAACTGGCGCGGCACGCCGGCGGGAGCAAGCGGAGACACGGCGTTCGGTCCCCCTGGGCGGTAGCCCTTGGCGATACGCGCGTAGATGCGCGTGTTCGCGCTGGGCTTGAACATCGGTGACACGGAATAAGTGAAAACGCTGTCCGACGATTTGCCCGAAAAGCTGTTCGCGCCTCCCGCGAGAAGGCCGCTCGTGTCCTGCTCGTCGGACTGCTTGTTGTGGCTCCAGCGGCCGCCCGCCGTCAGGTCGAACTTGGGAGCGACATGCCAGGTGGCGTTGGCGAACCCGGCATATTCGCTGTAATTGGAAGGCAATCCGACGATCACGAGCCCATCGAGCGAGGAGACGCGCGCGCCCGTTATGCCATCCACGCCGTAAAGGTTCTGGCTGAGCTTGTTCTTCTCGTGCGTATAGAACCCGCCAAAGGTCCACTGGACCGCGTCATTATGGGTCGATGCGAGCCGGATCTCCTGCGTGAACCGGTGCTGCGTCATCCCTTGATCAACGCCCGCGCCCAGCGGCGTTCCGAAGAAGAAGGTCAAGAGCCCGCCGTAAACGGCGCTCGCGTCCTCGACCTGCTTCTGGTGGAGCGTCCCGTAGCTGGTGGCGGAAACCAGCGCCACGGGCCCGAAGTCATAGTCGATCGTCGTGTTGTAGATCCTGTAATTGATGTCGTTCGGCTCGGGAATGACGCGCAACTGCGTGAGGTCGCCGATCGTCGGCTCGAGCGTCACAGGATCGACGTCCTCGATGTTGGTGCCGTTGCTGCGAATATTCTCGAGCAAGGCCGAGGCGCGAATGCGCAGCTGCGAGGTTGGCCGGATCAGGAACGAGAGCCGCCCGCCGTAGGTCTTGCCATCGTTCACATCCTTGCCGTGGTTCGGATCGTCGATGTAGCCCGGGTCGCGGCGATAAAAGCCGCTCAAACGGATCGCGGCATCGCTCGAAAGCGGAACGTTGCCGGCGGCGCGCGCCCACCAGCCGGTGTCGCCGTGCGAAACATCCTCGACGCCCGCTTCGGCCGCAGCGCCAAAGCCGCTGGGATCGGGCGCAACGGTCACATATTTGACAAGTCCGCCCAGCGAGTTTGCGCCGTACAAGGTTCCCTGCGGGCCGCGCAGCACCTCGACGCGCGCCAGGTCGAACGGGTCGATGTCGGGTGCGAGCACGGCGCCGTTGGCAAGTCCCGTCGCCGATCCGAACGGCGTTTCATCGATATAGGTCGCGACCGTTGCGCCGACGCCCCCGGCGTTGATTCCGCGAAGGACGATCCTCGATTCGCCAGGCTGGCTTTCAACGATGTTCGCGCTCGGGATCCGCGTCAAATAATCGGACAGTCGCTGGGCGTGCGTCTTGTCGAGACTATCGCCCGAGATCACCGACACCGACTGCGGCACATCGAGCACGCGCTCCGTGCGCTTCTGGGCAGTGATCACGATCTCGGGCTGGTCGCCCAGGACCTTGGTCGCCGGCACCTGCCGCGCGGGCGCGCTCGCATCGCTGGTCTGAGCCCATGCGCTGCTTGAAATCGCTGCAACGCAGGCACCGGCCAGCCACGTAGCGACTGAGCGTTTCATCATCGGACTAGCCTCCCCAAGCAATGTCGTGCAAACATCATTAGCAACGATGTTTCCGGAATAGCAACTGGTTTCTAGGTAGACTCCAAATGGTTGGATCAAGAGCGGGCCACGGTGTCGATCAGGGCACTTCGACCGGCGAGGATGTGCCGGCGCCGAGCCGCGCGATTCGCAACGCGCGGACCTCCCAGGGACTGAGCCTTCGAGCGCTGTCGGCGCGTGCGGGCCTGCCCTATTCGACGCTGTCGAAGCTCGAGAATGGGAAGATGGGGCTCACCTACGACAAGCTCATCAGGCTCGCGCAGGCGCTTAACATCGATGTGAAGGATCTCGTCCTCGAGGCCGAGCAACCCCCCTCGCCGGTCGCCGTCGGGCGTCGCAGCATCACCCGCGCGGGCGAGGAACTTGACGCCGAATCAGAGCGCCACCGGCACCATTACCCAGCCGCCGATCTCCTAGGGAAAATGATGATCCCCATTATCATCGACGTGCAGGCCCGCAGCGTCGAGGAACTCGGCGGACTGGTTCGCCACGCCGGCGAGGAATATCTCTATGTCCTCAGCGGCAGGATGGAGCTCCATTCGGATCTTTACGCTCCGCTCGAGCTTGGCCCCGGAGACTCGGTCTACTTCGATAGCGGAATGGCTCACGGATATGTGCGCACAAGCACCGAGCCCTGCACTGTCCTGGCTGTCTGCGCCGGCCAGGGAATCCAGAACCTCGCGGGAGCCGCGGGCAGGAAATGGATGGTGAAAGAGCATGACAGGCTGCCGGAATAAAATGTTTCTATAATTGAAACTTTGTTTTCCGGCGCTATGCCTATGCGCATGGCCACGACGACAATCCGCACGCTGAGGATCGAAAAAGCCGCAATCCGGTTTGCCGAGCCGTTTCGAATCACCGGCTATGTCTTTGAAGCCATGCCTTCCATCGTCGCGACCATCGGCGAGGGAAAGTTCACCGGCAAAGGAGAAGCCGCGGGCGTTTATTATCTGGGCGACGACCAGGATCACATGATCACGGTCATTGAGGAAGTGCGGCAATCGATCGAGACAGGCCTTACAAGGGACGACCTGCAGTCGCTCCTGCCGCCCGGCGGTGCGCGTAACGCGCTCGACTGCGCCTTGTGGGATCTTGGCGCCAAGCTCTCGGAAATTCCAGTTTGGCAAACTGCCGGCGTGCCTCGGCCAAGGCCGCTCGTGACGGTGTTCACCTTGCCTGCCGAAGATCCTTCAGTGCTCGCAAGGAAGGTCGAGCGCCTGTCCTTTGCCAAGTCGATCAAGCTCAAGCTCGACGGCGATATCGACGCGGATCGCGAGCGCATCGCCGTGGTTCGGAAGGCAAGGCCCGATGCATGGCTCGGCGTCGATGCAAATCAGGGCTTCGAGCGGGGCGACCTCGAC
>DATIQO010000218.1:0-2656 GCA_035470745.1 Sphingomicrobium sp. | reverse complement strand
GCCATGTCGAACACGACCATTTGCTCGTCGCGCGAGAGAGGGAAGTTCCCCAGCAGCGAATACGAGCCCCAGGCAAGGAGGGCTGCAACAGCAAGGCCGCAGCCAAGCAGGAACCACCATTTGGGCAATCGCTGCGGCAATCCCCAAGTCGGACGCCAAATCGCAGTGATGAACGTCGAGAGCGAGGCGAGGACAAGGACCGGCACATCCTGGGATTGCACGAGGTACAGTGCCGTGGAGTGTGCTCTTAGTCGTGCCGCCCACCAGGTGAGCAGCAACAAAAGCAGTGCGAAGGCTATTGTTCGCCTTTTCCAGGCAGCCATCTCGGTCACGCGCGCTTTCCCACCCTCCAGGTCCTTAAGCGTGCCTTAGGGAATACAATTAAACAAAGGGTGAGTGGCTGCCGAGGCGAGAACATCGCCATGCGAGGCGCTCGTGTCGGCCAATTAGCTTTTTCTAAAAGTTTAGCTCCTATTCACCCTCGTCGTAATCAGCAGCAAACCGCAGGCAGGGCATGAGCGCATTCGGCAAGCGTGGAGGAATCGGCGGGGGCCGGCCCAGTTTCGGCGTCGCAAAACCGATGAAAGGCGGGCCCGGCGGCGCGCCTGTCCAGCCTTCTTCTCCTCCGGCTGGGGGCGACCAGTTTCCTCCGATCGACGAGCTTGCGCCCCCCGTCGAAGGGACTGATTCCGAGAGCGCAAGTCCGCAACTGGGCGCAATGGATCGCCTGACGGCACGCCAAAACGGAAGCGGCGATCAGGCAAGCAGCAAATCCGAGGGCTTCGAGGCTTCGGTTCACCGCATCAAGGAGCAGGTGCTTCCGCGGCTCCTGGAGCGCGTCGATCCCGAAGCCGCCGCGACGCTCAGCAAGGACGAGCTGGCCGAGGAATTCCGCCCCATCATCTCGGAAGTGCTCGCCGAGCTCAAGATCACGCTCAACCGGCGCGAGCAGTTCGCACTCGAGAAGGTTCTAGTCGACGAACTCCTTGGCCTTGGGCCGCTCGAAGAGCTGCTCGCAGATCCGGCCATCAGCGACATCATGGTCAATGGTCCCGAGCAGACCTACATCGAGCGCAAGGGCAAACTCGAAATCGCGTCGATCCAGTTCCGCGACGAGGAGCACCTCTTCCAGATTGCGCAGCGGATCGTGAACAAGGTCGGTCGCCGCATCGACCAGACCACGCCCCTTTGCGACGCACGTCTCCAGGACGGCAGCCGCGTCAACGTGATCATCCCGCCGCTCTCGCTTCGCGGTACTGCCATCTCCATTCGTAAGTTCTCTGAGAAGCCCATCACGCTCGACCTGATGAAGGGCTTCGGCTCGATGTCGGACAAGATGGCGACGGTCCTGAAGATTGCCGGCGCCAGCCGCATGAACGTCATCATTTCGGGCGGTACCGGCTCGGGTAAGACGACGATGCTCAATGCTCTCTCGAAGATGATCGACCCCGGCGAACGCGTGATCACGATCGAGGACGCGGCCGAACTTCGCTTGCAGCAACCGCATTGGCTACCGCTAGAAACGCGTCCTCCGAACCTCGAGGGCCAGGGCGCGATCACCATTCGCGACCTTGTCATCAACGCCCTTCGTATGCGCCCCGATCGCATCATCCTCGGCGAGATCCGCGGAAGCGAATGCTTCGACCTGCTCGCGGCCATGAACACCGGCCACGATGGCTCGATGGCAACGCTTCACTCCAACTCGCCGCGTGAGTGCCTCGCACGTATGGAAAACATGGTGATGATGTCCGACATCAAGATCGCCAAGGAAGCAATCAGCCGCCAGATCGCTGATTCCGTCGATCTCATCGTGCAGGTGAAGCGTCTTCGCGACGGTTCGCGCCGCACGACCAACATCACCGAAGTGATCGGGATGGAAGGCGACGTGATCGTCACCCAGGAACTGTTCAAGTTCGAGTATCTGGATGAAACCCCCGACGGGAAGATCCTCGGCGAATATCGTTCGATGGGCCTTCGCCCCTACACGCTCGAAAAGGCCAAGCAGTTCGGCTTCGATCAGCCCTACCTCGAAGCCTGCCTCTAAGCCGGATTTTCCAAGCAAGCCCGCGCGCTTTCGCGGCGCGGCGATATGCGCCGCGCTGCTGGTCAGTCGGTCAGCGGTCGGCAAGCAAGCGGAAATCAGTTCCCGGAGAGGATCAGCGGCTCGCCTGCGAAGACAGTCGGGTCTTCCGCTTCGTACCAGAGATTACGAAGGCTCTTGGGAAGCGCGTCGCGCACCTTTTCCACCTGTCCCTGGGAGATATGGCGCGAGAGAACGCGAAAGACAGAGCGGACCGCTTCGTCGGGATCGACCGGGCGCGTGTCGCTTAGCCATTCGGCGACCTCGCCGACGAATTCTTCCCGGCCGCGAAGGTCGCTCGGCATGTGGCCGGGTTCGAACTGGTCATAATAGACACCTCGGACGAGGAGCGGCAGCTGCGCGCCGAGATGTGCGGCGAGGTTGACCGTCAGGCGGTCGCGGAGCTTGTGGAGCACCGTCGAGAGCACTTTCCAGGCGACCTGCTTGTCGGGCCCGAGATCATTGCAGATCTCGTTCAGCCAGACGTGCGTGGTTTCCAAAGTCCGGTCGAAAACGTCGAGGCCGCTTGCGCTCATATCGGGCTCCTCAATCGAGTCGCGCTGGTCGCCTTAGGCA
>DATIQO010000217.1:0-4418 GCA_035470745.1 Sphingomicrobium sp. | reverse complement strand
GCGCGCTGCGCCGCGCGCCAGCGCCGCTCCCCGGCGACGATCATATAATTGTCGCCGTCTGGCCTAAGAAGGACGGGTTGGAGAATGCCTCGTTCCCGGATCGACTGCGTAAGCTCTTCCAGGGCTTCCTCGTTGAACTGGTTCCGGGGCTGATCGGGATTACGGCGAATACGGGCTGTCTCGATCTCGCGAACGCCGCCGCGGCTGTCCGCTTGCTGAGAACCGGGCGCCGGAGTTCGCACAGCTTCGCCGAGCAGGGCCGAGAGACCCATGCCAAGTCCCTTCGCCGGCCGGTCGGCGCTCATGCCGCCACCGCGAGTTGAGGCAGACGTCCGATCAATTCGCGCGCGAGGCGGACATAGGCTTCAGAGCCCGGACATCTCAGATCGTAAATGAGGGCCGGCAAACCATGACTTGGGGCCTCCGAAAGCCGGACATTGCGCGGCACAACGGTATCGAAAACGACCTCACCCAGGCACGCCCGGACGTCCTCGGCCACCGCTTGCGAAAGATTGTTGCGACGGTCGAACATGGTGAGCGCCACGCCCAGAATCGACAGCTCTGGATTGAAGGCCATGCGGATCCGTTCGACAGTCTGAAGCAATTGGCTAAGCCCTTCGAGCGCGAAGAACTCGCACTGGAGGGGCACCAGGAGATAGCGCGCGGCCACGAGCGCGTTGACCGTCAACAATCCCAGCGAAGGTGGACAGTCGATGAGGCAGATGTCCCATCGCCCGGCAGGAACCGAGCCGAAGGCCTTGTCGAGACGATGCGCGCGGTCCTGCAGCGAAACCATCTCGACCTCGGCGCCGGAAAGATCGACAGTGGCCGGCAGGAGATCAAGGCGGGGAACGCGCGTGGGAATTGCGGCATCCGTCGCCGAAGCTGTCCCGATCAGCACGTCGTAGCTCGATTGCTTCCGCTGCGAGGCAGCAATTCCGAGACCGGTGGAAGCATTGCCCTGAGGATCGAGGTCGACAAGCAAGACGCGCCAACCGATCGCTGCGAGCGCAGTCGCAAGGTTGATGCAGGTTGTGGTCTTGCCGACTCCGCCCTTTTGGTTGGCTACCGCGATGCGGATCATTTCCTAGCCCTCACCCCTGTCCCGACAACGATGAAGCTGCTTGCGTCGGTGACACTCGGTTCCAAGTGGAAGTCACCTTGCCATGACCTTCCCGCTTCGACCAGTTCCCGCTCAGCGCCACGCCCCTTCGGAAGCGCCCAAACGGTTTTTCTTGTGGACAGATGTGCGGATATCTTCAGGATCTGGTCCAATTGCGCGACCGCTCTTGCGGTAATGACATCGAACTTTCCCTGAATGCGTTCGACCTTCGCGCAGTGCACCACTGCGCCAAGACCAAGTGATTCGTTCACCTTGTGGAGAAAATCAGCCCGAAGCCGCCGCGGCTCGATCAACGTTACCGGTCCCTCGACCAGGCAGGCGATCACTATACCCGGCAATCCCGCGCCCGAGCCAATGTCGGCCCAGGCCGCGGACGCGTGAGGCTCGTAACGGACCAGCTGCGCGGAATCGAGGATGTGGCGGTCCCAAACATGCTCGGCCGAGCCCGCAGAAATTAGATTCTGCCTGCGGTTTTCCTCCTGCAGCAAATCGACGAAGCCGCGGAGCTTCTCGAATGTTTCACGTGAAACATCGCGGCCTGCTGCCGCGGAAAGCTGCTCGATCACGCTGCCGTCCGACGGCTCGCCGCAACATAGAGGGCGGATAGAGCGGCCGGGGTCACCCCGGGAACACGCGACGCCTGGTCCAGCGTCTCCGGTCGGGCACGGCTCAATCGCTCGACCATCTCGTTCGAAAGCCCAGGGATGGCCTGATAATCAAGCGCTGCCGGAAGCCAGGTCCTATAGTCACGCTGAACGACCTCCCACTCGCGTCTTTGTCGCTCGACATAGGGCCGGTAGAGTTCATCCGCTCGTCCCTCGTCTGTTTCCGTCCTCTTGGCCGAAGATCGCTGCTCGAGATGACGTTCGATGTGGGTCCGGCGGGGATCGGATACGCAGTTCGCAGCAAGCGCCGCCTGGCCTAAACGCGTAGTCGCATTATCGGCCCGAAGCGACAGGCGGTATTCCGCTCTCGCAGTCATCATCCGGTAGGGTTCGCTGACGCCCTGCAGGGTCAAATCATCGATCATCACGCCGATATAGGATGTCCTTCTGTCGAACCGCACTTCCTCCAGGTCGAGGGCCACCGACGCCGCGTTGAGCCCAGCCGCCAATCCCTGGGCCGCCGCTTCCTCATATCCCGTCGTGCCATTGATCTGGCCCGCAAGAAACACGCCGGGAAGCTCCCGGACCTCCAAT
Organism: Sphingomicrobium sp.; assembly: GCA_035470745.1. GTDB lineage: Bacteria > Pseudomonadota > Alphaproteobacteria > Sphingomonadales > Sphingomonadaceae > Sphingomicrobium. The sequence continues at coordinate 2,096 of DATIQO010000217.1, read as the reverse complement.
GTCTGGTTCAGCCGGCGCGGATCAACATATTCATATTCGACCGCATAACCCGCTCGCGCGATCCTGACCCGCTCCAACCCTTCGATCGACCGAACGAACTCCTCCTGCACGTCCGCGGGAAGCGACGTTGAAATTCCGTTGGGATAAACGAGCTCGTCACCAAGCCCCTCCGGCTCAAGAAAGATCTGGTGCGAATCGCGTCCAGCGAAGCGCTTGATCTTGTCCTCGATCGACGGACAGTAACGAGGCCCCCTCCCCTCGATCGCACCCGCAAAGAGCGGCGATCGGCCGAAGTTCGCTTCGATGATGGCGTGCGTGCGCGCATTGGTGCGGGCGATCGCGCAGCACAGCTGAGGACGTCGGTCCCCGTCATCCAGCGCCGACATGGACCAGAAATCATCATCACTTGGCTGCTCCTCGAGCTTGGCCCAATCGATCGATCGACCATCAAGCCGCGGCGGCGTTCCCGTCTTCAGGCGCCCCTGACCAAGGCCAATCTCGCGGATCTGTCCCGCCAGCGGGATCGCGGCGCGCTCGCCGCGCCGTCCGCCTTGCATCACTTCCTCGCCAACAAACATGCGCGCGTCGAGAAACGTGCCGGTCGCGATTACCACCGCCTTGGCGGGCAGTTCACCTGCGCTGGTAACGACCGCAGCCAATCGCCCGCCGCGGAACACGAGCCGAAGCGCTTCCGCCGTAATCAGCTCGACACCCGAATCCCTCAGCAGCCCCTGGATGGCGGCGCGGTAAAGCCTGCGATCGGCCTGGATGCGCGGTCCCCAGACGGCAGGGCCCTTGCTCCGATTCAGCATCCGGCGATGGATCGCGGCTCGGTCGGCAGCGAGCGCCATCAGTCCATCGAAAACGTCGAGCTCCCTGACCAGATGGCCCTTCCCCACCCCGCCGATCGACGGGTTGCACGACATTTGGCCAATATCGTTCGCACTAAATGACAGGAGTCCAACACGGGCCCCGCGCCGGGCGGCGGCGGCGGCGGCTTCACAGCCGGCATGGCCGGCGCCAATGACCAGGACATCGTGCATGGATGCGCCTTAACGGATCCCCGCAGGCCTCGCCAATCCTCAAGCCGAAGGGATGTGTTTCACGTGAAACATCAATGCGACCTATTTGCCGAGGCAAAAGCGTGAGAACAGCGCATCCAGTACGTCCTCGACCCCGGCGCGGCCAGTCAAGCGGTCGAATGAAACGCGCGCAGCCCGAAGGTCTTCAGCAAGCAACAGGAGGTCGCCCTGCCCGGCCCGTTCCAAGGCAGCGTGAGCCTCTTCGACGAGGGCCGCCTGGCGCCGGTTCAGCGCGATAGCGTCCTCCGCTGGCATCAAACCCCGTGCGGTCAACCGGATGTCATCGATTAGCCGCGCAATTCCTGCACCTGTCGATGATGAAACCGCGAGACTGCCCGTCGGCGCCTCCCCTCGCCCAGGAATGTCCGAGCGCGCGTGCACGCGGATGATCCGAGGATGATGCGGCGCTTCTCGAGGATCGCCCAGCCACAGGAGCACATCGGCGGCTGCGATCAGGCTCGATGCACGGGCGATCCCGATCGCTTCCACCCGATCCGACGATTCTCGCAAGCCCGCGGTATCCGTCAGCAGGACCGGGATCCCGCCGAGCGCGAGCGGAACCTCGATATGGTCCCTCGTGGTTCCCGGCATGTCGGTCACGATTGCCCGCTCGCTACCAGCTATTGCATTGACCAGGCTCGACTTTCCAACGTTCGGTGGGCCTGCGACAACCACCCGAACTCCGTCCTTCAGTCGCTCTACGCGCGGTCGGTCCAGCCATGAGCGCAGCTCGCGCGCCAGGTCTGCGCAATCAGCAAGGAGCGACGGGTCGACCACATCTTCAGCATCGTCATAATCGATCGCACGCTCGGCCTCCGCCGAAAGCCCGATCAGTCGCTGCTGCCACTTTGCAATCTGCGTTCGAAGCCCTCCTTCGGCCAGTGCGAGTGCCGCCTTGCGCTGCGACTGCGTCTCCGCCTCGATGAGATCGGCAAGGCCCTCCGCCTCGGTAAGATCGATCCGACCATTCTCAAATGCGCGCCGCGTGAACTCACCTGGCTGCGCAGGGCGCAG
>DATIQO010000216.1:0-5319 GCA_035470745.1 Sphingomicrobium sp. | reverse complement strand
GAATTTCGGCCCCGTAACCTACGGTAAATACGCGATAAGATTCCGGCCAATGGGCTGAATCAGTCGGAAAAGGCCTGTTTTCGGCCTCAAATTTACATTTTTCCCTGTTCTTCCCTGAAAAGCAGGGAAACCGAACCGATGGCGAAGGGGCAAGAGACGGCGCCTGCAAAGCCGGCCTGAAATGGGCAGAGACGCTCGATGATCGGACCGCCAGTGACGGCTTCGATCGTGCAAGCCGGCCTGTTCCGCGCCTTTGCGCGGGCCCCCAGCAAGCGGAGAACAGTGCTGGGGGTGCGTGGCGGAGCGGGTGGGATTCGAACCCACGATACGCTTTTGACGTATACACACTTTCCAGGCGTGCGCCTTCGACCACTCGGCCACCGCTCCGCATGTCCTGGGGACGGGGCGGCCTAGCGATGCGGCGGGGGTTTCGCAAGGCGCTGCGCGGTGGCACACCGGCGGGCATGATAAGGACACGCCTTGCCTCCCTTGCCCTGCTCCTCGCCGCCGCGCCGCTAGCCGCGCAGGACAAGCCGGCCGAGCCGCGGAGTCCGGCCTCCGTCGTCGCGGCTGCGAAGCCGAGTGAATGGACCGCGATCGACCCGGCCGACCTTCTGGTGATGTACCTCGCGCCCGACGCCAAGAGGGCCAAGCGGCAAGTGATCGTGCAGCTGCTGCCGCCGCCGTTCAGCCAGGGCTGGGTCGGCAACATCCGCACGCTGGCGAAAGCGCATTGGTGGGACGGGACCAGCGTCTACCGAGTGGTCGATAACTGGGTCGCGCAATGGGGTGACGGCGAGGATGATCCGAAGAAGGCCAAGCCGCTGCCGGCCGCGATCGTGAAGGTGCCGGAGAGCGAATACACCGCGCCGATGCCGTGCAAGGTCTACTTGTTCCAGAAGAAGGTCGTCAAGGAACAGTGCGATCCCGCCCTGACTCCGCTCGACGGTATCGATCCTTATGTTTTGAAGGGCCAGGCGGGTTACGTTGCCGGATGGCCGGTTGCGTCTGCCCTGCGGGGCGACGGCAACCGTATCTGGCCGATCCATTGCTACGGCTCGGTCGGCGTCGCTCGCGACCTTTCGCCTGACACCGGCACCGGCGCCGAGCTTTACGCCGTGATCGGCCAGGCGCCACGCCAGCTCGATCGCAACATCGCGGTCGTCGGGCGGGTAATCGAGGGGATCGAGAACCTCTCGACCCTGCCGCGCGGAAAGGGTGCGCAGGGCGCCTACGACGATACCGCGCTCAAGGTCCCGATCGTCTCGGTTCGGCTCGGCAACGAGCTGCCAGCGGCCGCGCAGCCACGCTTCGAATACCTTGCCAGCGACAGCCAGAGTTTCGCCGACTACGTCCATGTCCGCGCCAACCGCAACGACAGCTTCTACAAGGTCCCTGCGGGCGGGATCGACGTGTGTAACGTCCAGCCACCGATCCGCCGCGTGGCCGCCAAGTGAGCGCAGAGACGGTCAGCGTCTCCGCCCCGCTGCAAGGGATGCTGATCGAGGAAGGCTACGATCCGATCGGTTTCGTCGCCATCGAGGGCGAGGCTGCCGATGCCGTGGCCGCGCACGAGCTGATGCGCCGCTTTGAGCGCGGCAAGCGGCGCGGCTTCGGTTCGGTCAAAGTCACGGTCCAGGTCCGCGGCAGCCGCCGGCAGACCTCGCTGTTCCCGCAAAAGGCCGGCGGCTGGTTCTTGCCGATCAAGAAGCCGGTGCGTCTGGCCAAAGGGCTCGCGGACGGTGAGCCGGTCGAGGTCGTGCTCGAACTGCTCTAGATCCGCTCGGCCTCGGCCACCGCCTCGCTCGCGCGCAGGGCGCTGACAATGCGCGTCAGGTGCGCCAGGTCGTTGACTTCGAGGTCGACCTCGTAAGTGTGGAACGGATCGTCGCGCTGGCTCAGCTCGAGGTTAATCACGTTGGCGCGGTTCTGGGCGAAGATCGTCGCCATCTCGGCGAGCGTGCCGGGGCGGTGGTAGAGCACCACGCGCAAGCGGCCGACCGCGCCGACCGAGCGCTCGCCCCATGACAGGTCGACCCAGTCGGTGTCGATCCCGCTGGCGAGCGAGAGACAGTCGATCGCGTGGACCTCGACCCCCTCGCCCGGGCGCCGCAGCCCGACGATGCGGTCGCCCGGCACCGGGTGGCAGCAATCGGCCAGCGCGAAACCCATGCCGGGCGTCAGCCCCCTGATCGAGATCGCGTGTTCCTGCGCCGGCAGCTCGGGCATCTCGGCGGTGCTGCCGGGCACGAGCGCTTCCATCACCTCGCGGTCGGTCAGCTTGGCAGAACCGATCGCGTGCATGAAATCGTCCTCATCCTCGAACTCGAGTCGCTCGACTGCCGCCTTGATCGCCTTACGGCCGATCTTGGCCGGCACGCGCCCGGCGATGTCGTCGAACAGCTTGCGGCCGATTGCCGCGACTTCCTCGCGCTCCTTGGCTCGCACCGCGCGGCGGATCGAGGCGCGCGCCTTACCGGTGACCACGAAGCCGAGCCAGGAAAGCTGCGGTTCGGCATGCTTGCCCTTGATGATCTCGACCACGTCGCCGTTGTGCAGCTCGGTCCTGAGCGGCATGTGCCGCGCGTTGATCTTGGCGCCGACGGTCTGCGCGCCGAGGTCGGTGTGGACCGCAAAGGCGAAATCGACCGGTGTCGAGCCCTTGGGAAGCTGGAACAACGCACCCTTGGGGGTGAAGGCGAAGATTCGGTCCTGGTAGATCGCCATCCGGGTATGCTCGAGCAACTCCTCGGCGTCATGGCTGGCATCGACGATCTCGATTAGGTCGCGCAGCCAGCCGACCTGGCCGTCGGGCCGGTCACCCTGCTTGTAGGCCCAGTGCGCGGCGAGGCCGAATTCGTTGAGGCGGTGCATCTCGCGCGTGCGGATTTGCACTTCGACCCGCATCGAGCTCTCGTAGATCAGCGTGGTGTGGAGCGAGCGATAACCGTTGCTCTTCGGCGTCGAGATGTAGTCCTTGAAGCGCCCGGGGACCATTTGCCACACCTGGTGCAGAACGCCGAGCGCACGGTAGCAGTCCTCGCTCGTCTCGGCGACGACGCGGAAAGCCATGATGTCGGTGATCTGTTCGAACGGCATGTGCCGCTCGGCCATCTTGCGCCAGATCGAGTAGGGGTGCTTTTCGCGCCCCTGGACCTCGGCGCGCACCCCGCCTTCGGCGAGCGCCTGCTTGATCTTTAGCGCGATCGCGTCGACCTGCCCGCCTTCGCTGCTCCTGATCTGCTCGAGTCGCCCGGTGATCGTCGCGTAGGCCTCGGGCTCGAGCTGTTCGAACGCGAGCAGCTGCATCTCGCGCATGTATTCGTACATCCCGACCCGCTCGGCGAGCGGGGCGTAGATCTCCATCGTCTCGCGGGCGATCCGCTGGCGCTTCTCGGGACTCTTGATGAAATGCAGCGTGCGCATGTTGTGCAGGCGGTCGGCGAGCTTGACGAGGAGCACGCGCAAGTCCTCGCTCATCGCCAGAAGGAACTTGCGTAGGTTCTCGGCCGCGCGCTCGTCGTCGGTCAGCTGTTCGATCTTGGAGAGCTTGGTCACGCCGTCGACCAGCCGGGCGATGTCCGGGCCGAACTGCGCCTCGACGTCTTCGATCGTCGCCAGCGTGTCCTCGACCGTGTCGTGCAGCAGCGCGGTGATCACCGTGTCGCTGTCGAGCTTGAGGTCGGTCATCAGCCCGGCGACCTCGATCGGATGGCTGAAATAGGGGTCGCCACTGGCGCGCTTTTGGGTGCCGTGCTTCTGCACGGTGTAGACATAGGCGCGGTTGAGCAGCGCCTCGTCGGCGTCGGGCTCGTAGGCCTTGACCCTTTCGACTAGTTCGTACTGGCGCAGCATCGCAGTCTAAATGGGGGCATTGGCGGCGAAGGGGCAAGGACAAAGCGCGCGCCGGTGTTGCAAAGAACGGCAATTATATACTTGAGTTAGCGTCCGGCGATTCGTATGGACTACGAGACAGGCCGGCGTTCCCTCAAGTGTGTGGTTGCCTAAAAAAGGCAACACACTGTGGATACAGAGGCAGACGAGATTGAGATCACCCCCCCTATGATTGAGGCGGGAGTGAAGGTCTTTGCTCGGGAGCTTCCTGAGGTTGAGGAAGTCATGAGAAACGCGGAGACTGCCGCACTTGTGGGGACAATCTACAGGGCAATGTCATCCCAGATCGACGGGCGCGTTTAGGTTTATCAGGTCCGCTTCCATTTCCAGCATTAGGACAACCAAGTCGCCGATTCCGAGATCGCCGTCATTGAGGATGTGTTTGCCGTTGTGGCGATAGTCGTATTTCAGGTGGCGCCACTCGCCGCCGGTGGCGGTCTCGCTGTTCAAGTTGATGGTTCCGCCGTGGACGATTGCATTGCGAACGACCCGACAAAAGTTCGACGTTGGCGGCCACTCAGAGACCTGCTTGCCTATGTTGTGCCTCATCCGGTCGTTGCCGCGTTCCACGAAGAGAGAGAATATGGCGGACACAACTCTGCCGGTGAGCCCCTCCATGCCTGGGGCGCCCTTTCCGTTCGGCGACGGCCCTTTTCTCTCGTATCTTACAATGATTTCGTCGGGCGAACCGCCCTCGATCACTCCATCGGCGAACCCCTTCAAGGGTAGGGCTATGTCAGCGTTTGCGCCGGGACACGCCATGACGACGTGGGAGTCATCGGATTGGCTGTAGCCGAGCCTTGAGGCAACTCCGTCAAACGTGACGGCGAAGTATGTGCAGATGTCTGCTATGTAGGGGTGACAGCGGGTTTTCCCGCGCACGAGGCGGTAAGCCGTAAGAGGTTCAAGCATGGCCGATAAGCCCTCCGATGAAACCTACTCCGAAGCGGAGACAGAGGCGCGCCGAGAAGCGACGCTAAAGGCGCTGCTTAACACGCCGCACAAGGCGCAGAAGGACACGAAGTCGTCGGGTTTGCTGCCACGGGGACGACCCAAGAGGAACTAGCCGAAGAAGCCTAGTTCACCGAAGGGCCGCCCTCGCCAGAACCATTCTCAGACCCCTTCTTGAGGAAGTCGAATAGCCCCACGGCCAACCCCTCGGCTCCGCTGCGCGGCATTATCAGCCGGGCAACCACGTGGCGGGCAACCGTGGGCTCGGGGCCGGAATAGTCGGACTTACCGCACTCAAGCGTAACCACCACGGAGTCGCCAATGGCCAAGAAGCCCGTCGCCTGCGCGGCGAATACCTCAGGCGCGTTCGGGTTATCGAACAGCGGTGGAATGTCGTCGCTGGTTGCCATGTATGCCCCTCCCTATGGTGACGGGAGAATATGGAGCTCTAACGACGGGGGAGTCCACTGGACT
>DATIQO010000215.1:0-8411 GCA_035470745.1 Sphingomicrobium sp. | reverse complement strand
CCCACGCATGCGCGCGGAAAGGTTAGGAAACTGCTAACCGAACCTAAATTAACGGACGTGCCACTCGACAGGGTGAAGGCGACCCGCCACAAAAGCCGGAACAGCTTGAGGGAGGGGTCGTGGATTTCGTTTCCATCCTTTCGATCTTCGTTTTGGCCTGCTTCGTCGGCTATTACGTCGTCTGGTCGGTCACGCCGGCGCTGCACACGCCGCTGATGAGCGTTACCAATGCGATTTCCTCGGTGATCGTGGTCGGCGCGCTGATCGCTGCTGCAACGGGGGGCAGTCCAAGCTCCAAGTGGCTGGGGCTTGCGGCGGTGACCCTTGCCAGCATCAATATCTTCGGCGGGTTCGCGGTCACCCAGCGGATGCTCTCGATGTACAAGAAGCGGGAGCGCAAGGATGGCTGAGCCAGCGCACGCGCAGCCCGCCTGGGCCCTTCTCGCCTATCTGATTTCCGGCATCTGCTTCATCCTCGCGCTGCGCGGGCTTTCGAACCCCGAGAGCAGCCGGCGCGGCAATTTCACCGGCATGGCCGGGATGACGATCGCGATCCTGACGACGCTCGTCGTCCACCAGATCGCGTCACTGCCGGAGATCGTGGCGGCGATGGCGATCGGCGGAGGCATCGGCCTCGTCACCGCCCGCAAGATCCAGATGACCGCGATGCCCCAGCTCGTCGCGGCGTTCCACAGTCTCGTCGGCCTTGCCGCGGTTCTCGTCGGAGCTGCGGCCTATCTCAACCCGATGGCCTTCGGAATTGGCGTTCGCGTGACGCCGATCGCGTCGCCTTCCTTCATTGCCATCCTGCCGGTCAGCCGCATCGAGATGGCGCTCGGCGTCGCCATCGGCGCGATCACCTTCTCAGGATCGGTGATCGCGTTCCTCAAGCTCAACGGGAACATGTCGGGCAAGCCGATCCTGCTGCCCCTGCGACATTTCATCAACCTTGGGACGCTTGCCGCGATCCTCGTCCTCATCGCTTATTTCACGCGGGACCAGGCGCCCTGGGTGTTCGCCATCGTCGCGGCGCTGAGCTTCGCCATCGGCTTCCTTCTCATCATTCCGATCGGCGGCGCCGACATGCCGGTCGTGATCTCGATGCTGAACAGCTATTCGGGCTGGGCTGCGGCCGCGATGGGGTTCACGCTCCACAACAGCGCGATGATCATTACCGGCGCGCTGGTCGGAAGCTCGGGCGCGATCCTCTCCTATATCATGTGCCGGGCGATGAACCGCAGCTTCATCTCGGTCATCGCCGGGGGCTTTGGCGGAGCGGAGGCATCGAGCGGGGCCGCGGCGGCGATCGACCGGCCCTACAAGCGCGGTTCGGCCGAGGACGCCGCCTTCCTGATGAGCCAGGCCGACCAGGTGATCATCGTTCCTGGCTACGGCATGGCGGTTGCGCAGGCCCAGCACGCGGTGCGCGAAATGGCCGACCTGCTCAAGGCCAAGGGCGTCAGGGTCAAATATGCGATCCATCCGGTTGCCGGGCGCATGCCCGGGCACATGAATGTCCTGCTTGCCGAAGCCAATGTGCCATATGACGAGGTGTTTGAGCTTGAGGACATCAACAGCGAGTTCGCGCAGACCGACGTTGCCTATGTGATCGGCGCCAACGACGTGACCAACCCTGCGGCGAAGAACGACAAGAGCTCGCCAATCTACGGCATGCCGGTGCTCGACGTCGAAAAGGCCCGCACCTGCCTCTTCGTGAAGCGTTCGATGGGCGGGGTCGGCTATGCCGGCATCGACAATGAGCTCTTCTACAGGGACAATACGATGATGCTTCTTGGCGATGCAAAGAAGATGACCGAAGAGATCGTCAAAGCGCTCGGCTAACCGTTCGCCGCAATGCGGTTAATTTTGCGGTAAATCAGCTATTTACGTCTTGTCGCCGAAGGCAAGTTGCTGGACTATTCCAAGAAGCGCCGATTCAGTCGGCGCAAACGGGGAAGGGCGAGGTCAATTGCGCAAGCTGGGGATCATCGGGGGCACGGGCTGGACGTCCACCGCGCTCTACTACGACCATGTCAATCGCGGGATCGCGCAGCGCCTTGGCGGCCTGCACAGCGCGAAGCTTGCGATCGAGAGCCTGGACTTTGCCGAATATGCAGCGCTCGAGCATGCCGGGGACTGGGGCGGCGTCGCGCAGGTGAATATCGATGCTGCCCGAAGGCTCGTCGCGAGCGGGGCGGACGGGGTCTTGATGGCCTGCAACACGAGCCACAAGGTCTATGACGAGGTCGCTGCAAGCGTCGAGGTGCCGGTGCTGCACATCGCCGATGCGGCCGCCGACCGGCTCGTTGCGGACCGCCGGACGAACGTCGCGGTGCTGGGCACGCGCTTCACGATGACCGAGCCGTTCGTGCGAAGCAGGATCGAGGCGCGCGGGATCACCATCGTCCCGATCGAGGAGAATTGGGTCCGCGAGGTCAACCGCATCATCTTCGACGAGCTTGCTGCCGGGCGCGTGGTCCGCGACAGCCAGCGCAACCTCAAGACGCTCATCACCGAACTCGCCAAGCGCAAGACGCAGGCCGTCCTTCTCGCCTGCACCGAGCTCGTGTTCGCGGTCGACGTTCGCGCCAACGTCATTCCCGTCTACGACACGACCGCGATGCACGCCCGGGCTGCCGTCGACTGGATGCTCGAGGAACAGGAGCAGGCGCGCGCGGCCGCATGATCGGCTAGCGCCATTCGGGCCTGCCCCGGACAGGCCGGGCGAGCCAATCCGGGTTGCTGATCCACTGCCTGATCGCCTTCTTCTCGCAATGATGCGCGCGCGGCCCTAAATCCCTCCTCATGGACCGCACCCCGGCCGATCGTCCCGAGCATCCCGGAGCCGCCGAGCGCTTCAACGAAGAGCAGGCGACCCATGCCGTGCGCGGTACCGAACAGCCGGACCTCGAGAAGGGCGTGCAGGCGATCCGCGAGGTGCTGAAGACGCTTCCCCGCCGGCCAGGCGTCTATCGCATGCAGGATGCGCGCGGCGACGTGCTCTATGTCGGCAAGGCCCGCGCGCTGAGGAACCGGGTGACCAATTACACGCAGGTCGCAAAGCTCCCCAAGCGGCTTCAGCGGATGGTTGCGCAGACCCGGACGATGACGATCGTCACGACGCGCACCGAGGCCGAGGCCCTGCTGCTTGAAGCGCAGCTCATCAAGCGCTTCAGGCCGCCCTACAACGTCCTCTTGAGGGACGACAAAAGCTTCCCTTTCATCCTCCTTCGCGAGGACCACGCGTTCCCGAGAGTCCAGAAGCATCGCGGCGCGCGCCGGATCAAGGGCCAATATTATGGCCCGTTCGCAAGCGCGGGATCAGTGACGAGGACGCTCAACGCGCTGCAGAAGCTGTTCCTCCTCAGGAGCTGTTCCGACAGCTATTTCGACAACCGCTCGCGGCCGTGCCTTCTTTACCAGATCAAGCGCTGCTCGGCGCCCTGCGTCGGTCGCATCGGCAAGGAGGAGTATGACGAGCTGGTGGAGGACGCCAAGGCGTTTCTCGCGGGCAAGTCGACGGGGGTGCAGGCCCGCCTCAGCAAGCAAATGGCGCAGGCGGCCGAGAAGCGGGATTATGAGCTTGCGGCGGTCTACAGGGACCGCTTGCGCGCCCTCACCTACATCCAGGGGAGCCAGACGGTCCATGCGGATGGGCTGGGCGATGCCGACGTCTTTGCGCTTGCGACGAAGGCGGCAACGGTGTCGATCCAGGCCTTCTTCATCCGCGGCGGCCAGAACTGGGGCCACCGCGCCTTCTTTCCGGCGCACGTCAGCGACGTGCCCGAGGCCGAGGTCCTCTCGAGCTTCATCGCGCAATTTTACGAGGACATGCCGCCGCCGCGCCGGATCCTCGTCGACCGCGAGCTTGCCGACGAGGAACTGCTCGAGGAGGCGCTTTCGCAGCGCGCCCAGCGCAAGGTCGCGATCGAGCAGCCCCATCGCGGCGCCCGCCGCAAGCTCCTCGACCAGGCACGGCGCAATGCCGAGGAGGCGCTCGACCGCCGGCTTGCCGAGACGACGACGCAGGGCCGGATCCTGCGAGAGCTTGCCGACACGTTCGAGCTCGCCGACGTTCCCAAGCGCATCGAGGTCTATGACAACAGCCACATCATGGGCACGAACGCGACCGGCGCCATGATCGTCGCTGGACCCGAAGGGTTCCGGAAGAACAGCTATCGCAAGTTCAACATCAAGCGGCCCGAGACCCAGCCCGGCGATGACTTCGCGATGATGCGCGAGGTTCTCGGGCGGCGCTTTGCGAGGCTCGAGAAGGAGGACCCCGACCGCCAGACGGGCGAATGGCCGGACCTCCTGCTCATCGACGGCGGCAAGGGCCAGCTTTCGGCGGTGTGCGAAGTGATGGAGGACATGGGCGTTCACGACGTGCCGGTGGTCGGCGTCTCGAAGGGCCCCGACAGGAATGCGGGGCGCGAGACCTTCCATCTGCCGGGGGGACGCGAGCTGACGCTGGCGCCCAACTCGGCACTGCTCTTCTATCTGCAGCGGCTGCGCGACGAAGCGCATCGCTTTGCCATTGGCACGCACCGGGCAAAGCGGGCGAAGAGCCTGACGACCTCGAGTCTCGATGATGTCCCGGGGATTGGCCCGACGCGCAAGCGCGCGCTCCTGATGCACTTTGGCACCGCGCGCGCGGTCAAGGGCGCAGCGCTCGAGGACCTCGAGCGGGCGCCGGGGATCAGCAGTGCGACCGCGCGCCAGGTCTATGACTATTTCCATCCCGGCGGCTGATGCGCTTCGAGGCAAAGGCGATCGTCTGCACGCTTCGCAGCCACGGCGAGCATGGCGGGGTCGTGCGGCTGATGACGGCCGATCACGGGCTGCAGGCGGCTTATGTGCGCGGTGCCCGCGGCCGGAGGATGCGGCCAGTGCTGATCGCGGGGAACATCGTCGAGGCGCAATTTTCCGCGCGCACCGAAACGCAGCTCCCGCAGGCCGCGATCGAGCTCGTGCACAGCAGGGGACCGCTGCTCAGCGAGCCGCTGCCCGCGGCCGCGATCGAGTGGGTGACGGTGCTTACCGCGACGGTACTGCCCGAGGGGCAATTCTATCCGCGCCTCTACGAAGCGCTCGAAGGGCTGCTCGATGCCATCGAAGCCGCGCCGTCCGCGAGCGGCTGGGGAAGCGCTCTTGTTCGCTACGAGCTCCTTCTTCTCGCGGAGCTCGGATTTGGGCTCGATCTTGAGCGATGCGCTGTTAGCGGCAGCAGTGACGAGCTTGTCGCGGTCAGCCCCAAGTCCGGCCGGGCGGTCAGTGCGCTCGAAGCGGAGCCCTATGCTGGAAAGCTACTCGCATTGCCAAGGTTCGTGCGCGAAGGAGGCTTTGCGACGTGGAAGGAGATCGACGAGGGACTGGCGCTCACCGGTCATTTCCTCGTTCGCGACCTGCTGACGGAACGCTCGCAGCCACTTGCGGACGCTCGTTCGCGCCTCGTCGACAGGCTGCGCCGGGCAGGTGGACTTGCGTAGTTGTGCGCGGCTTTGACCTCGCTAAGGTAAAGGCGTGACCATCGACGCACTTGCCATGCTCTTTCCCAATGTCGCCGTGACCCGCGGGATCGCGGTGCGGGTCGCGGTGAGCTTTCTTTCCGAGCAGTCGGACCCCTCGACCAATCGCTGGTTCTGGTCCTACCATGTGCGGATCGAGAATGGTTCGGACGTCGCGATCCAGCTCCTGTCGCGCAGCTGGTCGATCATCGATGGCCGCGGGACCGTCCACGAGGTGGTCGGCGAGGGCGTCGTCGGCGAGATGCCGCTGATCGCCCCGGGCGCGAGCTTCGACTATGTCTCGGGCTGTCCTCTCGATACGCCAACCGGCGCCATGAGCGGGAGCTACCGCATGGTGGACGAGGATGGGACCGCGTTCGACGTCGCCATTCCAAGGTTCGACCTCATCAGCGCTTGACCTTGCCGCGGGGATGTTGGTGGTGGAGCCGTTGCGGCGGCGGATCGTTATCGATCTCGTTCGGAGGCACTTGCCAGATGCTCCGGCACAAGGACTAAAGGGCCAGGATGTTCAACTTCGTTCCTCGACGCCAAAGTGGACCTTCCGGCGCGCGCGGCTGGCGCGCCTATGGCGTTGGTGACATCCATGGCCGTCTCGATCTTCTCGACGAGCTGCTCGAGAAGGTCCACGAGGACATTGCCTCGCGCAGCCAGCGCAAGATCCTTCTCGTCTTCGTCGGTGACCTTATCGACCGTGGCCCGAGCTCGGCGCAGGTCGTCGAACGCCTGCGAACCTATGAGCATCCCGAAGTCCGCACCGTCTTCCTCCTCGGCAATCACGAGGAAGTGCTGCTGCGGATCCTCTCGGGCGAGGCCGAGCTGATCGCCAAGTGGCGCTTGTTCGGCGGGTCCGAGTGCCTTGCGAGCTATGGCGTCGATGCCAGCTCGCTGACCGGCCTTAGCGACGAAGAGGCGCTTGGGATCGTCCGGTCGGCGATCCCGAAAGAGCATGTCGAGTTCCTCGAGAGCTTCGACGACAGCTGCCGGTTTGGCGACTATCTGTTCGTCCACGCCGGCATTCGCCCCGGCATCGAGTTCGAGCAGCAGCGCCAGTCGGACCTGCGCTGGATTCGCGAGCCCTTCCTGCTCGACGACACGGACCACGGATTTGTCGTCGTCCACGGCCATACGATCCGCCCCGAAGTCGAAATGCGGCCCAATCGCATCGGGATCGACACCGGCGCCTTCCGCACCGGCGTTCTTAGTGCGCTTGCGATCGAGGATCAGGCGAGCTGGCTATTGGACACCAAGGTCCTCGAGGCTGACGAACGGCTGCCTTCAGTCGGTTAGGCTTTCGCGCGGCGGTCCAAAGCTTCCGCACCAAAGCGCACGAACCCGCGACAAGCGCGGGTCCACCATGACGAGTTCGCAAGGGAAGGGGCACGCGTCCATCGGCCCGGGGGCATGATCGCGCGAATTGCATCCAGAAGCGAGACGATATTCTATTAGTGATAATATGGTATTGACATGAGATTTGTGTCTCATCTAACGGCGCGGCGGAAAGGAGATGCGATCATGCCCATGACCCGCGACATGATGGACCGTAAAGTTGACGAGCATTTCGGCTTCGAGGCGCGCGACGATGTTGAAGGTGTGCTGTCGACGCTGACCGAGGACGTCGAGCATGACGTTGTCGGTTGGCCCGGGGGGCCGAGCCGGGGGCGCGAGCAGGCCCGCGCTTTCTATGAAGCAACCTTCCCCGACCTTGCGGACGGGAAAGTCAGCTCGGTGCGCAGGCTCTACGGCGAGAATTTCATGGTCGACGAATCGATCTGGAGCGGCATTGCCGCCGGTCGTCCCTTCGGTCTTGAAGGCAAGGGCCGTCCACTGGAATTCCGCCTGCTGCACGTTCTTGAGTTTGCCGGCGACGGCAGCATCGCGCGTGAGAATGTCTGGCTCGACATGGCGGCGATCCAGCGGCAGCTATCGTAGATGCCTCGCGACAATCAGCGCAACCGAACCCGCAAGGACTTGCTCGAAGCTGCTCTTCGCCTGTCGGCGAGCGGTGACAAGCCAACGCTCGACCAGGTCGCCGAAGAGGCGCTCGTTTCTCGCGCAACGGCTTATCGCTACTTCAAGAATGCCGACGAGCTTCTCCTCGAAGCCTCGCTGCACATGGCGTTTCCCAGTCCCGAAGCGATGCTCGCTTCGCTCGAAGAGGACCCGGTCGCGAGGCTGAAGCGGGCGGACGAAGAGGTCGCGGCGATGATCCTCGCCAACGAGCCGTCACTGCGGCTCTTTCTGGCGAACTCGATCCAGCAGGCGGCGAACGGCGATGGATTGCCCGCTCGCCAGAACCGTCGCACGCCGCTGATCGAAGCCGCGCTCGCTCCTGCGGCCGACCGGTTCGACCGCGCGTCCCTCGAACGGCTGAAGGCCGCGCTCGGCCTCATCATCGGCACCGAAGCGACGATCGTATTCAAGGACGTCCTCCAGCTTTCTGATGAGGAAGCGCGAGACGTAAGGCATTGGGCCATCCAGGCTCTCGTTGAAGCTGCTGAGCGCGAGGGGAAAGGCTAGACATCGCTCGCTCCGCCGGCTCCTCCCGATCGGACGGGGCCAGGCGCGGCCTTGAGCCTAGAGCGAATAGCCGCCATCGCTGACGAGCATTGCGCCGGTTACGGTTGATGCGAGATCCGATAAGAGAAAGCCGATCTGGCAGGCGATTTCCTCTGCCGCTGCGAAACGGGCGATCGGCGTTGCCGCATTTGCCATGGCCGCGATCGCCGCGCTTCGATCCGAGCGATGCTCCAGGACCATCTGCCGAAAGAAGGGCATCTCGTCCCAGATCGGCGTATCAACGCCGCCAGGGGCGATGACATTCACCCTGATATTGCGCGCGGCCGCTTCCTTGGCAGCGACCTTCGCGAGCTGGATGACCCCAGC
>DATIQO010000214.1:0-7766 GCA_035470745.1 Sphingomicrobium sp. | reverse complement strand
CAGCTTTTCTTCCACGCCTTCCACCCAGGAACCGGCGGCTATAACGCGTTTCGGGCCCTGCTGACGGTTGGCCTTCGCTTCGGCCGCGAGCGCGTCGATGTCTACGAGTTGCCCGAGAATCAGTGACCGGGCTTCACGGCCCCGCCGCCCTCGATCGCGGTCGTCACCTGGGGCGATCCCCAATAGCGCACGAGCCCGCCGCCGCTGACGGCGCCGGTTAGCGTCGAGCGCGCGCGGACGAGAAGTTCGCCGCCGCCTCTGACGGCGGCCGCGACCGCTGCAGCCTCGATCGCGCGGCTGTCGATCCTTCCGCCGCCGTCGACCGCGGCATCGAGCCTGCCCTGGGGGCGGAACCCGTTTGCGACCGTGATCGCGCCGCCGCCGCTGACGGCGAGATCGGGGACAGACGGCGACTGGACCTCGATGCGGAGGCGATAGGCTTTCGGGCAGCTGGTGTTGCAGCTGTCGATCACGAGTTGCTCGCCGCGCATGTGAAGCCGCGTGAAACGGCTGCTCCCTTCAACGATCGTGACGCGTTCGGCGGGCCCCGGGACCACGGTGACCTCACCGCCGCCTCTTAGCTCGACCGCGTTGAAATGCGACAGCGGCACCAGCTCGGATGCAATCGCCGGGACCGACGCTGCAAAAGCGGCTGCGAACAAGGGAGCAAGCGAGCGGTTCATTCGGAAAGCCTTTCGATGAGACACGCTACTTTTGTAGCGCTACAAATGCAGCGTGTCCAGCCCCGTTGCCGAGCCACCCGAAAAGGTGCACTTCGCTCGGCGCATGATCAGGATCATCGGCAGCTTCGTCAGCCCCTATGTTCGCAAGGTTCTCGCCGCGATGAACCTCAAGGGGATCGCCTATGAAGTCGACCCCATCACTCCTTTTTACGGCAATGACGAATTCCAGCAGTTGAGTCCGCTCCGGCGCATCCCGGTGTTCATCGATGGCGATTTCAGCATCAGCGATTCATCGGTCATCTGCGCCTATCTCGAAGACGCGTACGCAGGCCATCCGCTCCTTCCCAAGACGGCCAAGGACCGCGCCCGGGCACGCTGGTTCGAGGAATTCGCCGATACGAGGCTCGGCGACGTCTTCATCTGGGGGCTGTTCTACCAGAAGATCGTCCACCCGCTCGTCTGGGGCGAGCCCGGCGATGAGGCTAGGATCGAGAAATCGCTGAAGGAGGACATTCCCGCGGCGCTCGATTATCTCGAGGAAAGGCTCCCGGGCGATCGCTTCCTGTTCGACCAGATCGGGATTGCCGATATTTCGATCGCGAGCTTCTTCCGCAATGCCGCTTATGCGGGGTTCGAGCCCGATCGGGCACGCTGGCCGCTCACCGCCGCGTTCGTCGAGCACACCCTTGCCCACCCCTGTTTTGCCGAGCTGTTGCGGTTCGAGGACGTCCAACGCAGCGCCGAGATCAAGGGTCGCCGCCAGGCGCTGCTCGACGCGGGCGCGCCGCTCACTGCCGAGACCATGGGAATGCGGGAGCCGCGGCGCGGAATGATGCGGCTTTAATGCTGCTGCGTTGTCTGGCCCGAAATCCAGTGCTCGAGCCGCGTGCGGAGCGAGGGCTTTGACGGAATGAAGCCCGGCTCGGGCGCCGAGATCGGATCCTCCGGATCGTAGAGCGTGAGATTTTGCGGAAGCCTCGGGCGGAGCGTCTCGCGGCCACGAAGCAGGTCCTCGGCCATCGCCAGCGACCGGTGGACATCTTCGGCCGTAAACGGCTTCATGAGGCAGCCAAGCGCAAGGTCCGGCATCGGGAAGCGCGGCGCCTTGCCGCTCACGAACAGGCACGGCACTCCGAGCTCGTTAAGCCGGACCGCGACCGAGAAGCCGGTCGTTGCGTGAGCAAGGTGAAGATCGAGAAGGACGAGGTCGGGGTCATGCGCTTCCGCCGCGGCGATCGCGGTGTCGGCATCGTCGGCAATTGCAACGACCCGGTAGCGCGGATTGTCCTCGACAAGATATTTGAGCGTAACTGCCAGCTGTGAATCGTCCTCGACGATCAGGATCCTAAGCACCCGCGAGCCCTCCCCGAAGTCACGGGAAACCTTGTCGGTTCCCGGCCAGGATCGATGGTCGCCCGGATCGATTCGGCTGCGAATCCCTCGTGAACGATGTTTACGGTGAAGCGAATCGCTGCCGCGCCGAAACGAAGAGGGCGCCCCGGAACCGATGTCCGGAGCGCCCTCTTAAGTGCTCGAATTAACAGGATTTACGCGCGGTAGAAGATATGCGCGCCGATCTGCTGAACTTCCTGCAAGCTGTGGCGCCACGTCGGAGCGACGTAATTGGCATGATACCAAAGAACGTCGGGAGCGAGGCTCGGGACGACATTTGCAGCAGCAAGCTCCGCGATTGCCTCGGCCCTGCGCCATGCGTCCGAATTGAAATCGGCCTGCGGGAACTGGCCGTGGCGAACGAACGAGAATTGCGCCGGCTGCTTGACGACACCGCACCAGTCGGGCGGATAGCGACCCGAAGCGGCGCGGTTCATGACGACGCGCGCGACGGCTAGCTGCCCTTCGAGAGATTCGCCGCGCGCCTCGAAATATACCGCGGTCGCAAGGCAGTTCGTCTCCTCGTCGAGCGGAGCATTGGTCGCGAACTTGTCGACGAGCGCGTAGAGAGGCCAGCCGCCCTTGTAGAGCCACGCTGCCTGGGAGGCGATCGATGAATTGAACTGAACCGTCACCGACTGCGCGGGCTGCGCCTGGAACACCGTTCCGGCGGCGCTCGCGACCGCGGTGGTCGCGGCAACGACCGGCCGTGCAATGCTCGAAGCGACTGCCACTGCGGCGTTACCGAGCGGCCTTGCGGCCGTGTCGACGTTGAGCGCACTGACAGCGGACTTGAGATTGTAGGTGATCGGGGAAACTTGCGCCGACTGTGCACTCGCGCTCGAACCGATCGCAAGCGCCGAAATACCCACGAGCGCAGACGCAACGCGCCCGCCGAACAATTTTACCACTTTTTCCCTTGCCCTTGCTGGCGGGCGACCCGCTGGAGGCGCTTGGCGCACTTTAAAGTCCAGCGGGCTGTGCCCGTCTTGCCACTCGAGCCCGGCGTCTAAAAGCGCCTTCGGCTCACTCGCTCTCAATTGCTGGGAGCCAGATATGTTAACTTTTCGCGGAAGCAAACCGATCGGCGGTGAAGCGTTGGAGTCCCGCGATAAGCGACGGAACTATTTGGAAAAGGTTCGGTTCATCGCCTTCCAAGCACAATTTAACCCGGCCTCTGGCGCCTGCTGCGCGCGGCTTTTCCAAGTGCCGGCGCCCCGCTAGCGTCGAATCATGGCTCATTGGCTCATGAAATCGGAACCCGAAAGCTACAGCTGGTCGGACCTGGTGCGCGACGGCGGCACCGAGTGGGACGGCGTGCGCAACAACGCCGCGCGCCTCCACCTCAAGGCGATGAAGAAGGGCGACGAGGCCTTCTTCTATCACAGCATGTCGGACAAGGCGGTCGTTGGCATCATGCGGGTGACGCGGGCGGCACAACCTGACCCCAAGGACGCCAACTGGGTCTCGGTCCGGGTCGAGCCGGTTCGCCCGATCGGCCCCGTCACTCTTGCTGCGATCAAGGCCGAACCCCGCCTTGCGAAAATGGAGCTGATCCGCCAGTCGCGCCTTTCGGTCGCTCCCGTTCGCGAAGACGAATGGCGGGTCGTTCTCGAACTGGCATCGCGATGATGCTTCTTGCCTTCCTTGCCGCTGCCGCCCAGCCCCAGGAAAGCGCGAAAGCATATATGGAACGGCTCTACGCAAGCTACGACAAGCCGAGCTTCAACCCGTTGGACCATCCCGCGCGTTATTTCGCGCCGCGCCTCCTTCGCGCCATCGGCGAGGACGAGCGCCTCGCGCACAATGAAGTCGGCTATCTCGATGGCGATCCGATCTGCCAGTGCCAGGACCCCGGCGGGCTGCACGCCGCCATAGTCAAGGTCGACCAGAAGAGCCCGGCCGCGGCGATCGTGCGCGTGTCGCTCGGCTTCCCGGGGGAAAAGCCGCGGGCCGCGACGCTGACGCTCGTCCGCCTCGCCGCCGGGTGGCGCATCGCCGACGTCTCCTCGCCCGATGAGCCAAGCCTAGTCAGGTCGCTCGAAGCCTCGAACCGGGCCGCGCGCCGACACCGGCACTGAATTGCAGCTTAGCGGTCCTCGTTGACGCAAAGGACATCGGCAAGGAATGTCCGGCCGCTCACCGTCTGGACACGCTCGTAAGCCGACTTGCGCCAGCCTTGCTGGCGGCAGAAGTCCGAAGCCGCCTGAGAAGCCCCTTCTCCGGCCTTTCCAGCCACCTCGACGCGCGAGCCGCCGATCGCCGGCACGACGAAGAACTCGCTCGCAAGCCCGCGAAGCGACGGGCCCGAGCCCGATACTGCTACCCCCGAAGGGATGGCGACACTTTCTGAAATGGGCGCCGCAACGGGCCGCAGCGAGCGGACGGTTCGGGCCATGGCGGGCTTGGATTCGGTGAAGCGCTCGCAGCCGGTGAAGGTATTGCCGGTACAAAGCTCCCACACCGTTCCCTTGGGAATGCGAAGGCTTTTCACGTCGAACGCCGTCAAGTGCGTCGTTGGCCCGTCGATCGTCATGCCGCGGCCCTCGAAATGCGCCTTGGCGTACAATGTGGCGCCGCGCTCCTGCGCCGCAGCCGGAATGGAGAGGCTCGCGGCCAATGCTGCCAGGACAAGCTTGCGCACCTTCATTCCCCCTTCAGATCATCGCTGCCGCCACTGTGCCAGACCGCTGCCGCTAAGCAACCGCCAAACGTCGGGCAGCGAAAAACTCATTTGGGGCGCGATGCGAAGAAAGGCGACCGGTGTCGGCTTCTCAGGCGGCTTCGAGCTTCCTTGCCTCGCGCTTGCGCTCATGCGGGTCGAGGAAGCGCTTGCGGATGCGGATCGCCTTGGGCGTTACTTCGACGAGCTCGTCGTCCTGGATATAGGCGATTGCCTGCTCAAGGCTCATCCGCCGCGGCGGCGTCAGTCTTATACCCTCGTCCTTGCCCGAAGCCCGGAAGTTGGTCAGCTGCTTGGACTTCAAGGGGTTGACCTCGAGATCCTGGGGCTTGGCATTCTCGCCGATGACCATCCCTTCGTAGAGCATCTCGCCAGGCGAGACGAAGAGCACGCCCCGCTCCTCGAGCGCGTTCAGCGCGTAAGCGACGGCGGGCCCCTGCTCCATCGAGATGAGGACGCCGTTCTGCCGGCCTGCGATCGGTCCCTTGTAGGGACCATATTTCTCGAACAGTCGGTTCATGATTCCCGTGCCGCGCGTGTCGGACAGGAACTCGCCATGGTAGCCGATGAGACCGCGCGAGGGGGCCGAGAAGGTAAGCCTGGTCTTTCCGCCGCCTGAAGGACGCATGTCCGTCATTTCGCCCTTCCTGAGCGCCATCTTGTCGATGACCGTGCCCGAGAATTCGTCGTCGACGTCGACGACGACCGTCTCGTAGGGCTCCTCCCTCCCGCCTGGTCCATCGCGAAACAGCACTCGCGGCCTGCTGATCGAGAGCTCGAACCCCTCGCGGCGAAGCGTCTCGATGAGAACGCCGAGCTGGAGCTCGCCGCGTCCCGCCACTTCATAGGCCTCGCCCGAGCCGGTCTCGGTGACGCGGATTGCGACATTGCCCTCCGCCTCGCGAATGAGGCGGTCGCGAATGACGCGGCTCTGGACCTTGTCGCCGTCCTTGCCCGCGAACGGACTGTCGTTGACGGCAAATGTCATGCTGAGCGTCGGCGGATCGATCTCGCGCGATGGGAGCGGCTCGGCAATCGCCGGGATTCCGATCGTGTTCGAAACGGTCGCCTTGATGAGGCCGGCGATCGCGATGATGTCGCCCGCCTCGGCGCTCTCGACGGCAACGCGCTCGAGCCCGCGAAAGGCGAACAGCTTGGTCGCCCGTCCGTCTTCGACGAGGTTGCCGGCAACGTCGATCGCCCGGATCGGGTCGTTGACGCTGATGCTGCCGCTGAAGATGCGGCCGGTGAGGATGCGCCCGAGGAACGGGTCTCGATCAAGCAGCGTCGCCAGCATCTTGAACTCGCCCGCCTGGTTGAGCTTCGGAGCCGGCACGTGGCTGACGATGGTCTCGAAGAGCGGCGTGAGATCGCCGTCGCGGACGCTGTCCTCGCGGCCCGCGTAACCGGCGCGTCCCGATGCATAAAGGGTCGGAAAATCGAGCTGCTCGTCGCTTGCATCGAGGTTGATGAAGAGCTCGAACACCTCGTCGAGAACCTCTGCCGGGCGTGCGTCGGGGCGATCGATCTTGTTGACGACGACGATCGGCCTCAATCCGAGCGCAAGCGCCTTGCCGGTCACGAACTTGGTCTGCGGCATCGGTCCTTCGGCGGCGTCGACGAGGAGGATAACCCCGTCGACCATGGACAGGATCCGCTCGACCTCGGCGCCGAAATCGGCGTGGCCGGGCGTGTCGACGATGTTGATCCTCGTCGTCGGATGTTCCCGCGGCCATTCGACCGAAGTGCACTTGGCAAGGATGGTGATCCCGCGCTCCTTCTCGAGGTCGTTCGAATCCATCGCCCGTTCCTCGACACGCTGGTTGTCGCGGAAGGTGCCCGACTGGCGGAAGAGCTGGTCGACAAGTGTCGTCTTGCCGTGATCGACGTGCGCGATGATCGCGACGTTACGCAGGTTCATCATATTTTCCTGAAAATTTCAGCGGCGCCCCTACATGAACAGCCGCCTTGTTGCAACGCAACATGGGAGGCAAAAGCCGCCATGCAAGCTCCCGCGCTAGAAGCCGCGTTCGAGGATCTCGATGGCGCGCTCGAGAGCGCGAAGCTCGCTGTGGGCGAGCCGCTCGAGCTTCATCAGCAGATTGGAGCTTCCCGACGCGGGCTTGCCGAGCTGGTCGCGCCCTTCCTGCGTCAACTTGAGCGCGAGGCGCCGGCGATTTTGAGCGTCATGCGTCCGCTCGACCAGCCCTGCTCGAACGAGGCTGTCGACCGAGCGGCTGACGGCCGGCGCGCCCCTTGTGACTGACCTGGCGACCTGGTTGAGCGTCGCCGGCTCGTTCGAGGCGATCGCCGCGAGCAGCTGGCGGCGCGCCCGGTCGGTCCGCTCGCGCGGTCCGTCCGCGACCCACGCCTGCGCGACAGCTGCAAAACGCGCCGCGATCGCCTGGGGGGTCGAGCCGCCGATCATGATTGCAGCCTAGCAAAGGTTTGCTGGCGCGCAATGTTGTTTTGGCGAAGAGCGCCTCATTTGCGATTAGCTGCCCTTGGCCGCCGCAATCCGATTGCGCTTCCATGGCTTGCTTCGCTAGGCTCATGGTCCTTTGAAAAGCGCGCCCCCTCCCCTTCCCCGCAACGTCTGGGTCCTCGGTTTCGTCAGCCTGTTCATGGACTTGTCGAGCGAGATCTATCACGCGCTGCTGCCGGCCTTCATCACGATCCTGCTGGGACTTCCCGCGACGGCTCTCGGCGCAATCGACGGCATTGCCGAGGCCACCGCCAATTTCGCGAAGCTTTTCTCCGGTCGGCTCTCTGACCAGAGCCTCAAGCGCAAGCCCTGGGTCATGTTGGGCTACGGGATAGCGGCGCTCTCCAAGCCCCTGTTTCCGCTCGCAAGCAGCGCGCCAACAGTCATGCTCGCGCGCTTTGCCGACCGCATCGGCAAGGGCATCAGGGGAAGCCCGCGCGATGCGATGATCGCCGACGAAACGCCTGCCCAAATCAGGGGCCGCGCATTCGGCCTTCGCCAGACGCTCGATACCGTGGGAGCC
>DATIQO010000213.1:0-15593 GCA_035470745.1 Sphingomicrobium sp. | reverse complement strand
AGTGAACGTCGGCTACCGCTACCGCTTCGGCGACCAGCGCTCGGGCTTCAACGGCTTCCTCGACGGCGATGCCGAGAACAACTTCGACATCGTCTCGGCGGCGCAGAAGAAGGGCACGTTCCTTGCCGGCCTCAGCCTTGGCGGCAAGGTCGGACCGGTCGACCTGAGGATCGGCTACGAGGGCGAGTTTGGTGGCGGCATCACCAGCCACAGCGGCAACTTCAAGATCGTGCTGCCGCTTGGCGGCCATGCCGCTCCGCCGCCTCCCGCTCCGGTCGCGGCTCCGCCGCCGCCGCCGCCGCCGGTGGTCGAGCAGCCCGCTCCTCCGCCGCCTCCGCCGCCGCCCCCGGCGCCGGTCGAGCGCGGCGAACGCGGACGCTAAGCGCCTAAAGCAACAAGGGAAAGGAGCGGGTTCGGCAACCCGCTCCTTCCCGAGCCCAAGCCGACCGCACCCCCTGTTGGTCGGCTTACCTTCCGGACGGTCGGCCGATCGTCCTGGCGGAAGGCCCGTCCTCGTCTAGAGGGCGGGTCTTTTGCCGTCTCAAAAGACCTCGCCGCATCGGCCCCTGCCTTGGGCAAATTCGCACCATTGCGGAGCGATAGCTAACCAGTGGGCAAGAGGTCGGGAGTAGAGAAGAAATCAGACGTTCTAGCCCCACTGGAACGTTCATGGTCGAGAAGGTCCGTTGGCTCTTTTGCCGGCGGGCCTTCTCTCTTTTGTACGGGCCCGCGAGGCCGCATCTCGAGGCGATGGCAAGCGCAACGGCTTGGTTGCCGGCGAGCCGTCCCACGCTGAACCCAGGACATGCGGCGAAGGACGCTTCCTCCCCCGCTCCGCTGGGGTACGCGCTCTTTTCCTAGTGTCGGTCCGCCGGGGCAGCCGTTCCAGCGCTGTGCGCGCCGTGCGCGGGCGGCATCATCTCTTTCATGATCTCATCATGATCGGCGGGCGCGTTCGCGAGCGCCGCGCGATATTGCTGCGGCGACATGCGCGGGAGCTGGCGGATAAAGGCGACCATGTCCCAGATGAGCTCGTCGCTGTGGGTCTTTCCCCAGGCCGGCATCGCGCTCAGCTTGATACCATGCTTGATGATCCAGAATTGCTGGGCTGCAGGCCGTGACGACACCTTCGCGAGCTGGGGAGCGGGTGGATACAAACCCTGGCTAAGTTCGGATGGTTCTACACCTGGCCCGAGATGGCAGCCGGTGCACATTTCCTCATAAAGACCGGCGCCAGTTTCAATCCGCTTGGCGTCACCCAAGTCCTTCGGGACAACGAGGTTTCGAGAATGACGTTCGACCGATTGTTCCCGCAGCTCCTCAATGGTCGCGTAGACAAGCTTTGAATGCGGGGCGTCCGCTCCGATATTATAAATGCCGCCATAGACGAACGCTGCCGCCGTCGCCGCAAGAAGAAGCAGGAGGACAAGGACGAAGGCGATGCCTGGAAGATGGCGTCTCAAATCGAGAGTTTTTCGGATCACCAGCCGCTCCCTTTACGAAAATCAGGATCGAGCATCCCATTAATCGACACACAATCACCGTGGGTAGCTTACTCGTTCAATAGATCGCGAGGGGTCTGGTCGCTTCAATTCGGCTGCGTAGCCAGGAAAGCAACGCGCAACACCGACCCGCGCCCTTAGGAACCGGGAGAGACGCGAAGACAAGAGCTCTCCAGGGATGATTCAGCGATACTTGCCGAGGAAATCGGAAAATAGCTGCTGCATGTTGACGCGCGCCTGCCTGGTGAGGCGGATCTTGTGCGTGCGGCGGTCATCGTCGGAACTTTCACGCGCGACGAGATCGTGGCCTTCAAGATAGGTAATCCAGCGCATCGCGGTCGTGGGCGGCGTATTGGTCCAGCGGGCTAGGTCGGCCGCCGCCGGGGCCTGGTTCGCAATATAAAGCGCCATCATCATGTCCCACGCCGGTTCTCCGAACATGGACGCGGGGAAAAGAAGCGCCCTTGCCTTGCGCAAGTCAAAGATCAGCTGGGCAATTTCCCTTTCGGCCCTGCCGTCGCTTGAAACAGTGGCGTGAGGAACGTCCTTCGCGAGCGTTGCGAGGATCCTCTTGAGTGCAGCGATGTCATTTGCCCCAAGGTCGATCGTGACTGGAGAGCGCGCTTCGGCGCATTCAATTGAACCAAAGTCCTCGCCGCTTTCATTGAGCAGGTCGGAGGCGAATCCTTGAAGCGTTTCTTCCAGGTTCGCTGACTTATGAGAAGAAACTAGGCGTAGGCGTGGTTTTTCTTGCACGAATCCTCCGGGCGCGAGCTCGCAGTTAGATTCGGCACGGGTTAAGAAACGCTTCTACTCGACGCCGGTTACGGGCGCTGCTGAGTGCACCGAGCAGCACTCACCAGGCATTCAATTGAGCAACGGTATACGTGGTTCCCTGCCGCGCCTTAAACTGGATTACAAGTTTCGCTTCGCAAACTTCGCTCCGCGGTGAAACTTGGGGGGAAAAGACGCGCCAGGAATTTCTTTCGGGACTAGATCCCGAAATAGTCATGCATCGAGCGCAGGCCCTGTTCCGTGAGCGTCAGAAACGAGCGGCGCCCGTCGAGTGGATCGTTCTCGCGGCTGACGAGGCCTTCCTCCTGGAGCGCGTTGATCCATCGGATCGCGGTCGTCAGCGGAACGTTCGCGGCGAGCCCGGCACTCGAGATTGCAACGCGCCTTCCCTCGGCCTCGGCCGCGAACAGATCGAGGAGGATATCCCAGGCGGGGTCCGAGAATAAGGACGCCTTGAAGAATTTCTGTCGGCGCGCACGGGCCTCGATCGCCGCGCGCGCAAGCCGCGCCGCGTGCGATGACGAGAATAGATCGGCGATCGTCCCCGGTTCGCGCGCGCCGCTTGCCGGCAGGACACTCCCGCTCGCGTCTGCGTTCATTATCAAAGCGCTTTGAACTGCCGCCTGCAGCATCGATCTTTTCCTCCCCCTCGCTGGTAAAGAGGAAAGTAACCATCAATCTCGAAGCAGAAGTGAAACATTACCCCGATTTGGAGATATCGAGCGAAGATCGCGCCCGATCCGGTTTGACGGGTCAATGGCGGCGCTAGGCTTGCGCAGATGAACCGCGCATCACGTCGCCATGACCTAATGGCAAGAAGACCGGGTGAGCGAGCCGTTCGTCAATTGGACCTGCGCTCAGGACCAAGGCAATGCTCGGCAAGGTCGATGACCTCCTGGATCCGAGCGCCGATCTCGGCCGGAAGGACCAGGCGGTCGGCGAGGTCCAGAGCTTCAGTGAGGAGTTGCTGGAGTTGCTGCTTGCCTTCTCCAGCTGCCGGCGACTGCCAGCAATTGCCATGCTGCGACATTGTTGAACCCCCGAGCAAGGAAGAAGCGAAGCCCCGCCCCACCCGGGCGCCGCGCTCCCCCCGTCTTCCCGATAGCATAGAGCCCGCTTCGTCTACATTCCTGTTTCGCGCGTGCCGGAATAATAAATGTCGAGCTTCTCGCGCGCCTTGCCAGTCAATGTGACGAAAGCGGTGCGCCGGTCGGTCGGATGTTCTTCGCGGCGGACGAGATCATGCGCGACGAGATAATCGAGCCAGCGCTTTGCCGTGGTCGCCGGCGTTCCTGAAAAATTGAGGAGAGCACCGATCGTCTGGCGCTGCCCCGAAATGTCGAGGATGTAGAGCGTCAGAAGCATGTCCCACGCGGGCTCGCCGAACATCGACTGGCCAAAGACCGCTCCGCGCCGGCGGCGCTCGTGAAACTCTTCGCGCGCGCGATCGACCAGCGAAGATCTGTCAGAAGCCGCGCCGCGACTGACTGGCGGAACAAGCAATAATTCGTCGGCGGCTTCCCGCTCCGCGCCTACCAGCAATTGCAGGAGGCGCCGCGCCGCCGATACTTCCTTCCGTGAGAGCTTGATCGTCTTGCCCGCCTCGGCGCCCTCGGATTGATCGTGATCCATCGCTCTTGGTCATAGCGGCCGCAAAACCGAGCGAAACGCTCAAACTCTCACCATTGTGGCAGAAAATTCGTGCCATTATGGAAGCCACCGGGCGAACAGGACTGAAGCTCCGTGGCTGTCGTCAGTCGCTGCCGCCGCTCGATCCAGGGCTCGTTACGCAAATTGAAGCAGTCACCGCTCGGTGCCGGGACCGGGGCTAATATATGAGATGAAAGGGCGGGTCGCTTGCCTGACAACCTCGCAGGCGGCCTCCCCCACGCGTCCAGGAACCACGCGCGGAACAAAGGAGATCACTCGTGACGAACTGGCCCGAAGCGCGGCACCTCTTCGATATCCCCGACACAATCGCCTATCTCAATACCGCCTATAACGGCCCCTTGCTCCGCGAGGCCCGGGCCCAGCTTGAACGGGCGGCGACAGGCAAGGCGCATCCCTGGGAGCGCTCGCCCGCGAGCTTCTTCGAGCCGGCTGACGAAGTCCGCGAGCTCAGCGCCGAGCTCTTCGGCGGAAGCGCCGACGATTATGCGATCGTCCCCGCCGCGAGTTACGGCATCGCAACGGCCGCGCGCGCGCTCGAAGACGAGCTTGGGCCAGGCGACGTCATCCTCGTTGCGGAAGCCGATTTTCCTTCGAACGTCCTCGCCTGGCGGCGAGCGGCAGGCGCAACCGGCGCTATCCTCGAGACCGTGCCGCAGCCAGCGGACGGCAACTGGACCGCGGCCTTCAGGCAGCGGCTGCGGCCCCAGGTCCGGGTCGTATCCCTATTCGCATCGCATTGGACCAACGGCGCTTCGGTCGATCTCGCCGAGATCTCGAGGATCTGCCGGTCGATCGGAAGCGCGCTCGTTCTCGACCTCACGCAGTCGCTTGGCGCCGTGCCGGTCGACCTTGGCGAGCTCGACCCCGATTTCGCGGCCGCCGGCGGCTACAAATGGCTGCTCTGGCCCTACGGCATTTCCCTTCTCTACGTTTCAAAGAGGCGGCAGCATTGCCGCCCGCTTGAGGAGAGCTGGCTCGGGCGCGAGGGCGCCGAGAATTTCACCGCACTGACCAATTACGTCGACAGCTACCGACCTGGAGCGCGGCGGTTCGACGTCGGCGAGACCTGCACTTCACTCCTCCCTGGAGCGATCGCTTCGCTCGCCCAGCTGCGTTCCTGGACGATCAAGGGGATCTCGACAGCGCTCGACGCGGTCAATGCCGAGATCGCCTCGGGCCTCTCGTCGCTGGGCTTTGAGGTACCGCCTCGCGAGCAGCGGAGCGCACATATGTTCGGCGTGAGGATCCCCGATCATCTCGAGGGCAATCTCGTTGATCTGCTAAGAGCGCGTGATGTCCATGTCAGCCAGCGCGGCTCATCGCTTCGCATCTCTCCCCATCTCCACGTGACGAAAGCTGACGTCGAGCGCTTCATCGCCGAGCTGAAGCTGCTCGCTCGCTAGAAGGCTGCCGCTTCGTCAAATCGGCCGGCCATAGGCATTAAGTTCAGGGGACGGAGCGCCGATCGAGGATGTGCCGAGCAAATGCTCCAAGGGCCGCGACGATAGCCGCGCCTTCAGCTTGGTTCGCGCTAAGCTCCTTTGCCGTCACATCCTTGCCAAGCAGAGGAATTGTGATCGAGGCTTCGTCGACGATGTCCGCGGACATTGTCGAAAGCACCAGACGCAGCGCAGCCTGGGCTCCGAGCGAGCGCTCAGAAGCTCTCAGAATGGCAACGGGCTTTTGATAGAAACGGGGATCGCCGACGAGCCAGTCGAGCGCGTTCTTGAAAGCTCCCGGGATTCCGGCCGCATATTCAGGACTGCTGACGAGAAGTCCGTCGGCGCCTGCGACAAGGCTCCGCCATTCGCGGACCTCATCCGGCTCGTTGTCGCTCGCTTCAAGGTCCGCATTGAAGTGCGGAACGACCGAACCATCGACAATCCTCGTGAGAATCATCCCAGAGGGAGCGAGCATCTGCGCGGCTTCCAGGAGTGTCCGATTGGTCGAGCGTGCGCGGAGGCTTCCGCACAAGGCAAGGATGTTGAGAGAGGTCTTTGCCAACTGGTTCACCTTCCGGGCATGTCTTTCAGCCCTAGCTGGATGATCCACTCATGAAACGGGCAGCGCAAACTGGATGTAAAGAAAGAAGAGGACGAGGAGCACGGCGATGATGAGTGCCGCGTTGACCAAGGCATTCGGCCAGTCGGCGGGCGCCGGTTCCTCCTCCACCTGCAATTGCCAGTCGCTTGACTGCGCCGGCGCAAGCGGCGGGATGATGGAGGGAAGCTGAGACACCCTCGGGAACGAGGACTTCAGGAGTGCCGCGCTGATCGCCGCTTTCGAGATCCGACTCTTGAACCGGCAAGCGAAGCGACCGCCCTCGCCCCTGATGACGCGCGCTTCGACGGCTCCCGCCTGAGGAAGTTCAACGACAATGACTTCGCCAACGGCAAGGTCCGTACTTGTTTCAATGAGCATGCCGCCCGGCGAGAGATCGTGGATAAGCGCCAGCGTTTCGCCTTTTGCGTGAGCGGACGGAGCCGAAAGCCTGAGCAGTCGCCGCTCGTCGCTCCGCCGGTCGGCCGCATTCCATTCACCCAGCTGTGCAACAATCGCCATGCGAAACGTTCTCCTCGCCTCTCGCCCAAGCTCGAGCAGCGGGCGCGCTCCCTTGAGGCTGAAGACATCAGCCTCAATGAGCAGGCACCGAATGCTGACTGGGGAAGCTTGCACCTCGCGAAAGCGAGATACGGAGGCTTCGATCCAGCCCGACGATCTGGGCGAACCGACTATCGGGCAGCGAAGGTTGCGACTTCGTCAAAGATAGAGCGGAAGTCCGGCAGTGCTCGCCAGGGAGCGGAGAGGACACATGCCCGGTTTCAGAAGCTGGTCAGAAGCGATCCAGCGCTTCCCCAATGGAATCGTAGATGCGGTCGAGATCATGATCCTCGATGCAATAGGGAGGCATGACGTAAATCGTGTTGCCAAGTGGCCGCAGCAGCAGGTCACGGCCGCCGAAGAAGGCTAACAGCCCGGGCCCCCTGTCGGACATGTAATTGCTCTGTGAGCTTCCGATTTCGCACGCGGTTATGGTGCCAATCTGGCGGACGTTCAGTCCCGCGGCCAGGCGGTCGAGACGGACCTGTTGGCGCGCCGAAAGGCTCGCGATACGCTCCTGAACAGGTTCCTCGCGCCAGACCGCCAAGTTCCCAAGTGCTGCCGCGCACGCAATCGGATTGGCGGTGTAGCTGCTCGAATGAAAGAACTGGCGAGAACGGTCCGAGGAATAATGCGCATCATAGATTGCGGCGGTTGCGAGCGTGACTGCGAGCGGGAGTGATCCTCCGGTGAGCCCCTTCGAAAGGCAAAGCAGGTCGGGGACGATCTCAGCCTGCTCGCAAGCGAGAAGTGTCCCGGTGCGACCCCAGCCGGTCATCACTTCGTCAGCGATGAAGAGAACGTCGAACGCGGCGCAAATGCTGCGCAGTTCACGCAATGCATGCGCCGAATAGATCCGCATGCCGCCCGCCCCCTGCAGCAACGGCTCGACGATGAATGCTGCCGGTGCCCTGGTTCGGCAAAGCTTCTCTAAGGCGTCAAACGTGTCCTGCTCACGTCCCTGTTCGGGGAACGGGATAACATCGACGTCGAAGAGTAGCGGCTGATAGCTCTCGTTGAACACGCCGCGCGCGCCAACAGACATGCCACCGATCGTGTCGCCGTGGTAGCTACCCTCCATGACAACGATGCGGTGCCGCGGCTCACCGCGATTGCGCCAGTATCCCAACGCCATCTTCAGTGCGACCTCAACGCTCGTCGACCCGCTGTCGGAGTAGAAGACGTACTCAAGATTCGAAGGCATCAATTGTAGCAACTCGCGCGCAAGCTGTTCAGCGGGTTGGTGGGTCCACCCCGCGAAAATGATCTGGTCCAGGCGCTGCGTCTGGTCCGCGATGGCGCGCATGATCCTCGGATGACAATGGCCGTGCGTGGTCACCCACCACGATGAGATCGCGTCGACGATCCGCCTTCCGTCCGCCGTGTAAATCGCGGCGCCCTCCGCGTGAGTGACGAGCGGGATCGGCTGCTTGAGGCCGTGCTGCGTGAACGGATGCCAGACCGGAGAGCTCATCGGAAATCGTCGAGGCAGAAGTTGTCGCTGAATGCGCGCTGGAGGTTCGCCCGGTCGAGTGGATCGATAAACGGCAGGCGCCCAAGCCGTTTCGCAGCGCTGAGGGTGCAGATGATATCCTCGCTGTCCGGATAAGGATGACCCACGAACGCGATGCCGATCAATGGAATGTTGCGCGATCGCAGCGCAGCGACCGACATCAACGAATGGTTGATCGTACCGAGCGACGTTCGCGCGACCAGGACGGTCGGAAGATTCCAGCGCGCAATGAGATCGATGATCAGTATATCGCGCGTGAGTGGCACGAGCAGTCCACCTGCGCCCTCGACCACAAGTGGGTCGCATTCCGGTAGCTTGAGCCCATCAACGTCGATCGTGACTCCATCAAGCTCCGCGGCGCGGTGCGGCGAGCAGGGTGTGCGCAGTCGATAACCTTCGCCACAGACTTTGTACGGCGGCAGGCCGGAAAGCTCGCGCACGAGGTCGCTATCGCTGCGGTCGAGACCTCCGGCCTGGATTGGTTTCCAGTAGGATGCCTGCAAGGCGCCGGACAATGCGGCGGCGAACGTCGTCTTACCGACGTCCGTGTCAGTGCCGCTGATAAACAGCTTCACTTCATTGCTCTTTCGAGTGCGTCAGAGAGGGCATCGATCGCCGTTCGATCGACATTGAGCGTGATCGGGATGCGCAGGCGAGACGTGCCGTCGGGCACGGTCGGCGGACGAATGGCCCTGACGTCGAACCCGACACCCTGAAGACTGCGGGCGAGAGCCATCGTCCGGCCAGCGTCGCCGATGATCAGCGGCAGGATCTGGGTTTGATTGAAAGCAGCGCCGAGCGGTTGCAGTCGCGATGCGGCAAGTGAGACCAGCTGCTGTAGCTGATGACGCAGATCATCGCTCTTTCTGTTGATCTTTAGCGCTTCCCTCACCGCCGCGGCGATGAGCGGGGATGGAGCTGTCGAAAAGATAAATCCGCGCCCGCGGTTAATCAGGAAGTCGATGAGCACGCGCGGTCCGCAGATGAGCGCGCCTTCGCACCCCAGTGCCTTGCCGCAGGTCCTGACCGCTATCACGTTCTCGCGGCCATCCAACCCGTCTGCAAGTCCGCGACCGTCGTGGCCGAACACGCCGGTTGCATGAGCTTCGTCGACGACGAGGAAACCGTCATGCTGATCAGCGAGCGCCAAAAGGTCTCCGAGCGGAGCCTTATCCCCCTCCATGCTGTAGAGGCTTTCGATGACGATCCACGGGTGACCCTTTCCGCCTTCGCTTCGCCACGCCCGCAGCTGATCGGCGAATGACTGGCAATCATTGTGGCGGGCCGAGCGGGACGGCGAGCGCGCCAGCCGCGTCCCTTCATGACTGCTGGCGTGAATGAGCTCGTCGTAGATGATTAGGTCGTCGGATTGCGGCAGCGTCGAGAGCAGGACCGAATTCGCCGCATAGCCGCTCGACAAGAACAAAGAGGCTTCCGATCCGAAGAAAGAGGCTGCCTCGAGCTCGAGCGCCTGATGCTCAGGATGATTGCCGCGAAGCAGGCGAGATCCCCCCGAGCCGATCGGCACACCGC
Organism: Sphingomicrobium sp.; assembly: GCA_035470745.1. Classification (GTDB taxonomy): domain Bacteria; phylum Pseudomonadota; class Alphaproteobacteria; order Sphingomonadales; family Sphingomonadaceae; genus Sphingomicrobium. The sequence continues at coordinate 5,978 of DATIQO010000213.1, read as the reverse complement.
GCGACAGCGCGTCCTCTAGCGCGGGCACCAATCGCGCGCTGGTCGCAAGTCCGAGGTAATCGTTCGAGGCAAAATCATGCCCTTGCCCGCGCGAGAGGACCCGGCGGCGCTGGACCCGAGTGAGTCCCTCGAGATGGGTTTCAAAGCCCGCCAATTGTGATCGGCGGGAATGGTGCCGCATCGCGCTACTGCAATTGTGTTTCGAGCGGCTGCATCGTGGTCGTGATGCCAAGCTTCGCAAATAATGCCGCGTCGGAGTGATTGCCGGCGTTGGCCGTGGTCAGCAGCTTGTCACCCGTGAAGATGCTGTTCGCCCCTGCGAGGAAGCAGAGCGCCTGCGTCGCCTCGCTCATGCTCTCGCGCCCAGCGGAAAGCCGCACCATCGCCTTTGGCATCGTGATGCGTGCGACCGCCACGGTGCGTACGAATTCGATATCGTCGATGAGCCGCTCGCCCTGGAACATGTCGCCGAGCACCGTTCCCTTGACCGGGACCAGGGCGTTTACCGGAACACTGTCTGGGTGACGGGGGAGCGTTGCGAGCGCGTGGATGAAGCCGACGCGATCCTCGCGGTTCTCGCCCATTCCGACGATCCCGCCACAACAGACACTGATCCCCGCGGCACGAACCTCTTCCAGTGTATCTAGGCGATCCTGGAACGTCCGCGTTGAGATGATCTCGCCATATTTTTCCGGCGAAGTGTCAATGTTGTGATTGTAATAGTCGAGGCCAGCCGCCTTCAATTGACGTGCCTGGCCTTGCGTCAGCATGCCAAGCGTCATGCAGGTTTCGAGCCCCATGGCTTTGACCCCCGCGACCATCGCGCAGACGCCGTCCATGTCCCGGTCCTTGGGACTGCGCCATGCTGCGCCCATGCAGAAGCGCTGTGATCCTGCCGCCTTGGCTTGAGCCGCTGACGCGAGGACGGCGTCGACGTCCATCATCTTCTCGGCCTTGAGCCCGGTTTCGGCATGGGCTGATTGCGAACAATATCCACAATCCTCGGGGCAGCCACCAGTCTTGATCGAGAGCAAGGTGCATAGCTGTACCTCACCGGCGGAATGGTTAGCCCGGTGGATTTCAGCTGCGCGGAACACGAGCTCGGTAAACGGCAGGTCAAAGAGTTGCGCGATTTCCGCGCGGGTCCAATCTGTTTTCATCACTGCTTCTTGATTCACGATGAGCGGCGCTCCTGAACGGCAAGTCGCGGTTCGACAAGGGGCAAAAATCCGGCGTCGAGCCGAAACTCCAGCGCGGCCCGATAACCCTGCCCATCCTCCTGGCAGAACGGTCTGCACTTCTAGGCTTGCCGAGCCTGCTTGGTTCGCGGAAAATGTAATCAGAAGGCATCCATCACTCGCGCATCACCGGGCATTGCAAGACGGGTTGCTTGGCGAAGAGAGGCTGGCAGGTCATGCGAACGACAAGAATTTTAGAGGTGCGCAGAATTCACCTGGCACTGGCGATCGCATCGCTGAGCGCGTGCACAGTAAGGCCCGACAATCCGAGCAACGTGCCTTCTCCAATTGAGCGGCTGACAGCTGGAAAGACGGCAGGCGCGCCCCTCAAATGCCTCCCATCTTATGTTGCGCGTGACCAATTGGTTCTCGATTCGAGCACGATCGCATACCGCGCCGGATCCGGCCTGGCTTACGTAAACCATCTCGCTGGTTGTCCCCCGCTCGACAGCCATTTGACGCTCCTCACACACCCGGTGACGGGCGAGCTTTGCAGGGGCGATACCGTAACGCTCCTCGAGCCTCCCTCGAATCTTCCGATCGGAAGCTGCTCGCTTGGTGACTTCATTCCCTATTCCTCTACTCGCAGGTGAGCGAGCCAGTCTGAGGGAAGACAAGACGGGACGCAGCCAGGCATGGATTTTGACTCGAGGGAGGAGCCCGCTCGTCCCGTCCGAAATTGCGCGTCTATGGTTTGAGAATTTACGATATCTTTGAGACTGCCCCAATATTGATCGCGGGCGCGGCCTCGTAGGCCGCCGAGTTTCGAGCACGGACGGGGCGGTTTCGCCATGCTGAGTCGCGTAATTCAACGAATGGTCGCAACCGACGTAGCCACCGGAACCGACCGGTCGCTGGTCGAAGAGCGCTATTGGTCGCTACGACGGCAGGTCCCGATCATCTACGTGCTTGGACTGGTGAACCTCTCCGCCATGGAGCTCGCCGCCACCGGACACCTCGCCTTCGGGATCAACCTTCCGACCTTCATCGGCGTTTGCGGGATCATTCGGCTCTGGCACTGGTTCGGTGTCGGAAAACAGGGGCAGCCGACGCATCGGATGATGGCGCGGCGCATGCGCCAGACGGTCTGGGTCGCAGCCGTCGTGTGCATCGCCGTGTGCGCGCGATCGATGTACCTCCTCCTGACTGTGGGGGACTCAGCATCCCGCATGGCAGTCGTGCTACTAAGCGGGTTGACCGGGATTGGTGTGGCATATGGCCTCACTGCACTTCCCGCCGCCGGTCGAATTCCACTCATTTTGATCGTGGGTCCGATCTCGGCCGCTGCACTGCTTTCGAAAGATCCTCATTTTGCGGGCGCGGCTTTCGGCCTCGTGGCTGTTGCGGTTCTGACGATGCGCTTGCTGGCAGTCCATAGTCAGCATTTAACCGACCTGATTCGTTCCCGCTCGACGATCGCGCGCGAACAGGAGCAGGTCGAGGAGGCGCATCTCGAAGCGGTTGTCGCCGCCACCACGGATTTCCTTACCGGTCTTCCTAATCGACGCGCATTTGTCGCCGCACTGGATGCCGCCATTTCGAAGCCGACAGGCTCATTTGCTCTCGCAATATTGGACCTCGACCGCTTCAAGGGCGTCAACGACACCTTCGGTCACGCCACCGGAGATCAATTGTTACGGGAGGTTGCAGCGCGACTGTCGGCTGCGACGGGCCGCCGAGGTATCGTCGCGCGCTTGGGCGGAGACGAATTCGGCGTCCTCGTGCCACTTGTCGAACGCCCAATCGACGCAGAAAAGCTTGGCGCCGAGATTCTGACCGCGGTGAACGGGCCTGCATTCATCAAGGGGCGGGAGTTCGGCATCTCCGCCTCCTGTGGGATTGCGATCTCGCGTAAGCGGGAGCACGACTCTCCGTCACGCCTGATGGCGGATGCCGATCTCGCACTGTATCAGGCGAAGGCTAACCCTGGCAGGGGGGTCGCCATCTTTGAGCTTTGCATGGAAGCGCCCCGACGCCGCCGGGTGCAGATCGAGCGCGCGCTACAGGCGCCCGGATTCAAGGACCATCTTAGCGTCGTTTTTCAACCAATCTTCGATCTGAAGAGCGGAAGCATTGTCGCAAATGAGGCGCTCGCCCGGTGGACCGATCCTGAGCTTGGCTCCGTCACACCGTCAGAGTTCGTTCCAATTGCTGAACAACTCCACCGGATCAACGAGATCAACGAACATTTGATGGCGATTGCTTTCCGAGCCGCGCGGGCATGGCCCGATCATGTGAAATTGTCGTTCAACTTGAGCGCCATCCAGCTTTGCTCGCCCGGATTGGCGGAACTCGTGCTCGCAGCCTTGCAGTCGAGCGATCTCCCGGCAGCGCGCCTGCAAGCGGAAGTGACGGAAACTGCCCTACTCGCGGACTTCGATCACGCTCGTATCAATCTCACGCAGCTAAAGAAGGCCGGCGCGACGATTGTGCTCGATGATTTCGGCGCAGGCTACGCATCGATCGGTTATCTTCGGGAACTGTATTTCGACCAGATCAAGCTCGACGGTGGCCTTGTAACTGCAGCCCAGCATAGCGCCGACGGCAGGCGCCTGCTGCGGGCTGTGATAGGCCTATGCGAGATACTGGGCGTATCAACAGTCGCAGAGCATGTCGAAAGTGAAGAACTGCTCGCGCTCGTCACCGAACTTGGCTGCACAGCCGGACAGGGCTTTTGGCTTGAATCGCCATTGAGTTCGATCGAGCTGGAAGACCGTCTTCAAGCAACTCAGATGCGTCGCCGATTCCCTCGACGCGCGGCGTGATGATCCCATGACTGCTTTCATCGTAGTCGAGGGCGCCGTGTCATCAAACTCAAAGCGGCATCATGATCGGACAGGTCCGATTCCTTCGCGTAGAGAGCTCTCGCTCGGCGAAGGTAAGCTAAGGTTTGGTCGCGCTCCTCAGGCGAACGCCAGTCGGATCGGCTCGCCGCGTCCGCAATCACGCGATCGAGCCACGCCGTGAAATAGGCCGCATCCTCGCGATCCACCGGCATTCCGCCCGGAAGCTCGAGATAGATCGGGCTCGTGGTCGCGTAAGGGTAGATATCGAGGACCTTTGGATCGGCGCCGTCGTTCCATGCCCTCAGCAGCACCCAGCCTGAATGTCCGGCCTGAATTTCCCCGGCGCCGTCAAAGCTACGCCGATCGCCCTTGAGATCGAACGCCTTGATGACCTTTCCATCCTGCACGAGCTCGAGATGCTCGACGCTGACCGGGGAGCGCATCGCGACGCGGTAACGAAGCCACCCTGGGCCTTTGCGGGAAATCACGCTGCCCGGGTGCCCGCCATCAATCTCGAGCCCCAGGAGCGGCCCGTTACTTGCAAACGTGCGGCCGCCCTTGAGCGCGGCGAGAAGCGCTGCTGGACTATTATCGCCTCGAGTTTCGAGGAATACCCGGTTCATTCCGACGGGCCCGCGCAGATCGGCATAGTTCGCCATCGCGTCGGTCCCCGCGCCCGCCGGGATCCGGTATCCAAGGTTCAGCAGGCGGTACCAGACGTGGGCGGTCGATTTGTGATCGGAAAAGCCGACGATCTCCATATAATCGACCTTGCCGTTCGCAACGTCCGCGGGAAGCTCGTTGCTGAGCGACTTCTCGGTCCTTGGATCGATGTCGGTGTCGAACGGGTGGACATAGCCGACGAGCGCGCCTTGCGCGTGGGCAAGGTCGGCGATCGCTCCATTATCGGGATAGGCACTCGCGAGCGGGCTGTTCTGATAGGCCGAAAAGCCGGGCGTCAGATAATGGTCGGAAAGGCCAAGCAGCCCTAGGTGCCCCCAATAGCTCGTATGATATTCCTGGCTGTGGAGGATCATCACGCCCTCGCCGCTCGCGGGATCGGGACCAGCACGAAAATAGGAGATGTCGGGGACCCGCTCCTCCTTGTTGACGATGAGGTCGTAGACAACCCCGAGGTCCTCAGCGCGGGCCTGCTCCGCGAGCCGTTCGGGCGTGTTCCGGTAATGGCCGCCATAGTTCATGTGGACGTGAAGGTCGGCGCTTTGGAACGCGCCGAACGAGGCCGGCAAGTCGTTGCGCTCGAGCTTGACGGAGATGCTCTGGCGGCCGTCCGCGTCGATCTTAACCTGCTTGCGCCAAGGCAAGTAGCGAAAGCCGCGCTGGACCCAGATCGTCGTGTCGCCTGGCGGCCCTTCGATCGTGCAGGTGGACGCGCAGTCGAAATAATGGGTCTCGGTCTCCTGGAGCGCGCGATCGAAGCCATCGTCGCCGCGCATCCAGGCATCGCCGGGCGCTAGAGCCCTGCCGTCGCTTCCAACCACCGCGACCCGCGCCGGCACGCTTCGCCCCTGCTCGTCGCGAATGTCGAGCGTCAGCTCGCCCCTGGCGCCGAGATAGCGGCGCTTTGTCGCAGCAATCGGCGTCTCGGCGCCGCCGACAAAATCGTGGACGACGAGGCCCGTATTGCCATGCTCGTTGGTGATGAAGGCGATCCTCATGCCGTCCGGCGACCAGCGCGCGTTCCACCGGTCGAAATCGCCGAACGTGACCGGGAGCGGGGCGGCGCCGGCGGGCGTCGTCACCCACAATTGGCGCCACTGCCTCCCATGATAGCTCGCATAAAGAACGAGCTTGCCGTCGGGCGAGGTTTCCGGGCGAGCGCTCCAGCTCGTCTCTTCCGACAGGATCTTCCGGCGGTCCTTGGGATCATCCACGCTGACCGACCAGAGGTCGCCCGTTCCCCAGGCGACCTCGTTGTTGGTCACATAGAGAA
>DATIQO010000212.1:0-2293 GCA_035470745.1 Sphingomicrobium sp. | reverse complement strand
TACGACACGATGTACGTCGAAACGGGCCGATATTTGCGCCAGATGATCCGCGACGTGCAGGTTGCCGGGGGCAAGATCGAAGTCCGCAGGTTTACGCAGCCAGCCGATATTGCAGCGCTTCCAGAAACCCTCGTCTTCAATTGCACTGGCCTTGGCAGCCGCGATCTATTCGGTGATGCGGGACTGCATCCGGTGCGCGGTCAGCTGGCGATACTCGAGCCGCAGCCGGAGATTCGCTACGCGATTACCGGCGGCCCGGGCTACATGTTCCCAAGGGCTGACGGAATATTGCTCGGCGGCACGTTCGAGGTCGACCAGTGGGACGCAGCACCCGATCCGGCAGAGATCCAGCGCATCATCGCGGCCCACAAGCGCTTCTTCGCCTCGCTTCGCTGCACCGCTTGAAGTGCATTCGAGCGCTACCGACATTGCGTTGCGAAATGAACTACCACACCTCCATTCCCGAAAGCGGCGGGGAGCAGACCGAAGTGCTGAAGGACAAGCTCACGCCAAAAGCGATCGTCGCTGCGCTGAATGAGCATATCATTGGCCAGGAAGCCGCGAAGAAGGCCGTCGCGGTTGCGCTGCGCAATCGCTGGCGCCGGCAGCAGCTCAGCTCCGAGCTACGTGACGAAGTGACGCCCAAGAACATCCTGATGATCGGGCCGACTGGCTGCGGGAAGACTGAAATCAGCCGCCGGCTCGCACGGCTCGCCGATGCCCCGTTCGTAAAAGTCGAAGCGACCAAGTTCACTGAGGTCGGCTATGTCGGCCGCGACGTCGAGCAGATCGCCCGCGATCTCGTCGAGGAGGCGGTTCGCCTTGAGCGCGACCGTCGCCGCAGCAAGGTTCGCGCGGCGGCCGAGGAGGCCGCGATGGAGCGCCTGCTCGATGCCCTCACCGGAAAGGGTTCAAGCGAGGCGACCCGCCAGAGCTTCAAACAGCGCTTTGCCGACGGAAGCCTCGACAAGGCCGAAGTCGAGATCGAAGTCGACGAGGCCCCGGCCATGCCCTTCGAAATTCCCGGCATGGGCGCCCAGGTCTTTGACCTCAAGTCGATCATGGGGAAGGCAATGGGGGGTGGCCCCCGGAAGCGGCGCAAGCTCAAGGTCCCGGACGCTTTTGCCCGGCTCACCGAGGAAGAGGCCGACAAGCGGGTCGACCCCGACGATATCAACCGCGTCGCCCTTGCGGATGCGGAAGCCAATGGCATCGTTTTCATCGACGAGATCGACAAGATTGCGGTGAGCGACGTTCGCGGAGGCTCGATCAGCCGTGAAGGCGTCCAGCGCGACCTCCTGCCGCTCATTGAAGGAACGACGGTCGCCACCAAGTACGGGCCGCTCAAGACCGACCACATCCTGTTCATTGCCAGCGGCGCCTTCCACATTGCCAAGCCGGCCGACCTGCTGCCGGAGCTCCAGGGGCGCCTTCCCATCCGCGTCGAGCTCAAAGCGCTGACCCAGGAAGATTTCGTCCGCATCCTCTGCGCGACGCGGTCCAGCCTCACCGAACAATATCAGGCGCTCCTTGGCACTGAAGGCGTAACGATCAACTTCGACAACAGCGGCATCGAGGCGCTCGCGCGCATCGCCGCCGAGGTCAATGAGGCGGTCGAGAATATCGGGGCACGGCGGCTCCAGACGGTGATGGAGAGGCTGCTCGAGGACGTGAGCTTCAATGCCGAGGACCGGCGCGGCGAGACGCTCCTCGTTGACGCGGCATTTGTCGACAAGCAGCTCAGCGGGATTGCGAAGAACGCCGATCTCAGCCGCTACGTTCTGTGACGCGCCGGTAGCGCCACGTTATACCGCTCACGAAGGGCGGCCAGAGGCTCGTCTTGACCCCCGCGAGCCGGAGCCAGCGGGCGACCCAGCTGTTGCACGTCCGCACCGCATTCTCCTTGCCGACGGCGCGATAAAACGCGTCGCAGCAGCCGTAGCCGGGGTGGGCGATGCGCTGCGGGCGCCCTTGTGCGTCGAGCAGGAAGTCGGCTCGCACCGCGGCCCATAGTCGACGATATTCGTCGCTGCGAAGGCGAATCTGACGCTCGGCATAAAATGGGCTTGGGACATATTCGACATGCATGACGCGCTTGCCGCCGCTAAGGGCGGACCAGATCGTCTTTGGCCTGATATCCCACCAGGTCGGCGTATCGAGGTAGACCCGCTGCTCGCCGGAGCCGAACGCAATCCAGCCGGCGCTTGGATCGGCAGCGGCCATGTCGCTTTTGGGAATCAAACGCGTCCAGTCGAGGCCCTGCGCTCTGACCGGCATGATGATGTCCGCGTGA
>DATIQO010000211.1:0-4155 GCA_035470745.1 Sphingomicrobium sp. | reverse complement strand
AAGGCCGGTGCGAAGTCCGTTCTGTCCGGTGATGAAGGAAGCGCGGCCAGCGGTGCAGCTCTGCTCGGCATAATAATCTGTGAACAGCAGGTCTTCCTCGCCGATCCGATCGATGTTGGGTGTCCTGTAGCCCATCATGCCCTTGGTGAAGATCGACAGGTTCGACTGGCCGATGTCGTCCCCCCACATCACCAGAATGTTCGGCTTGTCCTTTGGCATGGCCCCAGCTCCTTCGGCTTGAGGCTGACGCGAAGCGGGTTACAGGCCCATCGGTAGATTCCCTGATGGCGAGCGAAGTCCGGTCATCGGAGGGTGCGCCGTCGCGATCTGAAACCAGGGGGAGACCCGGTGAAAACCGTGTTGGACCAAACACGCTTGTCGGTAGAGCGGACGCGTCTGTCCTTCGTCCGAACCCTGATGTCGGAAATCCGGACCGCCACCTCGCTCATCACGTTCGGCTTTGCCGTTTACAAGTTCTTTCAAATCGAAAATCCGGTCCCAGGGGGAAGGAACTACGTCGTAGGTCCGCGCGAATTCGGCATGCTCATGATTGTGATCGGCCTGGCGACCCTGACGTTGGGGATCGCCGAATATATGCGAGATATGCGCGTCCTACGGGCCGCATATCCCGATCTGCCTCGCTCGAACGTCGGATACGTTACCGCTCTCGTTGCCGCTCTCGGAACTCTTGGATTGATCATGATCGTATTGCGGCGCTGAATAAGCTGGGAAGCGGCTGCGATGCTAATTTCAGCTTTGGGTCGGAACCTGCCGTTAGCGGCCGCCAGCGTGAACTCGATTTCGTCATTCGTCGCATGTCCGTGAGGAACTTTGGCGTACGAAATTGACAGCGTTCCGGTTTACAGCCAGAGGGCAAACCATTGCTAAGTAAGGGACGGTTTGGGACGCGGGTTCACAAAAAAACCTAATGAAACCAACGACCCGTCGGGCTTGTGGTACCGAGGGTCGGGGCTTCAAGTCCCCTCGATCGCCCCATTTCTCGAAAACAGAAGATAGTTCATCACATGACGACGCCCTGGGGCCTGTCCGACTTCGACCAGCACGAAGCGATCCATTTCATCACCAACGACAAGTGCGGCCTGCGCGCGATCATCGCGGTCCACTCGACGCATCTTGGCCCTGCCGCCGGCGGTGCGCGCTTCTGGCATTATGCCAAGGACGAGGACGCCCTCGTCGACGCGCTCCGGCTCTCGCGCGGAATGAGCTACAAGAATGCCATGGCGGGACTGCCACTCGGCGGCGGCAAGGCGGTCATCCTTGCGGGCGAGAAGCGTTCCAAGTCGCCCGATCTTCTCCACGCGTTCGGCAAGGCCGTCGAGGAACTGAGCGGCCGCTATATCACCGCGGAGGACGTCGGCATGAGCGTTGCCGACATGATCGAGGTGTCACGCTCGACCAAGTTCGTCGCGGGCCTGCCCAACTCGCCCGGCGACGTGGGCGGTGACCCAGGTCCTCACACCTCCCTTGGCGTCTTCCTCGGCATCAAGGCCGCGGTCAAATGGGCGCTTGGCAAGGACAGCCTTCGCGGTCTCCATATCGCGCTCCAGGGCGCCGGCAGTGTCGCCACCGGTGTTGCGCTCCACGCCTGCGCCGAAGGGGCGAGGCTTTCGATTGCCGATGTCGACGGGGAAAAGGCGAAGAAGCTTGCCCACCGCGTCGGCGCAGAGGTGATCTCGCCGGACGAGATCCTCACGCTCGAGGCCGATGTCCTCAGCCCGTGCGCGCTCGGCGCCATCCTCGACGAAGCGACAATTGCCCAGCTGAAGGTCCCCGTGGTTGCCGGCGGCGCCAACAACCAGCTCGCGACGCCCGAGGACGGCGAGCGTCTTCACAAGCGCAATATCCTCTATGCCCCCGACTATGTCATCAATGCGGGCGGCATCATCAATGTCTGCACGGAATATCTTGGCGACGGTGACCTCAACCTCGTCCGTCGCCGGATCGAAGGCATTCCGGTGCGGCTCGAGCAGATCTGGGCCGAAGGGGCTGAGACCGGCCGCGATCCGGCAGCTGTTGCCGACGCTATGGCGCAGCGCCTCATCGGAAGGGCATAAGCAGCGGCGCAATGCACGCGCTCGCCAATCCGACCCGTTTCCTTCGCCTGGCGCGGCCTGTAACGGCATGGCTGCTTCTGGTGGGTCTTGTCCTTTCGGTCGGCGGCATCGCCGCGGGACTGACGCTGACGCCGCCCGATTACCTCCAGGGCGAGACGGTAAGGATCATGTACATCCACGTGCCGTCCGCCTGGCTCGGAATGGCCGGCTGGATGGGTATCGCCGCCGCATCGCTCAGCCAGCTTGTCTGGCGCCACCCGCTTGCTGCCGTCGGCGGCAGGGCCGCTGCACCTGCCGGAGCGACGTTTGCGGCAATTTGCCTCATCACCGGCTCGATCTGGGGCCGGCCGACCTGGGGAACCTGGTGGGAGTGGGACGGCCGGCTCACCTCGATGCTCGTCCTCTTCTTCCTCTACCTTGGCTATATCGCCCTCGCGGCGGCCGAACGCGAGCGGGGCGGGGAGGGCCGGATCGCCGCTATCTATGGCCTCGTCGGCGCCGTGAACCTCCCGATCATCCATTATTCCGTGCTGTGGTGGCGCACGCTCCACCAGGGCGAAAGCATCAGCCTCGCGGGGTCGACGATCGACAGTTCGATCCTCTGGCCGCTGCCCTTGACCATGGTTGGTTTCACCTGTCTGTTCGGCGCGGCGGTGCTGATGCGCATGCGCGCGGAGCTCGCCGAGGCAAAGGTTGAAGCGCGGATGCGTCGATTGGGGCGAGCATGAATCCCTGGCCTTTCGTCGCTGCGGCCTATGTCGTCGCGATCAGCCTTACCGCCGGACTGCTGCTCTGGGCTTATGCGTCGATGCGCCGGGCCGAAGCCGCCGCCGAAGCAATCAGCCGAAAATGAAACCCAAGAACCAGCGGCTGATCCTGGTCGTCGCGGCGACCGCGGCGCTACTCGCCGCGGTGCTGCTCGCGATGTGGGGCCTTCGCAACCAGGCATCCTATTTCCTGACGCCCGCCGATATCGCAGCGGGCAAGGCGCATAACGGCCAGGCGATGCGCCTTGGCGGGATGGTCGAGCGCGGCTCCATCCATCATCTTCCTGACGGGGTCACCATCCGCTTCCTCCTCACCGACGGAAAGGCGCAGACCGCGGTCGTTTATCGCGGGATTGTCCCCGACCTATTCCGCGAAGGATCCGGTGCCGTCGCCGAAGGGCGCCTCGAGAACGGGACGTTCATCGCCGATACGATCCTTGCCAAGCACGACGAACGCTACATGCCGCCCGAGCTCGGCAACCTGTCCGCGGAGCACAAGGCCGGAAAGACGCTCGAACGATGATCGCGGAGCTCGGGCTTGCGGCGCTGTGGCTAGCGGCGGGGCTGGCCGCGCTTCAGTTCCTGCTGATGATCGCGGCGGTTCGCACCGACGCGAGCCTCGCGCGCCCGATGCGATCGATCGCGCTCGTGCAGGGCGTGCTGACGCTCATTTCCTTCGTCATGCTCCTTCTCGTCTTTTGCAGAAGCGACATGTCGGTCGCGCTCGTCGTCGAGAACAGCAACAGCGCCAAGCCTTTCATCTACAAATTCGCCGGGACCTGGGGAAACCACGAAGGCTCGATGCTGATGTGGGTAACGATCCTCGCGGTCGCCGGGGCGTTCCTCGCGCTCCTTGCCCATCGGACAAGCGAGCGGACATTGCTCGCGGCGCTGGGCGCGCAGGCGCTGCTGGCGCTCGGCTTCTATGCATTCCTGCTGATCGCCTCCAACCCGTTCGCGAGGCTGTGGCCGGCGCCGCCCGACGGGCAGGGGCTGAACCCGCTGCTCCAAGATCCTGGCCTCGCATTCCATCCGCCGACGCTCTACCTCGGCTATGTCGGGCTCTCGGTCGCGTTCAGCCTGGCGGTTGGAGCGCTGCTCACCGGTGAAGTCGATTCGCGCCTCGCCCGGGCAATGCGGCCGTGGGTGCTCGGGGCGTGGATCCTCCTCACTCTTGGCATCACCGCGGGAAGTTACTGGGCCTATTATGAGCTCGGCTGGGGCGGCTATTGGTTCTGGGACCCGGTCGAGAACGCATCGCTGATGCCGTGGCTCGCCGCCACCGCGCTTTTGCATTCCATCAATGTGCTGGC
>DATIQO010000210.1:0-9984 GCA_035470745.1 Sphingomicrobium sp. | reverse complement strand
CCGGCTCGTTGGGGCCGGTCTGCTGGGCAAGCGCTGGCTGCTGCTCGGGCGAGACTTGCTGCGCTGCGACGGGCGAAGCGAAGATCGTCAACGCGAGCGCTGCGCAGGCGAGGGCGATACGCTGCAATGATAGTCTCCCTTCTTCACCTGCGCGTTCAGGGGGCGAACGCAGACAAAGGATAGACCGGGCTTTAGGCGCCTGCACCCGACAGCGCCGGGAATTCAGCCGAACAGTTGCACGGCCCAGCGCTAACCTTTGTCTGATATCGAAGAGCCGATGGTCCTTGGCGGCCGGTCTTGAGCGCTCGGGCTCGTCCTAGAAGCGCATGCTCACGCCCGACGGCCGCTCTTCCTCCTCCCATGGTTCATCTTCGGGGCCGTCATTTGGCGTCCCATTCGTAGACGGTGAGGGTAGAGCATCCCTCGACGTGGACGGGGTCTGCAAAAGCTAGCGCCTTCGCTTCCTCGAGATTGTCGGCATGCAACAGGTAGGCGCCGCCCGAGCGGTCCGTAAATGGTCCTGCAATCTCCAGCCGTCCGGCCTGGCGAAGACGATCGAGGAACGCGTAGTGGGCATCCAGAACGTCGGTGCGGAAGCGCTTTGTTCGAAAGGTCAGCACGAGATATTTCAATCCATCGTCTCCATCTGATCGAAGTTGGAACCATGCTTACGGGTAAAGAAGCGCCGACCCGACGCGTCGGTGAAGGACGTCAGATCGGCGGCTTTTGCGGCAATGGCGAGTGGTCTCATGACCATTGGCAGCCTACCGATTGCAATCAGAAGTTGAGAAGGACGGAGCCGGTTGTTCCACCGGATTCGAGTGCCCGGTGGGCGTCGGCCGCCTCTGCAAGGGCATATTCTGCGCCGATCTCGACATGGAGCCCAGCTTCGATTTCCCTGAAGAGCTCGCTTGCGGCAATCCTGTAGGTGCCGGGGTCGGAAGCGTAAGAGAAGACGCTGGGACGGGCGAGCGCCAGTGACCTGCGCGGTCCAAGCTCGGAAATATCGATTGCCGGCAGCGAACCGGCTGCTTGTCCGACGCTGACGACCATGCCGAAGCGGCGGACGCAATCAAGCGTGCGCGTCAGGACGTCGCCGCCGATGCCGTCGTAGGCGACGTCTGCACCGTGACCGTCGGTCAGGTCGAGCACCGCCTTAACGAAATCCACTTGCCTGTAGAGGATCGCGTGGTGCAGCCCGTGGCGCTTTGCGAGCTCCGCCTTTTCCGGCGATCCGACCGTACCGATGACCGTGGCACCCAGCCGCCGGGCCCATTGGGTCAGCATCAAGCCGAGGCCGCCCGCGGCTGCATGGACGAGGACCACGTCCCCGCTCGTTACGGGCCGTACGTGCCGCAGCAGCATGTGTGCCGTAATTCCGCGGAGCATCGCGGCTGCCGCGACCCGCTCCGAGACCAGCGCCGGCAAGCTGATCAGCCGCTCCGCGGGGAGCAGGCGCGCTTCTGCATAGCCGCCGACGGGCAAGCCCGCCCATGCTACGCGCTCGCCGATTGAAAGATCGGCAACACCGGGACCTACCGCCTCGACGAAGCCGGCGCCTTCGACGCCGAGTACCGCAGGCAGCCCGGGCAACGGATAGAGGCCGGTACGATGATAAACATCGACGTAATTGACCCCCGCCGCACACTGCTGGATCCGTACCTCGCCGTGACCAGGTAGGCCGACCTCGACCTCCTCGACCTGCAGCGCCTCGGGTCCGCCGACCTGATGAATTCGAACTTGCCTTGCCATGACTTCGCGTCCTGTTTCCTCAGTGCAAGCGCCGGGACTAGTTGATCGATCATGGGGTAAGAAGTCGTTGAATGCGCTCAGCAGCTGTGCAATTTTGCACAGGTGGATTGGGACGATCTCAAGCATTTGGTGGCGCTCAGCCGAGCCGGCAGCCTGTCGGCCGCAGCGCGGCGCCTCGGTGCTGAACACACCACGGTCGCGCGGCGAATCGCTTCACTCGAGGCCGATCTTTCCACTCGGATCTTCGAGCGCTTGCCGCGCGGATATGTCCTGACGCCCGAGGGCGAGAAGATCGCCGAGATCGCGCAGCGCATCGAAGATGACGTCTTTAGCATCGAGCGCCTCGCTCATGGGCGGCAGTCCAGCCTCGAGGGCGTCGTTCGGATTAGCGCGCCACCGACATTCGCAAGCCATTTCCTCGCCGAGCGACTTGCTCCGATCCGCCTGAAGCACCCGGGAATCACGCTTGAGCTGGTCGGTGACAGCCGCGCCGTGAGCTTGTCGCGTCGTGAAGCGGATATCGCCGTCCGGCTTGTCCGGCCGCAGGCGGCTTCGATCATCTCGAGGCGGATAGGGACCATGGCATTTGGTCTCTATGGCGCGCAGTCGTACCTCGCGCGATCTTCGGAGCAGGACTGGGAGTTCGTCGGCTATGACGATAGTCTTGATCACGTGCCGCAGCAGCAGTGGCTTCTCGACTTTGCAGGTTCGCGCCGGCTGGGATTTCGCTGCAATCAGCTGTCGACGATTTACCAAGCCGCGCTGGCAGGAATTGGCCTCGCGGTGCTTCCAAGGTTCCTGGGCGATGGGGACAGCCGCTTGACACTGGTTGCAACCAACCCGCCGCCCAAGGCGCGCGACCTGTGGCTGCTCGTCCACCCCGACCTCCAACGTTCCCCGAGATTTCGGGCGGTGATCAACCATATCGTTGCCGTCACCGGCGCTGCGCAAATGATCCTCGATCCGGCCGGGCCAGCAGTCGACGACGAAAACGGTCCCGGGAGGGAGACACGATGAACAATCTTGGCAAGGCTGCGATCGCTGTCGGCGCATTGGCCGTCGCCGGGGGCCTTGGTTATTACTGGTTCGAGCGGAACACCGAGCAGCCTCGCTTCCGTCTCGTCCTCGCGGATGGCGCCTTCGAGGTTCGCGAATATCCCCCGCTGCTGGTTGCCGAAACCGTCCAGGGCGGAGCGCGCAGCGAGGCGCTCAACCTCGGCTTCAGGGAGCTCGCCGGCTATATCTTCGCGAAGTCGCGGGGCGGCGAGAAGATCGCGATGACCGCCCCTGTCATCGAGGACCGCAAGAAGATCGCGATGACCGCGCCGGTGATCGAGGATGCGGCCGATGACGGCAAATGGCGCACGCGCTTCATCATGCCCGCGAAATACAGCCGCGAAACGCTGCCACGGCCGCCCGAAGGCATCTCGATCAGCGAGATTCCGGCGCGGCGGATCGCGGCCATGAAATTCAGCGGCAGCGGGGAGGACGCGGCACTTGCAGCGCGGGAGGCCGAGCTTCGGCGCTGGATGGCCGCCAACCGGCTGCGCCCAGCCGGCGAAGCCGAATATGCCTTCTATAATTCACCGTTCATCCCTGCTTTCCTGCGCCGCAACGAGATCATCATCCCGATCGGAGCTGAACGCTAGGAAGCGCGCGGACGATAGCGTCAATGAGGCGGCGTCACGCCTTTGCGCGTCTCTTCCTCGTCGTCGAATGTCCGCGCCTCATTTGAGTTCGCGGCGAGCCTTGCCTCATAGTCGTGCAGCAGCGAGCGGCAGCGCTTGAGGCTCTTGCTCAATTCTTCGTTGAGCCGCTCGAGCCGAGCGACATCGTCCTCGTTATCATCCTTCTCTGACATGGTTACGACCTGGTTCGAACAGCCACTGTCTTGCCCGAAAAACGACTAGCCGAGACCCCGGTTCCTAAGGCTGATCCCCGTAATCCGGGGTGCGCCGCCTTCAAGTGCAGGCAAAGCCTGTCAAGGTCCGTGCCGAGAGAGGCCGTGGGCAGCACGGGAGCGTCACGGAAACCACTTCCCGTGACGCTCCACGCTCATTGTTCAGCTGTCCTGATCCGCCAGCACCCTTGCGAGCGCAGCGCGCCGAATACGGCTGCGCCGCTTGGCGGCGCCGGCAACCGCGACCTTTCCGACCGGACCGAGACCTCCAGTCTCCTCTTCGTCCGTATCGAACTCGTCATCTTCTTCGCCGCGCTCACTAAGCAGCTTGGCAAGGATTGCGCTGCGGGCCCGGCGACGACGCACCATCTTGGCGCCGAGAAGGAAACGGACGAGCTTATTGTCGTCGTCGGTCCCTTCTTCTTCGAACTCCTCGCCCTCGTCCTCATCTTCGCCGCGTTCGCTCAGCAGCTTGGCGAGCATCAAGCGACGGAGCTTGGCGCGGCGTCCAATCCCGCGGGCGACGAGCCAACGGGCGAGGCTGTGGTCCTCTTCGCCTTCCTCGTCATAGTCCGCGCCTTCCTCGCCGCGCGCCTGGATGAGCTTGGCGAGAAGCAACTTGCGCAAGCGGCGACGTCGCATTCCGCGGCCGACGAGAAAAGCGGCAAGATGGCGCGTGTCGTCGCCCTCTTCCTCGTCGCTCCAATCCTCGTCCGTGCCGGTCTCCTCGGAGCGGCGATCGCGGATCAGTTTGGCAAGCAAGAGCCGCCGCAATCGATTACGTCGGGCGCGTCGGCCGATGAGCAGCTGGACTAGCTCGTCAGTTTCGCCACCACCCAGCATGGTGGGTTCGTCATAGGTGGTTGAATAAGCCATGAGGCTTCCTTCCAAGGGTTGCGGGCGTACCGCCCGGATGGCGCGTCAGGAGGACAGCCGCCGCGCCGCGCGGCTCTACGACTGACTGGCTCGTCTACTTGACGGCGTGGCCGATCAGCGTGGCAATGACGGCGCGGTCGAGCGTTTCGCTCGTGACCAGCGCCTTCGCCTTGCTGGTCTCGATCATCGTCTGGACCAGCAAGCCGCTGAGCTCGCCTTCTTCCTTCGTTTCGGCCGTATCGCTGCCCCCATCATCGCCGAGGACGAATTCGATACCGGCCTCAAACGCCTGTTCGACCAGTTTGCGCAACGGCATTGCCGGATGACTTTTGGCGAATCTTGCCTTGTCGTCAGGCGTCAGCGCATGGCGAAGACCATCGCCATCGACGCTTTCAACCATGATGATCCGGCCATTCGCCGCGTCGACCGTGAAGGAATAGACAGCCGGGGGCGTCCTTTGCGGCTGTGTGGCTTTCGATTTGGGGGTGTTTGCGGGCGCCTTTGGCGCAGGCGTAACAGGTTCATCGATCTGGGGCATTGGTCACCTCGACTGGTAGGACGGGAAACTCACGCACCCTCGGCTGAGGAAAGCGCCGGAGCCGGCCGCAGCCAGCTCCAGCGTCCACCGCTGAATGTTGAGGAGCCTAGAGTTCAGAGCCCCTCGGCGGTCCGCCGCGGCGAGAGGGGGAGGGCCGCGGCAAGCATGCGATTACGACCCGAAAGATGGCGGCAACATCGGGATATATGCGTAGGGGTGCGCGCGTCCGCGATACCGGCAGCACATGTCCCTCGTGGTTTGCCGTCTGCCGGGAGCGTAAGCCGTAAATTTGAAGCGGGTAAAGCGGACGCGGCCAGGCTAGTCCGTAGTTTCTCGCCTTTGTTGGGGGACGACATGGAACACGCGCAAAATCCCTACCTCGAGTTCAGGAAGAAATATCTCACGCCGCTCCGCAAGCGAGAAAACCGCTTCAACGACTGGCTGGCGATCTCCGTCACCAAGATCGTCGGGACAATGTGGTGCGCTTATGCTTTTGCGGTGCTCGCGCTCATCAGCCTGCCGTCCGCGATAAGGGGCGGGACGGCAACGCTCATCGCCTGGATCGCGCAGACTTTCCTTCAGCTCGTCCTTCTTTCCATCATCATGGTGGGCCAGCGGGTCGCGTCCGAGAAATCCGACCGCCAGCTCGAACAGACGTACAAGGACGCCGAGGCCCTTCTGCGGATCAGCGACGATATCCACCGTCTGCTCAAGCAGAATACCGAGCTGACCGAGGACATCCACCAGGTCGTCCAGGACAAGGGGAAGGGCTGACTTGCCCCGCGCCGGACGGGGCTCGCGCGGACGGTAGATTGCGGGCAGTAAAATCGGGCGAGCAAGTTCGCTCGCCGCGCTGCTTATATGCTATTGGGCCACAGCCGAGGGGAGGGAGAATGGGCGAACGGTTCGAGCGTCATCGGCAGCCATGGCGGCAAGACGAAATCCAGAAGCTTCATGCGCTTGCCGCAAAAGGCATGTCCCTTCGCGCAATCGCGAAGGCTCTAACCAGAAGCGAGGAATCGGTGAAGGACCGGGCGAAGGCGGACCGGGTCACTATCACGAAGCTGCGCTAGGCACTTGATATCGAGCCGAAGCCTCGCTTGTCACGCGCTGACGTGACGACGGCAAGCGGTGCGCGACGCTTATAGGAAACCCATTGCGGTCGCAGCCGCGAGCAGCACGCCAAGGCCGGCAAGCGAGCTTGCGCCCACCACCATTGCCCATGAACGCCCGACGAGGGCGATCGAGAGGAGCACAATTGCGACCTGCATCGCGGTCTCGGCAAATTCATACCATTCGCCTTTCCGCGAGGCGAGTTCGCCTTCGTCGCGTAGCCGATCCGCCTCGGGCTGAAGCTGCGAAATTCCGTGCCCCGCCTTGTCGGGGTTGCGCAGCTTTGCCGCTTCCTTGAGCAGGTCAGCTTTTGCCGCGGGGCTGAGCGACGGCTGCTGCGAGGCGGTTTTCAGGATCGCTTCGCGAATGATCTTCGCCTGCATGTAATTGTAGGTGTCGGAGGCCTCGATCGTCTTCAACAGGCCTTCGCGCGCGTTCCCCGCGGCCGCGACATGAATGACTGCAAGGAAAAGTGCGAAGAGGCCGACGAGGATGGAAACACGATCGCGAAAGCGCTTCTCGACGGCGCGCTCCGCGCGATCGACCTTTTCTGCCTCCTCGATCGCTTCGTCGATCAGATCCTTGGCGTCTGCTGGCTCCACGATCGGGCACGCTCCTCGTTGTTGGCCGGGACGCGCTTCCACGCTCGGCGGGGAAATTGAAGTGAAATCTCTGTAAGAGACTTAGAAGCTGATCGGCCGCACCGTCCTTCGTGCCCGCGATCCTTCGCGGCCGGACGCCCGCAAGATTGGACGGACGTTCCTGCGAGGTCGCCGGCCGAGAAGGGAGATCTGCGCCGAATGCCAAACCATGCTGGAGATACTCGATGATTTGTCGCTTGTGGCGAGGATGGACAACGATCGAGAATGCTGGCGCCTATCAGCGCATCGTCCACAATGACGTCATTCCGGCGATCGAGGGAAGGAAGATTCCCGGCTTTCGCCATATCGACCTCATGAAGCGGGACCTAGGAGACGAGGTCGAGTTTCAGACGCTGATGTGGTTCGATAGCATCGAGGCGATCATTGCCTTCGTGGGCGGGGATTACACCCGCAGCCACGTGCCGCCGCAGGCACGCGAGGTACTGAAACGGTTCGACGAGCACGCAGCCCATTTTGAGGTGATCGACCGGCGCACGCAGTAAGTTCTCGGGCGTGCCCGCGTGCGCCGATAGCGCCGGCTAGAGTGCAGCCCCTGCCGATTGCCCGATCGACCTGCGCCCCAGCTGTGCACGAAGGATGCGCATATTCCTCTGGTTGACGCGGAAAAAAGCGTCGAACAGGTCGCCCATCAGCGGGACGGAGCCGAAGGCGGCGTGGATGCCAAGGTTCGTGATCATCCGCGCAAGCGCCACCCGGGAAACACCGAGATTACGCGCTTCCCAGATGATGTAACTTGAAAGGACAGTCGTCACTATATCGCCGAGCCCCGGTATGAGGCCGATGATCGCGTCGATGCCGACGCGCTGCCTGGTGCCGGGGATTACGAAGGCCGAGTCAAGGACGTTGGCGACCGCTTGCAGCCGCTGCAGAGCTGCGTCCGGCGAAGGCGCGGCCGTCTTGATGAAGTCGAACAGGCCATCCGTTGCGATAGAGCGAGCAGTCATGGAAATCTCCCAAGTCTCTCAATGGCTTGGGTAAATGGCTATCGTTGGGTCGCTTTCAAGGGACCGGGTATCTCTTCCGCTCGGCGAAGCTGCGCACCCGATCGTCCCATGTCCAACTTCCGCGGGGTGGAAAAGGCATGCTTGCGACCTATCTCCATCTCTGGGGCGGGCAATCGATGGAGATGCGCCGATGAAAATCCTGATGGTCCTCACCAGTCACGACCAACTGGGTGACACGGGAAAGAAAACGGGATTTTGGCTCGAAGAATTCGCTGCTCCCTATTACGTCCTGAAGGACGCGGGACATGAGATCACCCTTGCCAGTCCCAAGGGCGGTCAGCCGCCGCTTGACCCCAAGAGCGACGAGCCGGATTCGCAGACCGATGCGACCCGCCGCTTCAAGGAAGATCGAGAGGCCCAGGCGCAGCTCGCATCGACCAAACGCCTCGAGTCGGTCCGATCTTCCGATTTCGACGCGGTCTTCTATCCGGGCGGTCACGGACCCCTGTGGGACCTCGCCGAAGACCCGCTTTCCAAGGCATTGATCGAACAAACGCTTGGCGATGGAAGGCCCGTCGCTCTGGTCTGCCATGCGCCGGCGGTGCTGAAGAATGTCACTGCTCAAGACGGTGCGCCGCTGGTCAAGGGAAAGCGCGTTACCGGTTTCACCGACGAGGAGGAGGAAGCTGTCGGGCTGACTGACGTTGTCCCGTTCCTGCTCGAAGACACATTGAAGCAGCTTGGCGCCGAATTCAGCAAGGTCGAGCCCTTCAAGCCGCACGTGGTTCGCGAGGGACTTCTCATCACCGGCCAAAATCCAGCCTCGAGCGAACCGGCCGCTGAAGCTTTACTGGAAGTGCTCGCGAGGGAGCCGGCAAGAGAGAACGCCTGAACAATTTCGAAGCGCGCCCATCGGCGCGCTTCTTGTTTGCAAATGGCAGGAAGGTTTCCGCTTAAAGTTCCGCTGCGCCGCCGGGATTTGCGCGATTTAACAGCGACTTCCCTGCGCAGAATCCGTGGGGTGCGCCGCCTCGTTCGTGCTAATGAGGGAAACGCTCGGTCCGCAAGGAGACCTCGCAATGACCGAAACCGCTGAATTCATCGCCCGCGAGAACATCCGGCGTTTCAAGGCGCAGCTGCTGGTTGCCGATGGGACCCGGAAAGCGACAATCATGGAGCTGCTCGAGAATGAAGAGCGGCTGCTCCGCGACCTAGTCGCGGGAAGGGAATGAGCTACGCATATCTACCTATGGCGCGCAGCCTTGGAGAGGATCATTTAGGAAGCGTCGCCAAGGAGTAACATCCAAAGTGACAGGAGACCGGGAGCAGTGAAAACTGCTTCCGGTCTTTTTCGTTCGCTGCCCGGCACGCATCGGCGACGATAGCGCGCCGGCCGGGCCAAATGGCGGAGGATCTTCACCATCCCGTTGCCGCCTCGCGGATTGGCGTGGCACGGGCTGCAGCAGCCGGGGTGGGGTTGGAAACTATCTCCGCATATTCACGTATGTTCTTGTTGGCCCGCATTCTCCACTCCGTCCCCCGCAAACTGGGGAGACTTGAGATGTCGCCTAAACTTCGCATCGCCTCACTCGTGCTGCTCGGCGTCGCCGGCGCAATGGGGACGTCGCCCGCAATGGCGCAGCCGTTGAGCCAGGAAGCTCCGATCGTCATCACGCATAGAATCTTCCCCTCGCCCGACCTGTTGGTGCGCACGGTCTCCATCGCCGACCTCGACCTTAAGTCGGCGGCCGGACAGCAGGAGATGGAAAAGCGTGTCGGCAAGGCCGTCGAGGACATGTGCGCCATTGTCGGCCCATTGCCGTCGTACAAGGGACCATTGGAGCAGCCATGCCGCGACGAGGCATGGGCGAGCGCACGTCCGCAAATGACCTATGCGGTGCAAAGGGCGCGCGGATCCTGATCGCGCGCTGAATTGCGCCCGCAGAAACCGGCGCGCCGGCAGGAACGGCGCAAGGTGCCGTCCTGACCGGCTCGCCGGCGCAGCGCGTGTCTCGCGGCAACCGGCTTGCGCCTCACGGAGCGTTCTCTAGAGTCTCGGGCGAGTAGCCCTTCCAACTGGACGAGGCCAAGTAAGTAGAAGCCTGCATTGCGCGATCAGGGTGCACTAGAAGCTGGCGAGATGCCGGCATTTCTCTCCGACGGCGGCGAAGCCGGAGCCCTGATGCGTTCGCTGGACTG
>DATIQO010000209.1:0-3933 GCA_035470745.1 Sphingomicrobium sp. | reverse complement strand
CATCCAGCCTTTCGTCTGGCGGCGGTCGCTCGATTTCGGTGTCATCGAGGAAGTGCGGCAGATCTCCGCCCGCATTCGCGATCATTTCGCGCAAGGCGCGGAAATCGGTCCCGGCTACGACCTCAAGCGCGGACGCGGCGGTATCCGCGAGGTCGAGTTCTTCGTCCAGATCCAGCAGATGATCCATGGTGGGCGCGATCCATCGGTCCGGCCACCGGCGACCCTTGATGCCATTGCCGCGCTGAAGGCGGCCGGACGGCTCGACGAGGCGATGGCGAACGAACTTTCGGGGGCATACCGTCTGCTTCGCACGGTCGAGCACCGCGTTCAGATGGTCGAGGACGCGCAAACCCATCTGTTGCCCGCAAGCGCAGCTGGGCTCGACAATGTCGCCCAGCTCCACGGTCTTGGCGACGGCGCCGCTTTGCTCGAACAGCTTCGTCCACATGTCGAGGAGGCCGGACGGATCTTCGACAGCCTGTCGCCGGCGGAGCGCAGCGCGCTTTCGAACGACCCGGATATTCTGCGTTCGGAGCTTGCCGCCCTTGGTTTTGCGGATTCGAAGGCGGCGGCGAGGCATGTCGCCAACTGGCGATCAGGAAAGGCGCGCTCGCTAAGGTCGCCAGCGGCGAGGCAGGCATTCGAAGCCATGCTCCCGGCGCTGCTGCCGGCGATCGCCGCCGGCGCGCACCCCGACCATGCGCTCAATCGCCTCAGCGACATCGTCGAAAAGCTGTCGAGCGGAGTGAACTTCTTCCGCTTGCTCGAAGCGCGGCCGCAGCTGGCGCAGCTCCTCGCCAAAGTGCTCGCGCATGCGCCGGCGCTGGCCGATCAGCTGGGCCGCCGTCCCGAGCTGTTCGAGGGGCTGTTCGACGCGTCTAGCTTTGCAATGCCTCCTCCGGCGGAAGATTTCGCCGGAGTGCTCACCGACGCGATGAGCGGCCACCCCTACGATATTGCGCTCGACCGTGTCCGCAGGCTTGTGAACGAGCGCCGCTTTGCCCTCGGGGTTCAGCTGATCGACCGCAGGCGCGATCCGCTTGAAGTCACGGAAGGCTATGCCCGCGTTGCCGAGGGCACGCTGATCGCGCTCAGCCGCGCCGCGCAGGCAGAGTTTGCACAGGCGCACGGGACATTCCCCGACAGCGAACTTGTCATCCTTGGCCTTGGACGACTTGGCGGCCATTCGCTGACGCACGCGTCCGACCTCGACATCATCTATCTTCATTCGGCGGGCCAGGGCGGCTCATCGGACGGGCGCAAGCCGCTCGGCCCCAACGACTATTTCAATCGTCTCGCGAGCCGGGTGACGGCGGCAATGAGCGTGCCGACCGCATCTGGCCCTCTCTACGATGTCGATACGAGGCTTCGCCCGGGCGGCGCCAAAGGAATGCTGGTCGTCTCCCTCGAGGCCTTCGAGCAATATCAGCGCAAGGAAGCCTGGACCTGGGAGCATATGGCTCTTTGCCGCGCTCGGCCGATTTTCGGATCGCGCGAGGTCCGCGAGGAGGTCGACGGGATGATCCAGGCGATCCTTCGTTTGCCCCGCGACCGCGACAGGGTCGTTTCGGATGCCGCGAAGATGCGTGCCGACATCGAACGGCACAAGCCGCCCAAGAGCGCCCTTGACGTCAAGCTTGGCCCAGGCGGGCTCGTCGACCTCGAATTCGCAACGCACACCTTGCAGCTGACGACGCACATCGGGCTCGACACCCGCCTCGAAGTGGCACTCGAGGCGCTCGCGGCCGAATCATTGGTGCCGGCAAACATTGTCGATGCGCTAAAGTTGCTGTCGAGAATGCTGGTGATGATGCGTCTCGTTGCACCCGACGATGTAAAGCCCACGCCCGAAAGCTGGCAGCTCGTCGCCCAAGCCTGCGGCGCCCAAAGCTGGGACGAGCTTCTTGCCGAGCATGATCTTGCGCGGCAGAGAATTCGCGAACTGTGGAACAGCATCAAAGGGGGATCTCGATGATTAGCCAAGGCGATAGGGCGCCCGCCATCAACATCAACGCGACCGACGGCAGCAGCATCGATCTCGCATCGCCCGGCCGGCCGCTCGTCCTCTATTTCTACCCCAAGGACGATACTTCCGGCTGCACGCGCGAAGCGCAGGATTTCACCGCGCTCGCGGGCGACTTCGAGAAGGCCGGAGTGAAGGTGGTCGGGGTCTCGCGCGATCCAATGAAGAGCCACGAGAAATTCATCGGGAAATATGGCCTCGCCGTCCCCCTCGCGTCCGACGAGGACGGGCGCGTTTCCAACGCGTTCGGGACCTGGGTCGAAAAGTCGATGTACGGCCGCAAATATATGGGAATGGAGCGGGCGACCTACCTCATTGGCGCGGACGGTCGGATCGTTCGGGCGTGGCGCAAGGTCAAGGTGCCAGGCCATGCCCAGGAAGTCCTGGACGCCGCACGGGCGGGCTGATTGACTAAGTCCAGCGCTGCCTCTTTGATCGCGGTTGAGGGGAGGGCTTGAAGTATGCGTGCATTCTGGTTGGCGTTCAGCGCTGCTGCCGCTTTGGGAGGAACGGCGATGGCGCAGTCCAAGGATGATGATCCCTATACCTGGCTCGAAGAGGTTTCCTCGCCGCGTGCGATGAGCTGGGTCGAGGCGCACAACAAGACGACCACGGATATTCTCGAAGCCGATCCGCGCTACCAGGCTTATTACAATGAAGCGCTCGAGATCGCGCAGGCGAAGGACCGCATTCCGTTTGGCGAATTTATCGGCGGCCAGGTCTACAATTTCTGGCAGGACGAGGACCATGTGCGCGGCCTGTGGCGGCGTGCGACGACAGCTTCATATCTCAGCGGCCACCCCAAATGGGAAACCGTCCTCGATCTCGACGCCCTCTCCAGGAAAGAGAATGCGAACTGGGTGTGGAAGGGCGCGGACTGCGCGCGGCCGGCCGAGCGGCGGTGCCTCATCAACCTCTCTGACGGAGGCGAGGACGCGGTCACGATTCGCGAGTTTGACCTGAGGACGAAGAAGTTCGTGGCAAACGGCTTCGTCCTTCCCAAAGGCAAGCAGAATGCGACCTGGGAGAATGAGAACAGCCTCCTGGTCAGCCGCGAATGGGAGCCCGGCGAGCTGACCGAATCCGGTTATCCCTATGTCGTGAAGCGACTGAAGCGCGGCGATGAGCTTTCAAAGGCCAAGGAATTGTTCCGGGGCAAGAAGTCAGACGTCAGTGCGGGAGCAGGAGTCCTTCGCGACGCTCAGAACCGGACGCTTCCGATCGTTACCGAGGGGACCGATTTCTGGCACTCGAAGACTTTCCTGCTCGGCGCCAAGGGCGTGCGGCAAATCGCCATTCCGGCCAAGGCATCGGTGAGCGACCTCGTCGCCGGCCATGTCATTATCCAGCTCCAGGAAGACTGGCAGCCCGTGAGACGAGGGAGGAACTACAAGGCCGGTTCCATCCTTTCGGTGGACCTTGCGGCGCTGCGTGCAAACCCCGGCAAGCTCAACCCGACGCTGATCTTTGCGCCCGGGGCGAAGCAGTCGGTCGAGAGCATTGCCACCGGGCGAAACGTCCTTCTCGTTTCCGGTCTCGACAACGTCCGCGGGAGAGTGTGGCGCTTTGCGCCGACGGCCAAGGGCTGGACAAAGTCGGCGATCGATCTTCCCGACAACATGACCATCGGCCTCGTCAGCACGTCGACGCACGACGATCGCGCGCTCCTTGCGGTGACCGGTTTTTTGACCCCACCCTCGCTGTGGCTTGCTGACGGGGCGAGCGGCTCTGCCCATTCGGTCATGGCGCAGCCGGCCAAGTTCGACGCATCGAACCTTGTGACCGAGCAGCGCGAGGCGATCTCCAGCGACGGCACGAGGATCCCCTATTTCCTCGTCCACCGGCGCGGCATGACGCTCGACGGAAACAATCCGACGCTCCTTTATGCCTATGGCGGTTTCCAGGCGAGC
>DATIQO010000208.1:0-1573 GCA_035470745.1 Sphingomicrobium sp. | reverse complement strand
GACGCCTATAGCGGCGATCCGGTCTATCTGGCGGCGAACAGCGATCCGCTGCGCCTCGAGCCGGTGCTCATTCGTCACCCTCGCCTTCGCATCTACATCATGCACGCGGGCTACCCCTTCATCGACAACCTCCTTGCGCTCCTCGAAGCGCATCCGCAGGTTTATGTCGACATCGCCGCCATTGTCGGGACCGAACCGAGGGCCGGCTTCTATCGCTACCTGCGCGAAATCGTCGATGCCGGCTTTGGCGACCGCGTCATGTTCGGCACCGACCAGGGGGTTTGGCCCGAGCTCATCGAGCGCTCAATCGACGCTATCGACAAGGCCCCGTTCCTCTCCAAGCGGCAGAAGCGGGACATCCTCTACAACAATGCCGCGAGGTTCCTGCGATTGAGCGGGAAGGAAATCGCGCGGCAGCACGCCATGTAAGCCGGGGCGCGGCGGGCATCGCCATCCCGCTCGATGGCAAGCCGTGCACGACCTTGCTCCATTATCTTTGGGTTTACCGCTGCGCTTGCGCGTCAGGCCCAATCAGCGCAAAACTAGCGCCATCCCCGCTGGAGGAACCTTGTCGCGGATTTTTCTCAGCTATGCTCGAGAGGACGTCGGCTCCGCAAGGCAGCTCGCGGAGGGGCTCGCCAAGGCCGGGCACGATGTCTGGTGGGACAGCCACCTTCACGGCGGCTCGCGGTTCGCCAAGGAGATCGACCGGGCGCTCAAGGACGCCGAGGCCGTTGTCGTCATCTGGTCGGAAGCAGCACTCGATTCCGCCTGGGTCCAGGACGAAGCGGCCGAGGCTCGCGATTCCGAGCGCCTCGTTCCCGTTGCCATCGGCTCGGCCAAGCCGCCGCTCGGATTTCGTCAATTTCATACCATCGACCTTGGCTCCTGGACTGGCGAGGGCGAGCCGGACGCGTTCGGCGAACTGCTCAGTGCGATCAGTCGGACCTGCGGCCTCGGCGCGCAGGAGCGGGCCGCGGCAGCGGCCGAGGACGAGCCAGAGCAAAAGGCATCCGTCTGCGTGCTGCCCTTTGCCAACATGAGCGGCGAGCCGGAGCAGGAATATTTCAGCGACGGCATCAGCGAAGATATCATTACCGACCTCTCGAACGTGTCGGCATTGTCGGTGGTCGCGCGCAACACGTCGTTCACCTTCAAGGGACAGTCGCTCGACGTGAAGGAGGTCGCGCAAAAGCTCGGCGTCTCCCACGTGCTCGAGGGAAGCGTTCGAAAGGCGGGCAACCGCGTCCGGATCACCGCGCAATTGATCGACGGCGCCAAGGGCGACCACGTCTGGGCCGCGCGCTACGACCGCGATCTCACCGACATCTTCGCGATCCAGGACGAAATCTCGAAGGCCATCGTCGACGCGCTCAAAGTGAAGCTCCTCCCGGCCGAAAAGAAGGCAATCGCAAAGCGCGGCACCTCCAACGTCGAAGCCTACGACCTCTATCTGATGGCCCGCGAGCAATGGATCAGCGGCACTTTTGGTACCGTGCGCCGCGAGCAATCCATCGCGCGGCTTTGCAAGCAGGCAACCCAGCTTGACCCGGAATATGCGCAGGCCTGGGCA
>DATIQO010000207.1:0-24290 GCA_035470745.1 Sphingomicrobium sp. | reverse complement strand
GAAGCGGTGGATGCGGCCGTTCGGCTGGCGATGGAGCGCCCGCGATGGCGCCTCACCCTGCAGGCGCACAAGATTGTCGGCTTGAACTGATTATTCCGCGGTGTTGCCGACGGCCGTCGATGGCGTCGCCGCTTTGCTCTTTTCACTGGGCTTTGAGCTTGTAGCGGGCCGCTTCGGGGCCGGCTTGGTGGGCGAGCTCATGGTCCCCTCGTTGCCGAGCGGGGTGCCGATGTCGTTGACATCGGATTCGGCTGCCATGTTCGCAGCGTCGCCGGTCACGGCGTCGATCGCCGTCACGTCGTTCGAAACGATATTCTCGGCAGTGACATTCTCGTCGATAGTCTGGGTGTTACCGGTCTGGTCGTTCTTCCCGCACGCGGCGAGGCAAATGGCACCGGCAAAGAGGATCAGCGCGCGCATCGAAAGACTCCGCTAGGGCAAAAAAAGAGGCTGCCGGACGTACCGGCAGCCTCTTGAAAAGCCAACGCCCCCGAAAACCGGAGGCGTTTCACGATTACATCGCGTTGTTGGTCGTCGCGTTGGCAGCCGCGTTCGACGTCGCGTTCATGCTCGTCGCGTTCATGTCCGTCGCGTTCATGTCCGTGGCGTTCATGTCCGTAGCGTTCATGTCCGTCGCGTTCATGTCGGTCGTCGTCGTGAGGTTCTCATCGACGTTCATTGTGTTGTTGGCGTTTTCGTTGCTGCTGCAAGCCGCAACCGCCAGGGCCGCGCCAGCGACCAGGATAAGAGCACGCATTCAAGACTCCCTATTTATTGCGATCTGCAGGGGTCACCCCCGGCGCAAATCGCGCGAACCATAGTCTGAAGCAGGAGCATCCTTCAAGACTCTTTGCATGGCCGTTCCAAACTCTTGAGAAACGACAAGAAACTCCGCTTCAAGGCGCCATCAACCCCCGCCATCGGGATTTGTTTCCCAAGCTTGGCGAGGCTGGTGACCCCGAAATCGGCAATTCCGCAGGGCACGATCCCGGAGAAATGGGAAAGGTCGGGAGCGACATTGATGGCAAATCCGTGGAGGGTCACCCAGCGCTTCACACGGACGCCGAGCGCGCCGATCTTCGCTTCGCGAGGACCATCGCCGACCCAAATGCCGATGCGACCAGGCGCGCGGTGGGCCTCGACCCCCAAGTCGGCAAGCGCGCTGATCATCCAGCCTTCGAGGGAATGGACGAAGCGGCGAATGTCCTTCCCGCGCTTTTCGAGGTCGAGCAGGAGATAGCCGACGCGCTGACCGGGACCGTGATAGGTGTAGCGCCCGCCGCGACCCGCCTCGAACACCGGAAAATGCTGCGGATTGAACAGCTCGGCCGGGTCGGCGCTCGTGCCCGCCGTGAAGAGCGGCGGATGTTCGAGCAGCCAGATGCATTCGCGCGCGCCCTGCTCGCGGATGGCGGCCGCCCGTTCCTCCATGAAGGCAAGCGCTTCCTGGTAGGGGACGGGAGCCTCGCTGGTCCGCCATTCGATGCCGTCGATGCTATCCATTCGCCGGGCTCACATGGGCAGTGAGCCCGAGCGGGGCAAGCGCCGTTGCGCGTTTCGCGCCGCGTCCGCATAAGGCTGATCAAGGCAGCAGGGGAAGTTCATGTCCAAAATGTCGCTTTCTCAGGCGTGGGAGGAAACCAGTGCGGTGCTCCGGCGTGACGGCCGCTTGTTCGCCGCGGTCGCGCTTGCCCTGTTCGTTCTGCCCGGGCTCGTGGTCGACGTTTCGATGCCGGTGACGCCGCCCGGGCAATTCCCCTCGGCCGGCCCATGGATGGCGATTGCCTTCGTCGCCCTACTGGTCTC
Organism: Sphingomicrobium sp.; assembly: GCA_035470745.1. Classification (GTDB taxonomy): domain Bacteria; phylum Pseudomonadota; class Alphaproteobacteria; order Sphingomonadales; family Sphingomonadaceae; genus Sphingomicrobium. The sequence continues at coordinate 22,484 of DATIQO010000207.1, read as the reverse complement.
GCTGGTTGGACAATTGGCCGTCATCCGCCTCGCGATGGAGCCGCACGTTACGGTCGGGGAGGCAATCAGGCATGGGACGAAGCGCGTCTTGCCCTACCTCGCCTCGACGATCCTCTGGCTCGTGCCGATCCTTCTCATTTGCTCCGCGCTCTACGGCTATCTCGAGGTCAATCAGAGCCACCCCTCGCTGGCCGCGGCACTGGCGCTCATCGCGCTTTGTTTCCTTTTCGCCTTCATTGCCGTGCGCCTGATGCTTTCATCCGCCGTTGCGAGCGCCGAGAACATCGGGCCGATCGCGATCCTGCGGCGCAGCTGGCAGCTTTCGAAGGGCAATTGGTGGCGATTGTTCGCGTTTCTGCTCTTGTTCGGGATTGGCGCCTTGTGCCTGCTCTGGGCGGTGGATTCGGTGGCCGGGGTCGTGGTTCGGCTGATCGTCGATGACGCCGGACCGCGCTCGGTAGGAGGGCTGCTGACCGCGATCGTGAGCCAGCTCGTGAGCGCCCTGCTCTCGGTCGTGTTGTTCGTGATGCTGGCCCGGATCTACGTCGATCGGCTGACTGGCATCGCTCAGCCGTCGGTCCCGAGCAGCGGGATCTGAGGAGCACAGTCCTTGCCAAGAATGCCGAGCAGCCGCGGATCGGGGAAGCGCTCGATCGCCCGCTTGTAAGGGATCATGCCCGCTCGGCGATAGGCGGGAAGCGCCGCGGGATGGTCGAGCGAGCAGGTGTGGACATGGACCCGGGCGACGCCCTCGCGCCAGGCTCGCTGCAGCGCTTGGGCGAGGAGCCATTTGCCGTGACCCTTGCCTGAAAGTTCGGGGACGAGACCGATGAAAGCGATCTCGCACTCGCCGGGGTGGCGAAAATCGAGCTCCAATATGCCGACTTCCTCGCCGGACGCCGCTCGCACGCGATAAATCTCGACCTCCTTGTCCTCGATGATGCCGGCCAGCGTCTCGTCGGTCATCATCAGCCGCGAGAACCACAGCCATGGTGCTCCGACCATGCGGAACAGGTCGCGGTATCGCTGGACCGATGGACGTTCCCATCGTTCGAGCCTGATGGCTTGCGATTGACCTGGCGGCGATGCTGGGGGCCTCGTCATCTCAAGATAGGTGACGATAGCTGCAAGCTCGCCATCGGCGACCGGCTCCAGGCTCATCGCATCACTTCCATTTCGCGAGCGGAGGCAGGCTCATCAAGATCGCGTCGACGTTGCCGCCGGTCTTCAGCCCGAAGAGGGTCCCGCGGTCGTAGAGGAGGTTGAATTCAACGTAGCGGCCGCGAAATTCGAGCAGCTGCTCGACGTCTTGCGCGGTGAAGGGCGTGTTCATGCGCCTGCGGATGATCTGCGGCACGATGTCGAGGAACGCTTCACCGACGTCTCTCGTGAAGGCGAAGTGGGCGTCGAAATGATCTTCGAGATAGTCGTAGAAGATCCCGCCGACACCGCGCGAGACGCCGCGATGGGGAAGCCAGAAATATTCGTCCGCCCATTTGGAGAAGCGCGGGTAGAAGGTCGGGTCATGCGCGGCGCAGGCCGCTCGAAAGCGGGCGTGGAAGGCCTTTGTGTCTTCCTCGTAGGCAATTGCCGGGTTGAGGTCGGCGCCGCCGCCGAACCAACGCTTGGTGGTCGACAGGAAGCGCGTGTTCATGTGCACCGCCGGGACGTGCGGGTTCGCCATGTGCGCAACGAGGCTGATGCCGGTCGCGAAGAAATGGGGATCGTCCGCCGCGCCGGGGATGCTCTTGGCGAATTCCGGGCTGAACTGGCCGCCGACGGTCGAAACATTGACCCCGACCTTTTCGAACACGGTGCCCGCCATCTGGCCGCGGACGCCGCCGCCGCCCGGGCCTTCGGTCGCGTCGGTCCGCTCCCAGGGGGTGAAGGTGAAGCTGGCCTTCGAGCCGACCTCGCGCTCGATCTCCTCGAAAGCGGCGCAGATGCGGTCGCGCAAGGTCTCGAACCAATTCCGCGCGGCCTGTTGCTGATCGTCGAGATGAAGCATTTCGGTTCTCATTGCGGGGCCGCGCCAAAGAGGCAAGCCGCGACATGGCAAAGATGTAATGTGGTCATAAAGCCGGGGTTCACTGGCCAGGGGTCAGTTCCTAGCGCCGCAGGGTCAATGTTCCGCCGCTGGCGGCAGTACAAAGGAATTCGCGGGCATGAAGAAGCTGCTTGCCGCGATCGCGCTGGGCGCGACGATCATTTCAACCCAGGCCGCCGCGCAGGATCGCGGGGGCTGGTCGCAAAAGGACATGACGCGCGAGGAGGCGCAGCAGCGCGCGGACGCGATGTTCCAGCGCTTCGATGCCAATCACGACGGCGTGATTACCCGCCAGGAAGCCGAGCAGGCAGCGGCGCAGTTCGGCAATCCCGAGCGCGCCCAGCACATGCTCGACCGACTCTTCGCCGGCGCCCAGTCGATCACGCTGCAGCAGTTTGAAGCCCAGTCGCTTGCCCGCTTCGATGCGCAGGACAGCAACCACGACGGGACGGTGACCGCAGCGGAGCGCGAGCAGGCGCGTGCGGCGATGCGCGCCCAGCGCGGCGCGAACCCGGGTCAGTAGACCCGGCGCTGCGCCGAAACCAACATCCTCAGGAGCATGGCGACGGGGCGGGGCACGCCGACCTTGCCCTCGAGCCATAGACTGACCGCCGAACGCGACACGCCGATCGCCTGGGCGAGGTCGTTCTGGGTACGGTAGCCGAGGCTGCGCATCGCCGATCGGAGCTCGTCCGGCGACATTGAAGCAAGCATCTGCCGGTTATCGCTCATCTAGATCGCGTCGGCCCCGCGGTCGCCGGTGCGAATCCGGATCGCCTGTTCGACGTCGATGACGAAGATCTTGCCGTCCCCGATCCGGCCGGTGCGGGCCGCGCTCTCGATCGCTTCGACGACATTGTCGACGAGCGAATCCTCGACCACGACCTCGACTTTGACCTTGGGCAGGAAGTCGATGACATATTCGGCGCCGCGATAGAGCTCGGTATGTCCCTTCTGCCGTCCAAAGCCCTTCACTTCGGAGACGGTGATTCCCGAGACGCCCACGTCGTGGAGCGCGTCCTTGACGTCGTCCAGCTTGAACGGCTTGATGATCGCTTCGATCTTCTTCACGGCAGCCCCGCTGTAGCGATTGCATGTTGGCTAATGCCCAATCGCCGCCGCATTTGGAAGGCACTGGCCCAAGCGAAATGAAGGCGATCATCCTTTCCGCCGGTCAGGGCTCCCGTCTCGGCCATCTCGTCGACGACCGGCCCAAGTGCCTGATCGATTTTGGCGGGCGCAGCCTGCTCGATCGGCAGCTCGATACGCTCGAATCGAACGGTGTTCACGAGGCGGTGGTCGTCACCGGCTTCCACGACGAGCTGGTCGAGGGCGCAATCGCGCGACGCAGCGGCGGGCCGAGGGTCCGAACGATCTACAATCCCTTCTACAAGGTCGCCGACAATACCGGCTCGCTGTTCATGGCGCGAGAGGAGCTTGGCGACGATTGCCTGGTGTGGAACGGGGACACGCTCGTCTCCGATTCGCTGATGGCGCGGGTCCTTGCCAATGCTCAGGCCGGGATATGCGTGACGATCGACCGCAAGGCCTCGTACGACGAGGACGACATGAAGGTCGTCGAGGAGGGCGGTCGCCTCAAAGCGATCGGCAAGCGTTTGCCGCTTGAGAGCGTCAATGCCGAATCGATCGGCCTGCTCGCCTTTCGCTCCGGAGGGGCGAGCGAGTTCCGGCAGGCGATCGAGCGGGCGATCCGCACTCCCGAGGGGACAACCATCTGGTACCTTCGCGTCATCCACCAGATCGCCCAGGTGAGCGAGGTGTGGACACTCGACATCAACGGCGAAGAGTGGGGCGAAGTCGATTTCCCGGGCGATGTGGAGGCGGCGCGAGGGCTCGCCGAGCGGTGGGACGCGAGGAAAGCGGCGGCGGCCTAGCGAGCGGCGCCGGTTCCTCGTCGCACTGATGCTGTGCCTCGAGCGCCCCTCAAGGGCGCCTAGTTTGAGGAAAGGAACCGAGCGGCAATGTCGCGCGCCAGGCGGGCCGGGCGCTTCGTTGCCGCGTCGAGACAGCACCAGCAGCTCTGGATTTCGCTCAGAACCTCGTCGCCGCGGCGAAGCACCGTTCGGAAGAATGCCCGGGCTCCCTCGACCTTCTCGGCCACGACCTCGGCGACGACATTGTCCTGAAGGAATGTCGGCCTGAGGTAGGTGATTTCATGCTTGAGTGCGACCCAAAGGTGCTGCGCGACCGCGCCAGGGGGAGCAACGCTGTTCCAATAGTCGACCACGGCGTCCTGCACCCACTTGAGGTACACGGCGTTGTTGACGTGCCCCATGTGGTCAATATCCGAAGGCTCGATCGCCACGGGATGAGAAAAGGACACTTCCAGGGCACCTTGAAAAAGACGAGCCGGTCGAGGCTCCCATTTGCTGACAAACGTGTCAATAAAGCAAAAGCTCCCGAAGGGCGAGCCTCAGCTCGCCGTAACCTCCTTCACATTATCGTCGCTGTTGCGGTCGATGTAGAAATTGTAGGGATCGACGCCCGCAAAGGCAGGCTTTTTCGCGCTGTGGATCACAAAGGTCTGCGTGCCGTTCGCAAGCGGCGTTTGCTCCATCATGATGACGTCCTTTGACGAAAAGGCGCCAAGGCCTGGCCGGGCGGTGAATAGGCCGATCTCGATCGGTTCGGCGAGCCTGGTCCTTTGCTCGACGCCCTTGCCGCTCGCATAGAATTTGTCGGCCTTGACCGTCAGCGTCGTCGTCCATCCGCTTGCGTCCTTGCGGGTTTTCGCGTCGGCGACCTTGAGGTCATAGAGCGTGATCTTCTCGAACAGGTCGGTGATCAACTGCTGCTGCTGCGGCGTCTTCGCCTCCTTGCGGAACTCGTCGATGAGGTCGACCGAGCGCAGATAGGGAGGGCCCTTGAAGCGCCACCTGGCGTCGAAACGGGCGAGCGCCCGATCGACTGCAGCTTCGCCAAGCCGCTGCTGCAGGAGGTACATCGCAAGGGCGCCCTTGCGATAATGGATATATTGCTGGTTCTCGACGCGCTCGAGCGGCACTTCCTCGATCGCCTCCGACTGGCGGCCGCGCAGATAATTGTCGAGCTCATACTTGAGGAAGCGGCGAATCTTGTCCGGGCCGTAGAGGTGCTTCATCACCATCAATGCCGAATATTGAGCGAGCGTCTCGCTGGTGAGCGTCCCGCCCTGCATGTCGGCGCCGACCAGCTGGTGCGCCCAATATTGGTGCGACATCTCGTGCGCGACGACATAGGTCGTGAAGTCGATCTTGTCGGGATCGTTCGTGTTGGCGACGAAGCCGATCGATTCCGAATAAGGCATGGTCCCGGCAAACGCCTGGGCGAAGCTGTTGTAGCCCGGGAATTCGATGATCCTCGCATAGTTGAACTGGTAAGGACCAAAGTGGGACCGGTAATAATCGAGCGCCGCGCCCATCGCGTGGAGCATCTTCTCGACGTTCCAGTCGTGGCCGTCATGGTAGAAAACGGACAGGTTGATCCCGTTGTGGTCGAGCGAGGCGACCTTGTAGTCGGCTGACTGGATCGAGAAGAAATTGAGGATTGGCGCGGTGCTGACGAATGTCGCAGTCCGACGACCGCCGCTGGTAACGTCCGACACCCGGTTGCCGGGCGCGATCGGTGTCTGGTCCGCATCGGTGCTGACGCGGATCTGCGAGGTGACCCAGTCCGCGCCAATATAGTTGCGCCTCGTCGCCGACATGTCCTCGAGCTTCGCCATCCGCAGCTCCGGAGGGAGGTGCTGGCGCCTGCGCTTGGCGCGGTCGCTGAGCAGGCTTGACCGGTCCATGCCGATGATCGGCGCGAAATCGCTATTGTTCACGAAGGTGCCGTTTTCGATGATGTCGGTCGCTGGGTCGAACGCCGGGAAACCGCGGCGCCATAGGCGCGAGGTAAAGCTCAGCGTTGAACTTGCCCCAGGCGCCAGCGGCTTGTCGAAGCGATAGATGCGATAACCAAATTTCGGGTCGTCGCTGACGAGATGGGCGCCGGCTATGTCGAGCTTCAGCCATTCGAGGCTCTCGCTGCCCTTGCGCACATGGACTTCGCTGATCGGAGCGGCGGTCTTGTTGGTCAGGTCATAGCGCCCATTGGTGAGGAGCATGCGCTTCTTGGGGAAGAGCTCGACGTCGAGCGAGACGTTGGTGATCGCCGGCTGCGGGAGCTTCTCGTACTTGAGATACTTGCGCTCGTAATCGGCGCTGAACTTCTCCGCCTCGTCGCGGGTCTGGTAGAGGTTGAGGATCTTGATGTTGTAATAAGCATAGGCGCCGGTCGCCGCCATCGCGATCAGCGCGACCCCGGCGATGGAGAGAGCGGGCGTGCTAAGGAAGCGCGGCATGTGCCTGACGCGGCTGCGAAGCGAAAGATCGGTGCCGCGCGGCCACAGCAGGTGCGCGATGACCGCGAGGATCACCGCGAAGCAGAGCCAGTAGAACTGGAATACCGCCGCACCCTTCCAGAAGCTTCCAGCGCCGACGAAGTCGCTGAGCGGAACATTGGGTGACCCGTCGTAGGTGTAGAGCGGGTCTGAATAGCCCATGTTGTTGAGGAAGATGCCGCTGATGAACCAGACGAAGAGGACGCCCCAGCCGACATATTTGTTGGGGCTGAGCACCTGGACGAAGACCGCGAGGGTCGCGATCAGCAGCCCGTCGAGAGCCGAGGGCAAGATGAACCAGCCAAGATATTGCGGGATGCCGATCACGCGCGCGCCTTCCACCAGCTGGTAGAAAAGGCCGGTCGCCATCGCGGCGACGTTGACCGCGAGCAGGACGACAAAGATGGCAAGCATCTTGGGGACCGTCATCACCCAGCTCGGAACCGGGGTTGAATCGATCAGCTCGTTGAGCTTGCGGTCGCGCTCGCGCCAGACGAGTTCGCCGCCGTAGAAAGCCGCGATCATCAGGAGGACGATCTGGAAGTTGCCGCGCACGGCGGTGACGGTCGCAGCAAGGGTCGGGTGCTCGGTGGTGCCGTAGGCGGAGCCGGCGAACCACAGGAATGCCGCCGTATTGCCGATCGCGAACAGGGTAAGGACAATGGTCCCCGGGCTCGTCAGCACCATCCGGACCTCGATCCTGAGGCGCATCAGGAACTGTTCCAGGCGGGACGGGCTCGCTTCGCGCGCAACCACGCGGCGGCCTCCCCGGTCCGGCTCGGCAGCAGCGATAAGCGCGGCTTTCGCCTCGCGCTTGGCGAGCCTGCGGAGACGACGCTTCGAGGGCGCGCGTTCGGTCATGGTGAAGCGCCACAGGGTGAAGCCAAGGAACAGCAAGGCGAGAAGGATCGCCCAGATACGGTTGAAGAGCAGGGTCCCGCCAAGCTCGACGAGGCGGCTGTTCATCTCGCTCTGGGTCCAGTAGCGGGTGGCTTCTCGAAGCGCGCCGTTGCCGAGCGGCTCCCAGCGCGCGAAGGCCTCGCGATATTCGATTTTCTGGCCGAGCACGCTGATGGTGACGAGATAGCCCATCACCATGAGGACCGCGCCGATGTAAGCGGCCATCATCGAGCGGAGCACGGTTGCAAGCGCGAACAGGACCGCGCAGGTCAAAAGGACGTTGGGAATCGCGAAGACCGCGAAGTTCCAGGCGTAATAGATGAGATTCTGCGGGCCGACCGTTTCCGGATCGACCCATGGCATTGCTGCGCCGACCGCCATTCCGAGCGGCACCGCGAGATATCCGAGCCAGGCGATGATCAATCCGCCGAGAAAGCGGCCGATGACGATTTGCCTTGCAGTGACCGAGGTCGCGCGCACGATTGGCGCAAAGCCGCTGACATCGTCGCGCACGATGGCATTGGCGACGAAGGCGGTCACCACGAAGAGGTAGAAGAGGGTCAGGACCGCTGTCGTGACTGCGATCGCATAAGGCGCATTCTCGTGGACCGCGCCTGGAGTTCCGACGCTGACGTTCTCGCTCGCCGTGATCCCGAAGCCCAACAGGAAGAAGATCGCGATCGCAACCCAGAAGACGGGATTGCGCAGCTGGTAACGGATTTCGAATCCGGTGATTCCCAGGATCATCGGAGACTCCCTCAGGCCGCGCGGCGAAGCGTGGAGAGCGTCGAGAAATAGACGTCCTCAAGTCCGCCCTCGACAGGCTCGAAGCCTTGCGGCTGCTCCTCGGCGAGCACGTGGATGACGGAGTTTCCGGCAAAGAGCCGGGTCGAGATCACCTCGTAATGGGACTGATAATCCTCAAGGTCATCGCGCCCGATGACCTTCTTCCAGATCCTGCCGCGGGTGGCAGTGATCAGCTCTGAGGGTCGTCCTTCGAGCTGGACACGGCCGTTGGCGAGGACAGCCATGCGCGGGCAGAGGTCGGCGACGTCGTCGACGATGTGCGTCGAGAGAATGACAACGACATTGTCGCCAATCTCGGCGAGAAGGTTGAGGAAGCGGTTGCGCTCTTCGGGATCGAGCCCGGCAGTGGGCTCGTCGACGATGATGAGCTCGGGATTGCCGATCAGTGCCTGGGCGATCCCGAAGCGCTGTCGCATACCCCCTGAAAAGCCCGCGATGGACTTGCTGCGGACGCCCCAGAGATTGGTCTGTTCAAGGAGGGTCTCGACGACGGCCTTGCGCTGCGAGCGGCCGGTGATGCCCTTCAGCACCGCAAGCTGGTCGAGCATCGCATAGGCCGAGACGCGCGGGTAGACGCCGAAATCCTGGGGGAGATAGCCAAGCGTTCGCCGCAGCCGCTCAGGGTCGGCAAGGACATCGATATCGCCGAACTGGATCGAGCCCGCAGTCGGCTGCTGCAAGGTCGCAACCGTCCGCATGAGCGTCGACTTTCCCGCGCCGTTCGGCCCGAGCAGGCCGTACATGCCGCGCGGGATCGAAAGGCTGACGTCGTCGAGCGCGACGGTGCCGTTCGCATAGGTGTGCGACAGATTCTTGATCTCGAGCATCGATCCCCCCAATTTTTTCCGGGTTTGATCAAGGGGATGGCAGCGCCCGTCAAGGCAAGCCCAAGCCTTTTCGACGAGCCGACGAACGGCTGGCCTGTTCTTTCGTCAGGCGTACGGCCGATCGAGACCGGCGGGGCTTTTCGTAAAGATCTCGCAGCCCGTCTCGGTGATCCCGATCGAGTGCTCGAACTGGGCGGACAGCGAACGGTCGCGGGTGACCGCGGTCCAGCCGTCGTCGAGAACCTTAACGTCGGCGCGGCCGAGGTTGATCATCGGCTCGACCGTGAAGATCATGCCGGGTTTCAGTTCCGGCCCGGTTCCCGGGCGGCCGGCATGCACGACCTCGGGACTGTCGTGGAACAGGCGCCCGACGCCATGGCCGCAAAAATCTCGGACCACGCTGTAACGGTGCGATTCGGCGTGGCGCTGGATGGCGTTGGCGATGTCGCCGAGATGATTGCCGGGCTTGGCCTGCTCGAGCCCGAGGACAAGGCATTCGTAGGTCACGTCGACGAGCTTTCGAGCGCGCAGCGGGACGTCGCCAACGAGGTACATCCTGCTGGTATCGCCGTGCCAGCCATCGAGGATTGGCGTTACGTCGATGTTGACGATGTCGCCATCCTTGAGCGCGCGATCGGAGGGGATGCCATGGCACACGACATGGTTCACCGAGACGCAGCAGCTCTTCGTATAGCCGCGGTAGCCGAGCGTTGCCGGAACGCCGCCGCCCTCGAGGGTCATCCGGTAGACGATCTCGTCGAGCTCCTGGGTCGTCACGCCGGGAACGACGTGGGATGCAAGCGCGTCGAGGATCTCGGCGGCGAGCCGGCCGGCGCTGCGCATTCCCTCGAATGCCTCGGGGCCGTGCAGCTTGATGACGCCGTTGCGCGATTCGGCGCGATCGTCGGCAGCGACGCTGATATATTGAGTCATCGGCCTTAATTAGTCGCGCAAGCGCCGATTTGCACCCCGTCCGCGCGCGAATTGCCGCCCATCAACGAACCCTGTGTCCCAAGGCCGATTGGGGCGCGAGCGACCGCGCGGACGCGCGCCTCGAGGCTGTTCCGGGGCAAAGCCGGACGCGACATGACTTTTGCAGCACGTCGGTGCGCAAGCCTGTTGCGCTCTTGGCCGACCGGGCTAGGGCAGGGCAATGGTTACTGACCGGGTCTGGACGGCTGCGCTCGTGGTGATCGGAGACGAGATCCTTTCAGGCCGCACGCAGGACCGGAACGTGGCGCAGGTCGCAACCTGGCTGAACGAGCAGGGGATCAGGCTTGCGGAGGTGCGCGTCGTCCCTGACGACAGCGAGCGGATCGGCGAAGCCGTCAACGCGCTGCGGGTGAAGCACGATTATCTGTTCACGACGGGCGGCATCGGACCGACGCATGACGATATCACGGTCGATGCCGTCGCCTCGGCGCTTGGCGTCGGCGTCGTCGTCGATCCGGCGGCGCGCAAGATCCTTGAGGATTATTACCGCGATCGTCCCGGCGGCCTCACCGCAGCGAGGCTGCGGATGGCACGCGTCCCCGAAGGGGCGGAGCTCATTGAAAATCCAAGCTCGGGTGCACCGGGGATCAGGATCTTGAATGTGTTCATCCTCGCCGGCGTACCCGGGATTGCAGCAAGCATGCTCGAGGGCCTCAGGGGAAAACTCGAGGGGGGACGCCCCGTGGTTTCGGTCACCGTCGGCGCCCGCGCTCCCGAGAGCGATGTCGCCGACCTTTTGCGCGAGACCGAAGCTGCGCACCCAGGGGTCGCGATCGGTAGCTATCCGTTCTTCAAGGATGGGCTCTACGGCGCCAATTTCGTGATCCGGTCAGTGGACGCCGAGCTGGCGCGGCTGACCGGCGACGATTTGGTGGAGCGTCTGAGGCAGGCGGGGTTCGAGCCCACCGAGGGCGGCATCTGAGGCGTCGTCGTCGTCGGCCGCCACTGGAATTCACTCGGCGCAACCGTCAGCCTGTGGATGCGATCGAGGTTCGCTTTGCCATGCCAAGGCCCTTGCGAGGACGTGGCGGACCGCATTAGAGCGCGCAGGGACTCAAAGTTCCCCGGGGAACTTGGCAAGAACGAGGTCCGCCACGGAGTTTTCGCAGTTTACTGCGCGGGTATGATGTAATGGTAGCCTGTCAGCTTCCCAAGCTGAACGCACGGGTTCGATTCCCGTTACCCGCTCCACCTCGCATCCCCCGGTGACGGCAAGCGCCGATCCCCCGATCCGGACAGCCAATCCGCGGTTCGGCCTCGCGCCGGCCCGTTACCTGTTCATTTTCGGTCGGTGCAAAATTGCTTGCAAATGGTGTGAGCGACGTAACCCGCTGCCGTCGCGAACGCGAGCCCCTGGCTGTCGGGAACGCCGGTCGCTGGCTTCACGCCCTCAGTGATGATGCCGCCATCCCACGGGCTCTGCTTGAGGATCATCAGCGCCCTGGCGCGACCCGCCTTGAGGCGCAGATGGTCGGCCACTTCCCATGAGGTGGTGAACGGCAAGCGATAGCTTCCCGGCAACCCGAAGGGCTGGTCGGAATAGCTATAGGTGTAATGCATTGAATGCAGCCACGCGTAGGTGCGGCGGAAAAGCGGGTCGTCCTCGCTGATAAATCCGAGCGCGGGCAGCTTCATCAGCGAGCCCGGCGGAACGTCGACGAAGTCGCCGCCGGCTTCGTTCACAACAGCAGCGAAGATCGGACCGCCAGCGCCATCGGCACCGGCCAGAACACCGTAGCGGCGGATCGCGGAATCAAGCCTCGCGGCATCTGATCTGAGGGCATCCGATTCGCTGGCGTGATGCTCCTCGCCGGCAATCTTTGCGAGATCGCCCAGAGCCTTCCAGGCAAGGACATTGTCGTAGATCGAGAAGGGCTTGCGAAGATACTCGTCCTGCGAATCCTGGAAGGTCGCGAAAAGGCCGGTCGCGGGATCGCGCTGCGCCCGCAGCTTTTCGAGAAGGGTAGCGATGATCGCGCGGTGCCGCTCGAGCATCGACATGTCGTGGGTTTGTTCGAGGTAAGAGGCGAGCGCGACGATCGGCGCGACCAGCTCGTCCAGTTCGAATCCATCCTCGAGGACAACGCCGTCGATGAACCGGCTGTGGATGCCGGCGTTGCGCGCCTGCGGACCAAGGGCATAGTCGAGCGCCTCGCGGGCTCGTGCGGGGTCGCTGTCGAGGAGTGCCGGGAAACTCCACAGGAGGGCGTCGCGGTCCCAGTAGGCAGCCGAAACATAATAGCGATTGCTGCGCGAGGTCATCCCGACAAACTGCTCGGTGTCGATTGCCCGCCCCCAGGCGTAATAGGTCGTGAAGAGAAGATTGCGGTCCATGACCATGTCGAGGGCCGGATCGCCGGTGGTGCGGGTACGGCGGTGCGCGTCGTCCGCGGCCTCCTCGATCACGCCGTCGAGGCCGTAGCGATCGATCCTCTTGTTGAGGACACGCATCGCATAAGCGGCGCTATACTCGTCCAGCCCGGCGCCGATGATGAAGTGGATATCGAGCGTCTGGCCGGGAGCGAGCAGCGCTTCGCGGCGCGCGGTAAGCCCCGGATTAGCGGCGTCGGCGTGGAGGGTTCCTTCCGAGCCCACATAAGCGAAGCCCCAGGCCATCTGGGTGTCGTCAGTATTATATTTGAATATCTCCATGTCGCTGTCGATCGGGGTGGGCGACATGGCCCGGCTGCCGCTCAGCGGTTCGGGCGAATAGGTGACGCGGTTGGTGCGGCCCCAGTCCATTTCCATTCCCGGCGCGACCTTGACCGGAGCGGTCCGCATGTTCGTGACTTCGAGGCGCACGATCGCCGCGCGGCTCGCGGGCGGGGCAGCATAGGTCAGCCTGACGCGAACGCCGTCGGTTTCCATTGTGCCCGTCGGGATCCAATAGTCGCGAAGTGACCATTGGAGATGCGAGAGCGGCTGGCGCACGCCCGCGATCTCGATGAAGGGCGCCATCAGGGGCCGGTCGGCGACGCCGGCTATCTCGAGCAGCCCGCGATAGCGCATCGAAATGACGTTGAAATTCTGGAGAGCCCCGTCGCCGGCGCGGATCGAGGGCAGCGCGATCCAGTCATTTCCGGTAGGGATCACGTCATTCGGGCTGAGCGAAAGGCTGACCGATCGCCCGCCATGCGAATCCTTTCCTTGCAAGGTCCCGCTGGTCACCCCGGCACGGTCCGGCCGTTCGATCGCGGCGCCATTGTCGGTCCTCGCCTGGACGGGAACGCCGGTGGCTGAAAGCGCGATGCCGAGTCCTGGGGCGACGAGCAGGGCGGCCTTGTCGAGGCGGGTTCTTTTCATAACCTCCATGATGAGCGAACGGCGATCATCGTCAATCTCGGTTTCCGCTCCTCCCGCGTGCGATTTTTCTCGTGCCGGGAGGGCGAGAGGACGGCGGGCGCGGGAGCGGGAAGACCGCGGCCTAGGGGGCGCGGGGCGACCGCGGGGTGCATCAGGCTGACAGCCGGCGCTGATGCTCAGCCGATCTCGTTGTTGAACTCGAGCAGGTGATATTGCTCGTAGAGGCCGGCGCGGCGAAACGGGCTGGTGCTGACCAGCGCCTCGGCCGCGGCCTGGGTCTCAGCCTCGAAGATCATCATCATCCCGGCGCGCCCGCCGTCGGCCTTTCGCAGCACTCCTGCGGCCTTGATCGGAATGAACGGCTGCTCGAGGAAATCATTCGTTTCCTGCTGAACCTGCTGATCGGGTTCGCCGCCGTCCTTCAAGAAACCCAGCCATACGAAAAGCATCGGCCTGTCTCCTTCTGCAGCGCTCCCAAAAGCACCTCTTGCGCGTTGAACGCAAGCGAGGCCGGTTCGTCGCTTCCGACGGGAACCTTGTCGCTTCTTTGGCATTGCTTAATATAAGCATGCTTATTATATCGGTGGCCAATGGAAACGTTCCCGTTCGAGATCGCAGAAACGGCGCACGCGCTGCGCAAGGCCTTCGACCGCCGCGCGGTCGGGCTTGGAGTGACGCGCGCGCAGTGGAAAGTGCTGTTCCGGCTGGAGCGCCAGCCGGGTCTGCGTCAGATCGAGCTCTCGGACATGCTCGATATCGAGCCGATTACGCTTTCGAGGATCATCGACAGGCTCGAGGAAAGCGGCCTTGTCGAACGCAAGGCAGATCCCCTGGACCGGCGCGCCTGGCGCCTTCACGTCACCGCAAAGGCAGAGCCGCTCATCGCCAAGCTGAGGGGGATCGCCAACGCCATGATCGCCGAGGCGTTTGCAGGAATTGATCCGAAGGACATCGAGATCGCTCGCCGGGTGCTCGCCCGCGCTCGCGACAACGCTTGCCAGACCAATGCTTTGAACAGGGTGTCTAACGAATGAACAAGATGGCGACGGAACCGATGACCGGTTCACAGGCCGCAGAGGCCCCGAAGGTCAGGCGCAAGGTCAGGATTCCTGGCGGCAAGGGCGTCCTGCGGACGGTCCTCATGCTGATCGTGCCCGCGCTGCTGCTGATCGGCGGCGGCTATTACTGGCTGACGAGCGGCGGAAGCGTCTCGACCGATGATGCCCAGATCAAGCAGGACATTGTTTCCGTCAGCCCGCAGGTGAACGGACAGATCGTCCAGGTCTTCGTTCGCAACGGCGCGCATGTGAAGCGGGGCGATCTTATCTTCCGCATCGATCCGCAGCCCTATCGCGTCGCGCTCGAGCAGGCGCAGGCGCAGCTTGCCAGTGCCGAGCTGCAGACCGTCCAGCTGCAGACCCAGGCCGCCGGAACCGGCGCTGACATTACGGGCGCAGAGGCCAATCTCGCGATCAAGCAGAATGCCCTGGGCCGCCAGCAGGCGCTGCTCAAGCAGGGGTTCACGACGCGCGCGGACTATGAGGACGCCCTCAATGAAGTGAAAACCGCCGAGCAGCAGCTCGCCGATGCAAAAGCCCGCGCCGCGAGTGCTCACGCCGCCCTCGCGCCGACCGGCAACCAGCCCCAGATCGCGCAGGCCAAGGCCGCCGTCGACAAGGCGCAGCTGGAGCTTCAGCGCACCGACGTTCATGCGCCGATGGACGGCACGGTCGAGAATGCCGACAATCTCCAGGTCGGCCAGATGGCGGTGACCGGGATCGGCGCGATGTCGCTCGTCCACAGCATGACCGCGTGGGTCGACGCCAACTTCAAGGAGAAGGATGTCGGGCGCATGGTCCCGGGCCAGCGCGCGGAGGTCACGGTCGATGCTTATCCCGGTCAGAAATTCCAGGCGCACGTCCAGAGCATCGGGGCCGGGACCGGGAGCGAATTCTCGCTCCTTCCAGCGCAGAACGCCAACGGCAACTGGGTCAAGGTCACGCAGCGCGTGCCCGTCCGGATCGCTTTTGACGGAACGCCGTCGAAGCCGATGATTGCCGGCCTCTCGGTCAACGCAACGGTCTTCTTCGACAGAAGCGGGAAGAAATAAGCCACATGGCCAGCGCGGCCGAAGCCACCCATCCGTTGCCAAGAACCCAGCGGCTGATCGTCACGGTCGGCGTGATGACGGCCGTGCTCCTGCAGGTCCTCGATACGACGATCGCCAATGTTGCGCTGCCGCACATGCAGGCGAGCCTCAGTGCGACGCAGGATACGATCAACTGGGTTCTGACGAGCTATATCGTCGCGTCCGCGATCGCGTTGCCGATCAGCGGCTGGCTTGCCGACCGCGTCGGCAGGAAACGGCTGCTCTTGATCTCGGTCGTCCTCTTCACCGCCGCCTCGGTCCTCTGCGCGACTGCAACCTCGCTTCCCGAGATGGTGCTCTTTCGCGCTCTCCAGGGGGTCGGCGGCGCCTTCATCGTCCCGCTCGCGCAGGCGACCCTTTTCGACATCAACCCGCGCGAGAAACATGGCCAGGCGATGGCCCTGTTCGGCGGCGGCGTCATGATTGGCCCGATCCTCGGGCCGGTGCTTGGCGGCTGGCTGACCGACAATTACAACTGGCGCTGGGTATTCCTCGTCAACCTGCCGGTCGGGATCTTGTGCATCCTCATCATGAGCCAGTTCATGCCGACGAGCGAGAAGCACGACCGCAAGTTCGACATGTTCGGTTTCGCATTGCTGGCGGTCGCGGTCGCGGCCCTGCAGTTCTGCCTCGATCGGGGCGAGCAGAAGGATTGGTTCTCAAGCTGGGAGATCCGGATCGAGGCGGGCCTCGCGATCGCCGCCGGCTGGATGTTCCTCGTCCACATGATCATGGCGAAGCATCCCCTGTTCGACCGCGCGCTCTTCAAGGATCGCAATTTTGCGACCGGCATGCTGTTCATGGCGGTGACGGGCGTCCTCCTTCTCGCCGGTCTCGCCCTGCTCCCGCCGCTGCTCCAGACCTTGTACGGCTATTCGGTGCTCCAGTCGGGCTTCCTGACTGCGCCGCGCGGGGTCGGGACGCTGATCTCGATGCTTCTCGCCGGGCGCCTTACCGGCAAGATCGACGCCCGGCTCCTCGTCGGTCTCGGCGTCGTCCTCATGGGCGTCTCGTTGTACCTCATGACTGGCTTTGCGATCGACCAGCCCTCGCGCCCGGTGATCGTCAGCGGCGTCGTCCAGGGGCTGGGGCTCGGATTGATCTTCGTGCCGCTTCAGAGCCTTGCCTTCGAGACCCTGCCGGCAGCGGCGCGAACGACCGCCGCTGCCCTACTCAACCTTTCGCGCAACATCGGCGGGTCGATCGGAATTTCGGTCGTCAGCACCGAGCTCGTGCGGCTGACCCAGATCAGCCACGCGGACATGGCGGCTCAGATCACGCAGCAGACGATCCCGACCGCTGATCCGACGATCCTGCAGACTGCCGCGCCGGTCGCGGGCCCGACGGCGCTCGCCTACATCAACGCCGTGATCAACAAGCAGGCGCTCTTCATCGCCTATCTCGACGACTTCAAGCTGATGATGATCATCACCTTCGCCGTGCTGCCGCTGCTCCTGTTCATGCGGCGCGGGAACAAGGCCGGCGGCGGCGGCCCGCCGGTCCACATGGATTGACCAGCGAGCTCGCGATCCGCGTCACGCCGCGCTCAAGCCGCCCCGGCATCGGCGGCTGGCGCATTGGAGCCGATGGCAAAGAGGAGCTCGAGGTGAGGGTCGCGGCGGCTCCCGCCGACGGAGCCGCCAACCGGGCTGTCGTCCTCGTCCTTGCAAAGGCGCTCGGGATCAGCCGTGCAGAAGTGAAGATCGTTTCTGGCGCTACCTCTCGTCACAAGCGCGTGGCGATCCCATTTGGGGCTGGCGACGCGCGGCGCCTGCTCGGCGGGCCATGAAAGGGAGAAGAACGATGTTCGCAATCGGCAAACGACGGCTCGGCAATAACGGACCCGAGGTCTCGGCAATCGGCCTTGGCTGCATGGGCATGAGCGAATTCTACGTCGGCGGAAGCGAGGCGGAATCGGTCGCGACCATCCACCATGCGCTCGATCGCGGCGTCAGCTTCCTCGATACCGCCGACATGTACGGCTGGGGCAGGAACGAGGAACTGGTCGGGCGCGCGATCGCCGATCGGCGCGACGAGGTCTTCCTCGCCACCAAGTTCGGCAACGTCCGCGGTCCCAACGGCGAGTTCCTGGGCGTTCGCGGCGATCCTCAATATGTTCGCTCGGCATGCGAGGCGAGCCTCAGGCGGCTCGGCGTCGAGACGATCGATCTTTATTACCAGCACCGCGTCGATACCAAGGTGCCGATCGAGGAAACGGTCGGGGAGATGGCCCGCCTCAAGGAGGAGGGGAAGGTCCGCTTCCTTGGCCTCTCGGAGGCAGCGCCGCAGACCATTCGCCGCGCACATTCGGTTCACCCGATCACCGCGGTCCAGACCGAGCTTTCCTTGTGGAGCCGCGATGCCGAGGCTGAAGTGCTGCCGACGGTTCGCGAACTTGGCATCGGCTATGTCGCTTATTCGCCGCTCGGCCGCGGCTTCCTCACCGGCCAGTTCAAGTCGCCCGCGGATTTTCCCGAAGGCGACTTTCGCAAGAACCATCCCCGATTCCAGGGCGAGAATTTCGAGAAGAACGTCGAGCTCGTGCGCGAAGTCGAGAAAATGGCGAAGGAGAAGGGGTGCACGACCGCCCAGCTCGCGCTCGCCTGGGTTCTCGCGCAGGGCGAGGACATCGTGCCGATCCCCGGGACCAAGCACGTCAAATATCTCGATCAGAACATCGACGCGCTGAAGGTGGAGCTGACGGGCGACGACCTGGGGCGGCTCGATGCGATCCTCCCGCCCGGAGCCGCCGCCGGCGAGCGCTACCACGCGGGCGGGATGGAGACCGTCAACCGCTAGGCGCGCTCGTCGATAAGGCTCATGCAGGTCACTCCGGCTTCTGCCTTCTGAAGCTCGGAAACGTCGACCTCGATCGTCAGGAAACCGCGCTTCCGCAGCAGCTGCGCAGTGGCAGGATTGCCGGCGGGAAGGATGAGGCGATCGCCGGCGCGGATGCAGTTGGCGGCCGCGGGTTCAACGACGGCAACGGGTTCGACCCCGGCGAACTGGGCGGGATCGACGGCGCTTTGGCTATAAAGGAGCACAAGGTTCCCGGCCTCGTCGGGCCCCGCGAATGTGGCGCCTGTCTTAAGGTGCAGGCAATCGCGCAGCTCGGCCGCGACGACTTCGTAACCAAGCGGCGCGACGAGCGCTTTGAGGCTCGCAATTCCGTCTGCGTCCGTGCGGCTTGATCGGCCGACATAGAGCGTGCGGCCGATCTTGAGGACGTCGCCGCCGTCAAGATAGCCGGCTTCGATCCGGTGGAGGTTGAATTCCCCGCCAAGCCCTCGAGCGGTCGAGCCCGTCTCGCCGATCCGCGAGGGCGCGCCCGGGCGCGTGATCACTGCATGGTCGCCGAGCAGGAGGGCGGTGTCCTCGACGAAGACCGCGTCGGGATCGTCGGGGAGCTCTTCAAGCCGGATGATCAACAGCCCGGCTTCAACCAGTGCCTGTTCGTATGCCGCATGCTGCTCGGCCGCACGTGCGGCGTCGAGCGGCACGCGCTCGAGATGCGTCAGCTGGCATTCCGCGAGGCGCGGGCTGACGGCGCGAGTGAAGGCTCTCATGTCAGCCGCCGTGCTTGCGCATCCAGAGCGCGAAAAGGTCGGGCCAGCGCGAGCCGGGATTGTCCCTCGGCAGCTGGAACCCGAAGCCATGCCCGCCCTCGGCCATCAGATAGGCTTCGATGCTCGTCTTCGCCGCGCGGCACGCGGCGATCCAGGCAAGGCTGTTCTCGATTGGGACCGTGGTGTCATCGAACGCGGCGACGACGAAGCTCGGCGGGGTCCTGCTCGTGACATGCTTCTCGGGCGAGCGTGCTGCTGCAAGATCCAAAGATGCGCCGGGACCGAGCAGGTTGTCGCGTGAGCCGGCGTGGGTGAAGGAGGCAAGGGTCGCCACGGGATAGACGAGCCCCGCATAGGAAGGCCGTGCCGAAAGCCGGTCGGCGGGATCGATCGGAGTATAGACGGGCTCGTCGAATGAAACCGCAAGGTCGGCCGCGAGATGCCCGCCGGCTGAAAAGCCGATCACGCCAAGTCGTTCGGGATCGATCCTGAGCTCGGCGGCGCGCGAGCGGATCAGCCGCATCGCGCGCTGCGCGTCCTGCAGCGGAACGACCGAGCGATGGCTCCAGCCTTCGGCCGGCAGGCGATAGGTGAGGACGAAGACAGTCGTGCCCTCGGCGTTGAACCGCTCGGCGGTATCGATGCCCTCGTTCTCGACCGAGATGAACTCATATCCGCCGCCAGGAATTGCCAGGAGAGCGGAGCCGTCCGGCCGCGCTGCGCGAAAGACGTGCACTTCGCTCATTGGCACGCCGCGGATCCAGAGCTGGCGGTTGGGGGGCGAGCCATTCATCGTCCAGTTGGGGACGATGGGCTTGGCGGGAGCGCCCGGCGGCGGGCCGGGCCAGAGCGGAAACCGTTCCCTCGGCGGCCAGAAGGGCGCCTGCGGGTCGTCGGCCGCCCGCGTCGGAGGGGGCTCGGCGGCGGCGGCTCCGGCGATGAGGGCGAGGCTGCTGCCGAGGAAAGTGCGCCGTTCGATGCTCGAGCTCATGACGCTATTGCTGCCTGACGACCGTGCCGCCCTTCATCACCAGGCGGATGTTGCGCACGGCAAGGACGTCGCGGGTAGGATCGCCGTCGACCGCGACGAGATCCGCCAGAAGACCAGGTCTCACCTCCCCGCGATCGGTGAGGTGAAAGATGCGCGCGTTGCCGGAGGTCGCTGCGATCATGACCTCGGCCGCGGCCATTCCGGCGCGCTGCATCGCATCCATTTCGCGCCAGTTCTCGCCGTGCGCGAAGACCCCGACGTCGCCGCCCATGCAGATCGGGACGCCGGCCTGCATTGCGAGACGAAACGAACGCCGGTTTTCCTGCACGCTCTCGGGTGCCGGCTCCGCGCCATTCCAATGCTCGAAATAGCGCGCATAGGCTTCCGATGCGCCAAGCGTCGGGCAGAGTGCGATCCTCTTCGCCGCCATCGCCTTGAAGATCTCGGCGGTGCCGCCATAGCCGTGCTCGATCGTGTCGACCCCGGCAGCAATGGCGCGGCGCATCCCCTCCATGGTCGTCGCGTGCGCTGCGGCGAGGCGGCCGGCATCGTGGGCAACGGCGACGCCCGCGGCCATTTCCGCCTCTGTCATCGTCGGCCGGCTCGGCTCGTGCGGCTGGTAATGATAGTCGGCGTACATCTTGATGACGTCGGCGCCGGCGGCAATCTGGTCGCGCGCAGCCCTCGTCATTTCATCGGCGCCGCTGATTTCCTCTGCTCCCTGGGGCACTGCGAGCCCTGGTTCGAAGCCCTTGGGACCGTAGGCGCCGCGGGCGACATTCGCCTTGGTCGAAACGAGCAAGCGGGGTCCAGGAACGATGCCCTGGTTGATCGCCTGCTTGAGACCGACGTCGGCATAGCCCGCGCCTTCGGTCCCAAGGTCGCGCTCGGTGGTGAAGCCGGCCATCAGGGTCTTCTCGGCATGGACGACGGCGCGCGCGGTGCGCAGCGCAAGCGGTTCGTGGAGGACCTGATCGTCCCACAGCGTCTCGTTGTATGGGTGGAGGAAGAGGTGGGAATGGCCTTCGATCATCCCGGGAATGAGGGTCGTCCCTGGAAGATCGATGATCCTGGTGCCGGCGGGGCCGGTGAGACCGGGCCCGACCTTGCTGATCCTGTCGCCCTCGACCAGCACCGACCAGCCGACATGCGGCTTCGGATCGACGCCGTCGAAGACCCGTGCCGGCCGAAGAAGGACCGGCTCGGCCGCGGCGGGAGCGGCAAGGAGGAGCGCGGCAAGGAACAGGAACAGGCGGTGCATGCGCGCAGCCTAGAACAGTGGTGCGCGCTTACTCAAGGGAGGGGGAGGGCGCGAAGCGTGGCGGCGAACCTTGGACCAATGGCTTGGTCTGCCCGACGATAATCCGGGTCAAGGGACGCAAAAAAAGGGCGCCCCGGAAATTCCGGAGCGCCCACTTTTTGAACCAATTTCCCAGCTCCTCCCGCGGCGCGGGAGGATCGAGGGGGAAGCCTAGCGCTTCGAGAACTGGAAGCTGCGGCGGGCCTTGGCGCGGCCGTACTTCTTGCGCTCGACGACGCGCGGGTCGCGGGTCAGGAACCCGGCCTGCTTGACGACCGTGCGGAGCGCCGGCTCGAAGCGGGTCAGCGCCTGTGCGATGCCATGCTTGACGGCGCCCGCCTGGCCCGAGAGGCCGCCGCCGACGACGGTCGCGACCACGTCATACTGGCCCTGGCGCCCGGCAACGTCGAACGGCTGGTTGATGACGAGACGAAGCGTCGGGCGCGCGAAATAGACTTCCTGCTCGCGGCCGTTGATGAGGATCTTGCCCGAGCCGGGCTTCAGCCAGACGCGTGCGATCGCGTCCTTGCGGCGACCGGTCGCATAGGCGCGTCCATATTTGTCGAGCTGCTGCTCGCGAAGCGGCGCTGCCTCCTGGACCGGCGGTGCGGCCTCGGGCGCCTCCGCGGCGGGAGCCGCGGGAGCGGGGGGCGGCGGAGAAGTGGTTGCGCCGAGCTGGTCGGCAATGGATTCACGAGTGTCGGACATTATGCGCCAACCTTGTTCTTGCGGTTCATCGACGCAACGTCGAGGACTTGGGGGTTCTGGCCGCCGTGCGGATGCTCGGCGCCGGCATAGACGTGCAGCGCCCGCATCTGGTCGCGGCCGAGCGGGCCGCGCGGGATCATGCGCTCGATTGCCTTCTCGAGGACTCGCTCGGGGAAACGGCCTTCGAGCACCTTGCCTGCGGTCACGCTCTTGATGCCGCCCGGGTAACCGGTGTGCTTGTAATAGACCTTCTGCTCGAGCTTGCGGCCGGTGAAGCGGACCTTGTCGGCGTTGATGACGACGACATGGTCGCCGCAATCGACGTGCGGCGTGAAGCTCGGCTTGTGCTTGCCGCGCAGGATATTGGCGATGATCGTTGAGACGCGCCCGACCACGAGGCCGTCGGCGTCGATCAAATGCCACTTCTTCTCGACCTCGGCCGGCTTTGCCGACTTGGTCGTCTTCATCAGCGCCTTCATGGCCTGAACCTCTTTCTAACGAGAAAAGCG
>DATIQO010000206.1:0-2009 GCA_035470745.1 Sphingomicrobium sp. | reverse complement strand
GCGCCAAGCGACCTCAGGACCGAATCGACGGCACCTTTCTGAATGAGATTTCCATTCGTTTTCAGTCCCGAGAGGCGCGTCTGGGCCGAGAAGGGAATGACCTCGGCTTCCGGCGGCATCCCAAGATCGCCAATCCCGTATTTCTCCTGGGCGAGCGCCACGATCGAGCGTCCTTCGGGAGTTTCGTCGGCAAGGCTCGAAAGATAGGCCGCCTCGGCCAGCTGGTGCGCGCTGACGTCTTTGAGCGGCCAGAATTGGGTTGCGTGACGATCGCCGATCGTCACCGTTCCCGTCTTGTCGAGTAGGATGACGTCGATGTCGCCCGCGGCCTCGACCGCTCGGCCCGACTTGGCGAGCACGTTGAAGCGGACGAGCCGATCCATTCCGGCGATGCCAATGGCCGATAGAAGCGCGGCGATCGTCGTTGGAATGAGCGTGATCAGCAGCGCGGCGAGCAGCGGAACGGCGACATCGCCGCCTGCGAATCTCGCGAAGCCGGTGATCGTTGCAACCGCGATCAGGAAGATGATCGTCAGGCCCACGAGGAGGATCGTCAGCGCGATCTCGTTGGGCGTCTTCTGCCGCTCGGCGCCTTCGACGAGCGCGATCATGCGATCGAGAAAGCCCTGGCCGGGTTCCTGCGTCACGCGCACGCGGATCCAGTCGGAGATGACGCGCGTGCCGGCAGTCACGGCGGAGCGGTCGCCGCCGCCCTCGCGGATGACGGGCGCCGATTCGCCGGTGATCGCGGCTTCGTTGACCGAAGCCACGCCTTCGACGACTTCTCCGTCGGCGGGGATCAGGTCATTGGTTTCGACCAATACCGTGTCGCCCGCACGCAGCTGAGCGGCAGGGATGGTTTCGGTCTTGCCCCCTTTCACCCGCTTGGCGGTGAGCTGGGATTTGGTATCGCGGAGCGAGGCCGCCTGGGCCTTGCCGCGGCCCTCCGCCATCGCTTCGGCGAAATTGCCGAACAGCACCGTCAGCCACAGCCAGAAGACCAGCTGGAGCTGAAATCCGATTGGCGCTTTCCAGGCCCCAGCAACCATCAGCACGGTGAGCAGCAGCGCGACCACGCCGGTGGTGAACATCACGGGGTTCTTGATGAGGGTTCTTGGGTCGAGCTTCTTGAACGCATCAACGATTGCAGGCCCCATCAGCTCGCCGCTGAAGATCGAAAGCTGTTTGCGCGGATGTTTGGACATCTTGTGCGTCCCTTAGAAAAGCTGGCCGTGGAGCATCGCGACCTGCTCCGCGATCGGACCAAGTGCGAGTGCGGGAAGGAACGTGAGGCCGCCCATGATGAGGATGATGCCGACGAGCAGTCCGACCCAGAGGGCGCCGGTGGTCGGAAACGAGCCGGGTCCTTCGGGGTGGTATTTCTTTGCAGCAAGCGAGCCCGCAATCGCGAGCGCGGGAATGATCATGAAGAACCGGCCGACGAACATCGCGATACCGAGCGTCAGCGACCAGAAGGGGTTGGAGGCGGTCAGCCCCGCAAAAGCCGAGCCGTTGTTTCCAGTGCCAGAGGTGTAAGCATAGAGTAACTCGCTGAAGCCGTGCGGGCCGTGGTTCAGCAATCCCTCCAAGCCGCGCGGATCGACCGATGCGAGCGTCGTGCCGCCAAGAATCATCAGCGGAAGCACCGCGATTGCAAGCACCGCCAGCTTGACCTCGCGGCTCTCGATCTTCTTGCCGATATATTCGGGCGAGCGCCCGACCATCAGTCCAGCGACGAAGATCGAAATGATCGCGAACAACAGGAAGCCATAGATCCCGGAGCCGACGCCGCCGATGATGATCTCGCCGAGCTGGATTTTGAACATGGGAACGAGGCCGCCGATCGGCGTGAAGCTGTCGTGCATCGCGTTGACCGCGCCGCATGAGGCATCGGTCGTGACCGTCGCGAACAGCGCCGAGGCGGCGGTGCCGAAGCGCACCTCCTTGCCTTCCATATTGCCGAGCCGTGGATCGACGCCCATCGCGTGATGAATGGGGTTGCCTGCGCT
>DATIQO010000205.1:0-18480 GCA_035470745.1 Sphingomicrobium sp. | reverse complement strand
GTGCCGGCGCCAAACTTCGCATCGACGAAGGAATCATAGCCAGGCGTCGGCAAGCGCTGTTGGTAACTGCGGTCGGCGTGGCTGTAGAAGCCGCCAAAGACCCACTGGAATGGGCCCGCGCTCGTCGATGAAAGCCGCACTTCCTGCGTGAACTGCTTGAGCTGCGTCGTATCGCGAAGGTTCGACGGCAGGTTGATGGCCGCCGGCGGGAATTTAAGATCGACGCTGACCGACCCGGTGAGCGCCGAGGCGTCGCGGCTGACCAGCAGGTTGCGATGGATGTAGCTCGTGACTGAGGTTAGCTCGGCGGGGCCGAAATCGTAGCTGCCGACGAGGTCGGCGAGCCAGGTCTTGTCATGAAACTCCTCGGGGAGTTTCAAATATTGCTTCCGATCGCCCTTTCCAAGGTCGTTCTCGGTGACGAACTGATTGTCGTAGAGGTTGTAGAATTCCTCGCGGTTGAAGCCGTTCGCTTTCGAATCCTGGTAGACGAAGCGCGGCGTGATCTTGAGCTCGGGCGTCGGCTGGAACAGAAGCGAGATGCGCGTCCCGACCCGGTGGCCGTCGTTCACATTATTCTTCTTCTTGGGTCCGACGGCATCGATGAACCCGCCGAAATGCTCGCCGTAGCCGACGACGCGGGCGGCCACGTTGGACCCCAGGGGAACGTTGAGGGCGCCCTTCAGCGCATAGCCGACGCTGCCGCCGGAGAAATCGTTGATGTCTCCCTCGACCTCGCCCTCGGTCGTGTTGAGCTTGGGCTGGTTGGTGATGTAGCGAATGGTGCCGCCGACGGACCCTGCGCCGAACAGGGTGCCCTGGGGCCCGCGAAGGGTCTCAACGCGGTTGAGATCGAACAGGTCGAAATCGGGCGTGAACAGGGACAGCGAGATTGGGCTCTCGTCGAGATAGATGCCAACCTGCTCCTTGACGCCAGGCTGGTCGCGAACGACCTGGCCGGCGGAGACGCCGCGGATGGAAACCTGGCTCTGGCCGGGTCCTAGGTTCTGGACCGTCAAGTCGGCGACGTTCCGGCTGATGTCTTCAAGCGTTCTTGCGTTCGAGCGCTTGAGGTCCTCGGACGTTTGCGCGTTGATCGAGAACGGAACGTCCTGCACCGTCGATGCGCGCTTGGTTGCCGTCACCACGATCTCGCCCTCGGTCGAGGCGGGCGGTGCCGGCGATGCGTTCGCTGGCGGGTTGGCCGCTTGCGCGGCGCTTTCCTGGTGGGTCTGGGCCGCCGCTGGTGCGGCGATGGCGAGTACGCATGTACCAATCAGCAAGCCTGCCGTGATGCGCATTTTTTTCCCCCTTCGGCTCTGTCGGCCTACCGACACTATGCATGACTGCCGTTATGCTGGAAGTGCGTAGCGCCGTGCCCGCGATTTTCATGACGCAGCTGTTGCAAGCTTGTTACGCTTAACCAACGATAAGGGTCGCGGTCCCTCCAAATGGCAACAGTTCGCGGGGCGGAACGGCGGAAACTTCTGCGCCGCACTCGGCGAGAAACCGATCGCGAACGATTTCTGCCTGCTGTTCAATGCCATAGCGCGCAAACGGCTTTCCTGGCTTGAGCTTGTAGGAATAACGGCAGAAGGGATGGCGCATCAGCGGAAGATAGAATTGTCCGCCCCGCTGCGCCTGCCAGACATGCGTCATCTCATGGATGAAGAAGGCCTGGCGCGCGATCGCCTCCATCGCAAAATCGTCCGACCAGCCGCCGGAGTGCGGATGGAAATAGATATTGCCATTGGGCGCCATCGCAGCGTTGCGGGGCTGAAAGGGCCACCATTTGCCCTTGATCAGGCGAACGCTCGAATAATCGATCGCCTCGCCGAAGATCGAACGGGCGAGCGCAATTTCGCCTTGGGTCAGGGAGCGGGAGAGGAGTCTCGTCATCGAAGGGGTGCAGAGCATTCCACGAGGGCAATGCTCGATTGCCGTGTCGCTTCGTTTCCCGCAATGACTGAACGGCTACTTGCCCGTACCGAACCGCATCGCTAGGGCAGCGCAAAAGCAAAACGGAGGAAGTTTTCCATGAGCGAGACTGCCGATCGGGTGAAGAAGATCGTCGTCGAACATCTCGGCGTCGAGCCGGACAAGGTGACCGAGGACGCGAGCTTCATCGACGATCTTGGTGCTGACAGCCTCGATATCGTCGAGCTGGTCATGGCGTTCGAAGAGGAATTTGGGGTCGAGATCCCGGACGATGCCGCGGAGAAGATCACGACGGTTCGCGACGCCATCGACTATATCGACCAGAACAAGGGCTGATCGGGGTACCGACTCTGCCGCTGAGCTGCGCCTCGAAGGGCGGCACGAACGGCTTCCCGAACAATACGGGAGGCCGTTTGTTTTGGTGCAAGTAACTGGAGAGTGAATGATGCGCCGTGTCGTGGTCACAGGTCTGGGTCTAGTGACGCCGCTCGGAGGCGACGTCGAGACCAGCTGGAGGAACATCCTCGCTTCGAAGAGCGGCGCGGGGCCAATCACCAAGTTCGATGCGAGCGATCAGAAATGCCGCATCGCGTGCGAGGTGAAGCCGGCTGACCATGAATATGGATTCGATGCCTCGAAGCGCGTCGACTTCAAGGTCCAGCGGCAGGTCGATCCTTTCATCGTCTTTGGAATCGATGCCGCGGGTCAGGCAATCGAGGACGCGGGTCTTCTCGACATGGAAGAGAAGACGCGTTTTCGCGCCGGCGTTTCGATCGGTTCGGGGATCGGCGGCCTTCCGGGGATCGAGAGCGAGAGCATCGTGCTCCACGAGAAGGGGCCTGGCCGGGTCAGCCCGCACTTCGTCCACGGCCGCCTCATCAACCTCGTCTCTGGCCAGGTTTCGATCAAATATGGGCTGATGGGCCCCAACCATGCCGTGGTGACGGCCTGTTCAACCGGTGCTCACTCGATTGGCGATGCGGCGCGGATGATCGCGATGGACGATGCCGACATCATGCTTGCAGGCGGGTGCGAATCCACCATCTGCCCGCTCGGCATTGCCGGCTTCGCGCAGGCAAGGGCGCTCAGCACCAATTTCAATGACCATCCCGAAAAGGCGAGCCGTCCCTATGACAAGGACCGCGATGGCTTCGTCATGGGAGAGGGTGCCGGCGTTGTCGTGCTCGAGGAGTATGAGCATGCCAAGGCTCGCCGAGCGAAGATCTACGCCGAGGTTGTCGGTTACGGGCTGTCCGGCGATGCCTATCACGTCACGGCGCCGCACCCGGAGGGGTCGGGCGCCTACCGCTCGATGGAAATGGCGCTGCGCAAGTCCGGGCTCCAGCCTTCGGACATCGACTATATCAACGCGCACGGCACCTCGACGCCGCTCGGCGACGAACTCGAACTCGGTGCAGTTCGGCGCTTGTTCGGCAATGCCATCGGCTCGCTGTCGATGAGCTCGACCAAGTCGGCGATCGGCCACCTGCTCGGCGGCGCGGGCGCAGTCGAGAGTATCTTCTGCATCCTTGCGATGCGCGACCAGGTTGTCCCGCCAACGCTGAACCTCGACAATCCCGAAGATAGCTGCGCCGGTGTCGACCTCGTTCCGCACAAGGCCAAGGAGCGACAGGTCCGGGCCGTGCTCAACAACAGCTTCGGCTTTGGCGGTACGAACGCCAGCCTTGTCATGAAGGCCGTGTGAAGCGCCCGCTGCTGATCGGCGCAGCGGCGCTGGTCGGTGCCGCGCTCGCGTTCGTCTATGCCTTGTGGTGGGCGCCGGGTCCAAAGCCCGGCCCCCACGACATCATCGTCAAGGAAGGAACGACCCTTGGGTCGGTCACGCGCCAGCTTGCGAAGGAAGGCGCGATCCCGGGCAGCGCGCGCACCTATTACATGATGGCGCGGATGTTCGGATCGAGCGATCCCATCCAGGCTGGCGAGTTCGAGATACCAAGAGGCATGGGCGGTTCGCGCATCCTCGACCTGCTGCAGCACGGAAAGCCGCTTCTTCGGCTGATCACGGTCACCGAAGGGATGCCCGCGGTGATGATCGAGGAGAAGCTAAAGGGAAATGCCTATCTCAAGGGCCCGACCCCCGCGATTCCCGAGGGCTCAGTGCTCCCCGACAGCTACAGCTTCGAACGCGGCGAGCTCCGGCCAGCACTGGTGAAACGCATGCAGCAGGCGATGAGCAAGGAAGTCGCCCAGCTTTGGCCCAAGCGAGGCCCGGATTGCCCGCTGGCGACGCCGGAACAGGCGGTGATCCTCGCCTCGATCGTCGAGAAGGAGACGGGCAAGCCCGCTGAGCGGGCGATGGTTGCCGGCGTATATTGCAATCGGCTGAGGATCGGCATGAAGCTCGATGCCGATCCGACCGTTATCTACCCCGTGACCAAGGGTAAGCCGCTCGGCCGGCGAATTTTGAAATCCGAGCTCAACGCCGACAACGGCTACAATACCTACAAGCGTCCGGGCCTGCCCGAAGGGCCAATTGCCAATCCGGGAAGGGCGAGCATCATTGCCGTCCTTCACCCGGCGAAGACCAAGGCCCTCTATTTTGTCGCCGACGGCACCGGCGGTCATGTCTTTGCCGAGACCTTGGCCGAGCAGAACGCCAATGTCGCAAAATGGTATGCGCTTCGCCGCCAGAGAGGACAGATGTGAGGAACCGGGGGATCGGGCGAGGGCGGTTGTTCATGGGCACGGTGCTGCTCCTTGCCGCCCTGATTACGTGGAGCATCGGGCTCATGATGAGCCCGCACGGGGACACGGTCGCGAAAGGGACCGATCACGTCCGCATGACGGTTGTGACGTTCATGCGCAACGGTGCGATCGGGACCCTCGTCCTTTGCGCGCTATCGGCCTGGCTGCTGTTTCCCTCGCGCCGACCGAAGTGGCCGGCGCGCGATTGGACCTTGATCGTGCTTCTGGCCGTCCTTGTCGGAAGCAGCCTCTACACGCTCATCTGGCTACAAAGATCGGTCCTTGGCTAGCGTTTCGCTCGGGACATAGCCCACCTGTCGCCCTTCACCGGCATAGCCCCAGGCCCATCCGAGACTGTCGTCGAGCATCAGGAACGGCTCTTTGGGATCGAGCTCTCGTACCACCTCGGCGTCGAGGGAAGGACCGGCGCGAAGGACCGCCGGAACCCGGATCGTGCGCCCGGCAGGTTTTGCATAATGCGAGGCGATGACGCGGCCAGCGAGCGCCACGTCGGCGAGATCGTCGCGATAGGCGTGGAACTTTGGATCGGGCGGGTCGGAAGGCCCGGCGAGAGCGAACTCGTCAGCGCTGGTGGGCGTAGGCCGGGGCTTGGCCGATGATGGGCCTATGTGCCGCGGAGCTTGCATCGCCCTCGCGAAGGTTGCTTTTGAACCCTTCAAGAAATTCTGCCCCGCTGCTCGTGCGGACGACGAAGACATTCCGCCTGTCGTCCTGGTCCCTCTCGCGCCGCAGATAGCCGAGCGCGCCGAGCGTATTCAAGGCGCGAGTGACGACGGGCTTTGAAACGCCGAGCACTCGGGCAAGTCCGCGGACCGTATGGGGGCCAGGCGTCAGATAGACCAACATCAGCAGCGCCATCTGGCGATTGGTGAGATCGGGTTCGCCAGAACGGACATAGGCAATCAGCGCCTTCATCCACCCTGTAAGCGAAACTTCGCTCATTGCCGCCAGTCTCCGTACTCGTGCCGCGTAGCAGCAGATTAAACCGGTGACCGGGCGAATTGTTGCAGGGTAATGAAACGAAAATGTGGGATTTTTCCCAAATTCGCACATTAACTTTGTAAGTAACGGCTTTCGAGCAGCTGAAATACCGCGCGTAATCCGAGCGCTTCGCCCCCCTTTGGACGACCGGGTTTAGCAGGCTCCCGCCAGGCCCAGGTATCGAGATGCGCCCACGGGATTTCCGCGGGCACGAAGCGCCTCAGGAACAATGCGGCGTATACCGCGCCCGCCATCGCATTGCCGGATGTATTCGAAAGGTCGGCGATGTCGCTCTTGAGCTGCTCGTCATA
Organism: Sphingomicrobium sp.; assembly: GCA_035470745.1. Classification (GTDB taxonomy): domain Bacteria; phylum Pseudomonadota; class Alphaproteobacteria; order Sphingomonadales; family Sphingomonadaceae; genus Sphingomicrobium. The sequence goes on along the minus strand of DATIQO010000205.1, from coordinate 12,523 downwards.
AGGGTCCCAAAGCGGCATGCGCCACAAGGGATCCTCGGCCTCCCGGGCGGCCCCGTCGAGCTCGGCGGCAAGCTCGTCGCTATTGACGAAGGTCGCCGGCAGATCTGGGCCGAGCGCGACGCGCGCGGCGCCGGTCAGAGTCGCGAAATCGATGATCAGCTCGGGCCCGCCCTCGGCGGCCTTGGCAAGTGCGTCGGCAAGGATGAGGCGCCCCTCGGCGTCGGTATTGTCGACCTCGACGAAGAGGCCCTTTCGAGACTTGACGATGTCGCCGGGGCGGTAGGCGGCGCCGGAAACGGCGTTTTCGACGGCAGGAATGAGGAGATGAAGCCGGACCGGGAGACGGCTGGAGATGATAAGCTGCGCGAGCGCAAGCGCATGTGCAGCGCCGCCCATGTCCTTCTTCATGATGCGCATGCCTGAAGCGGGCTTGAGGTCGAGCCCGCCGCTATCGAAACATACGCCCTTGCCGACGATGGCGACGCGCGGGTCGTCGGGTTTGCCCCATTCCATCTCGATGAGGCGCGGCGAGCGCTCCGGCGTCGCCGCGGCGCCGACGGCGGCGATCAGCGGATAGCCCTGGGCCAGCTCTGCCCCGGAAGTGACTTCGAGGCGCGCGCCCGATTGACGTGCCAGGTCTGCGACTTCCGCTTCGAGCTCGGCCGGCCCCAAGTCGGCTGCGGGCGTGTTGACGAGGTCGCGAACGAGGGCAGTTGCGAGCGCAAGCCGCACCGCGGCATCAATCCGCGCCGGCTCGGCGGTGACGAGGACGCGAGGCCCGCGCTCGGCATCGTCTTTCTTGGAACGATAGGTCTCGAACCGGTGCTGCGCCAGCAGCCAGCCCAGCGCGGCCTTGCCCGGATCATGCGCGGCAAGCTTGTAAGTCCCTTCAGGCAGCTTTTCGGCAAGAGCGGCAAGGCACCAGGGCGAAAGTTCGTTCGCCTTCCTGACGGCGGCAACAACCTCGAACTCGCCGCCACGGGGAAGAATGACGAATGCGGAAGCGGTCTTGCCGTCGAAACGCTGCGCTTCGATCAAGGCGCGGTCTTGCGCTGGCCGCTTGCTTAGCCAGGCTCCAAAATCGTCCTTGTCGACGAGATGGATTGGCCGCGCCTTCTGGCCGCGATCGGGGACGAGGAGGGAGCTGAAATCGGTCATGGTTCGCTCATAGCCTGATCGCTGCGAAAGTCAGGACCGGTCCATCAATGGCAAGCTCCTGCCGAGGATGGTCACGTCTGCTGATCGCCATAATAGCCGCTTGCGAGGCGCTCCTTGAGGCTGAATTTCTGGATCTTGCCGGGCCCGGTCAGCGGCCATTCGGTGACGACGATCCAGCGCACCGGGATCTTGGGCCGCGCCAGCCGCTCGCGGCAATGATCGACGAGCGCGCGCTCGTCGAAGGAGAAGTCCGGGGCGAGCCGGATGAAGGCAATCACGATCTCGCCCCAGCGTTCGTCAGGCAGGCCGACCACTGCGGTCTCGGCGACCGAGGGATGTTCAAGGATGACGCTTTCGATCTCGGCGGGGAAAAGATTCTCGCCGCCGCGAATGATCACGTCCTTGAGCCTGCCGGTGACGGTCAGGAAGCCGCGCGAGTTAAGGATGCCGAGATCGCCCGTATGGAGCCAGCCATCGGCGTCGATCGCCCGCGACGTTGCTTCAGGATCGTCGTTGTAGCCGATCATCACCGCGTAGCCCCGGGCACAAATCTCTCCCACCGCGCCGATCGGCGCCAGTTGGTTGGTCGCGGGATCACGAACGGACAATTCCGTGTGGGGAAGGGGCATTCCAACCGAGGTGTCGCGCAATTCTTCCGGGTCGTCAGGACGAACCTGCGTCAGCAAGGGAGAACATTCGGTTTGGCCATAGACGGTCAGGAGCTCCCACCCGAACCGTTCGCGCACTTGACGGACGAGCTCGGGAGGGACGGTCGCGCCGCCGGTAATCGCGCAGCGCACCGAGCTCAGCGTGCGGCGCCGCTCCTGCTGTGCCTCGAGCAAGCCGACGAACATTGTCGGCACGGCGCTTAACACGTTGACCGACCCCTGCTCGATGACGTCGAGCATCCAAGCGGGGTCGAACAGCCTTGCCAGCACCATGGCGCAATGAAATTGCGCCGAGCCCAGCACCATCAGTCCACATGAGGCGGTGTGGAACAACGGCATGAAATTGAGGGTGGTGTCGCCCTCTTCCACGCCCGACAGGAGGAAGTGGAAGCGCGCATTGTTGGTGAGCGCCCGGTGGCTGATCATCGCGCCTTTGGGAAGTCCGGTCGTTCCCGACGTATATTGGATCTGGACCGGATCGCTGGCCGAAACGTCGGGGAAGGGCGGTCCGGCCCTGTCGCTCGCGAACAGGGCATCGGCCTGTTCAAGGTCGATGATTTCGCGCAGCTGCGCATTGCCCTGCGCCGCGTCTTTGGCGATCCGCGCCATCGGGTTGCCGCGATGCTCCTGCACGTGGAACAGGGCGCTGGCGCGGGACTGCTCGAGGACATAGCGCAGCTCGCGTTCCTGGAAGGCGGGATTGGCCGTGACAAGCGTCAATCCGGCGAGTGCTGCGGCATATTCAAGGATCACCCATTCGGGGATGTTGGGCGCCCAGACGCAGATGCGCTCGCCGGGCGTAAATCGCGACAGCAGCGCACCGGCGAGGCGTTCGGCATCACTCAGCAGCTCGCCATAGGTCCAGTGTCGACCCCGACCGGTCGTCGGCAATGCCTCGATCAGCGCGGTCGAATCAGGAGCTTGGCGCGCGCACTCCTTGAGGATTCCACCGACGGTGGTCTCGAGAACTGGAAGGTCGGTCTGTGCCGGGAAGTGCGAGTTGCCACGTGCAACTTCGTCCATCGACTGCCCCCATTACGCTACAGCGCGGGGTTAATCGTACAATCCTGGTTAGTCCACAGTTGGTCAATGAAAGGAGAATGATCGGTGCTTGTTCGTCGTTGGTTCGGCGCCGAGGGTTCGGCCGAAGCGACGCGAGCACGGCGCGATGGCCTGTCGCAGCGCGGTTTCCCCGCCTAGTGAAATGCGCGCCGCAACCCTGAAAACGCATCGCGGGCGAGTTTCGAACCGCGCGATGCTGCATCCCTCGCGCGGGTCAGCGCCGCAATGTCGACGGTACCGCTATCGTCGTTGGCGAAATCTTCGAGCGCATGCTCCAAGCGCCGCGCGAGCGCATCGAAATCCGCAGCAATCTGCAGCAACAACTGGTGATGATCGGACGCCGGCATGCCGTTCGCAAAACCGCCATGGCGGGACCTATGTTCCGGTGCGAGCTCGGCCGAAATTATCGCGGCATGTGCTCTTGGAGCGGCCATGGATCTTGAAATCTAGGCTTCGTCGGACCCCTCGCTCGCGTTCGTCTGCCGCGATCCTCCTGCCTTTTGCCGGTGAGTTCCGGTCGCCGAAGTAGCATCGCGGCCGTGAACGAAGGTTACGCGGCCCTCGGTCGCATCTTCGATCAGCCGTTCATATTGCGATGCGAGTTGCTCATGGATCGTTCGTGCGACGTCCGATGCGGCAGCTCTTGCGCGGCTTCGCTCGGTTTGCTGCCGAAGGAACAGATAATTGATGTCCACGTGCTGCCTCCGCTCTTTCATCCGTCAATAGATGGAGCGTTCGTGTGAACCGCAGATGACAAAGTGTCGGACGGACGACTGAAGGTTTTCGAGCGTCGATGAACGCCCGGCCGGAACTAGTGCAATGACCCCGGCGTTGCGCGCGCGTGACCGATGAAGCTTATGCCCGCTATTTCGCCGAGCGCGAGCAGTTCGAGCGCGCGATGAGCGAGCGCGCCCGCCGCGTCGCCGAAGTCCATAGCGAAATGGCGGAACGTTACGAGGCGCTGGCCAAGGTGTTCGGCGCCAGGAGCGTCAGGGGCCCGGGCATCCACTCGTAGATTCAACCAGCAATGAAGCTCGCATAGGGTTCGGCCGGCAGGTTCTGCCTGCACTCGCTCGATCTCACTCGGGCATGATCATGAACTGTTCCCAGCGACCGGCCGCGCCTGGCTCGGCATAGGTCACCAGGGTCAGGTCCTTGCCGCTTGCGTAGTGGATCGTGAAGTTGCGGTTGACGAACCCGCCGCGCAGACGGGGGGCGCCGCTGATGGTGATCGAGGCAGGGGCGCCAAGAGGCGCGAGGCTGGTGCGGTAATCGGCGAGCGTGGTCGGGTTGAAGTAATAATCGAGGTTGGCCGTGAACTTCGACGGGTCCACCTTTCCGCTCGCGAGCGCGTCATAGATTGCCCGCACGTCATCGGTCCGGTCCCCTTCGTTGCTGAGCGCGGGTTCGGGCGAGTTCAACGCGATCTTCTCGATGCCGGAGGTGAGCGTTCCCGTCGCGCCGGAGAAATCGGCATTGGTGAAGACGACGATCGCGTCCTTCGTATCGGGGTAGATGCTGTTTTGCGTCAGGAAGCCCACGGCCTCGCCGCCGTGATTGATGACGTGGCGCTCGCGCGCGTAGGTATTGAAGACGCCAAGCCCATAGCCGTTGGTGCGACCGTCCGTTCGAAGGACAGGTGTCTCCTGCTCGGCCCAGTCGCGTTCCGGGATGAGCGTGCGGTTGATGCGGGCAATGTCCCACTTTGCAAGGTCGGCGGCGCTCATCGAGAGCTCGCCCGCAGCGTAGAGCCAGCCCCGCGCTGGCGGCTGCGCCACGCGGACGGGCCCAAGCGCGTTGCGGTGATAGCCGGCAGGGAATGCCGGCGTGTTGGTTTCGTCCTGGTCGAGCGCATGAATGCCGAGCGGAGCGAAGATGCGCTGGTTGAGAAAGGCAAGGAGCGGCATCCCGCTGACCTTTTCGGCGATCATCCCGGCGACGACATAGCCGGTGTTGCTATATTGCCAGCGTTCGCCGGGCTGGAAGTCGAGCGGTTTCTTCGCCCATTTGTCGACGATGTGCTGCGGGTTCGTCGGCACGGTCATGTCGGAAAACATGTAATCCTGCGGCCAGAAGTCCTGCAGGCCCGAAGTGTGGCTGAGAAGCTCGCGGATCGTGATGCGATCGCCCTCGGTGATTCCAGGCACATATTTGGAGACGGGATCATCGAGGCTGAGCTTGCCCTCGTCGCGCAGAAGCAGGATCGCCATGGCCGTGAACTGCTTGGAGTTGGAGGCGATCTGGTAGGGCAGTGCGGGGTTCGCGCTTAAGCCCTCGTTGGCCTTGCCATAGGCTTTGCTGAGGACGAGCTTGCCGTCCCTCACGATTGCGATCTCAGCGGAGGGAACGCCGGTATCCGCCAGCGTCTTGGTGACGAGCTGGTCGATCTGAGCGATCTCGGCCGGGGTCAGCGGCTGGGCGGTTGCGGGAAGGGCGACAAGGGCGAGAAGCGCGGCACAAAAGCGGAACATGGCGAGGAGCTTAGACGCGATCCACCGGCAGTAAAGTCGCTTTCCCGGAGAAAACTCCCGAGCCCGGCGGCGTTGACGAATGATAATTCATGGAACGCTGCCGTTAATCGCGCCGTTAATCCCAAAGCGACGCGAACGGGAGACGGCGGATGAGAGGCGGCTGGGCAGCGACGATCCTTGCAATCGTCATGGCGATCATCGGTATCGTGCTCACCATCGGCGGCGCCTGGCTGCTCGCGCTTGGCGGATCGATCTATTATCTCGTCGCGGGCGTCGCGATGCTTGCCTCGGCCTGGCTGCTGCTGCGCGGGCGCCTCCTTGGCGTCTGGATCTATATCGGCCTCTTCATCCTTTCGGCGATCTGGGGATTCCTTGAATCAAGAGGCAATGCCTGGGCGATGGTTCCGTGGCTGGTCGCGCCGCTCGTCATCCTCATCTTGACCCTCCTCGTCATGCCGACCCTCGTTCCCCGCGATCGGCGAAGCTGGGGCGCGGCATGGGGCGGGATTGCGGTTGCAGTCATATTCGTAGGAGCGAGCTTTGCCATCCTTGGCACGACCGGTGGGACCGCGATCGCAGCGCTTCCCTCGCAAAGTGCACCGGGCTTCACCGACCCGTCCGGCGTGACGACAGGATCCGACTGGACTGCCTATGGGGGTACCAATGCCGCGTGGCGGTTCACGCCGCTGACGCAGATCAACCCGGACAATGTCGGAAAGCTGAGGAAGGTCTGGGAAGTCCATCTAGATGGCCAGCCCAACGACCCCGACTATGTGAAGCTCTACGGTACCGAGAATACACCGCTGAAGGTCGGAAACCTCGTTTACGCCTGCACCGCCAAGAACGTCATTGTCGCAATGGACGCGGCAACCGGCAAGCCGGCGTGGCGGGTCGACCCTCACGTGCCTGACAAATGGATCCCCTATACGACGGCGTGTCGCGGCGTTTCTTATTACGCCGTCCCGGGAGCGGCGCCGAACTCGCCCTGTGCCGGGCGGATCATCGAAGGGACGATGGATTCGAGGCTGATCGAGGTCGACGCCCTGACCGGACGCCCTTGCAGCGAGTTCAACGGCAGCGGTCAGCAGGATACCAAGATCGGCATGGGCTGGGTGCCGCCGGGCTCGGCGGGCATCAACTCGCCGCCGCCGGTCGTGCGCGGCATCATCGTCGTCGGACACCAGGTCCTCGACGGTCAGTGCCGCTGCGCTCCCTCGGGCGTCATCCAGGGCTTTGACGCAAAAACCGGCAAGCTCGCCTGGGCATGGGACATGCAGCATCCCGACTGGAGCGGCTATCCTCCAAAGGGCCAGGTCTGGGCGCGCGGGACGCCGAACAGCTGGGCGATCAGCGCCGGAGATGAAAAGCTGGGGCTGGTGTTCGTCCCCACCGGAAACGTCGCCGACGACTACATCTCGAGCGGTCGAACGCCGCAGGAGAATGCCTACAACAGTTCAATCGTCGCGATCGACGTCACCACCGGAAAGCCGCGGTGGAGCTTCCAGACGGTCAAGATGGACGTCTGGGACTATGATATCGGAAGCCAGCCGAGCCTTATCGACTATCATGGCACTCCCGCGCTGCTCGTCGCATCGAAGCAGGGCGATCTTTACGTTCTCGACCGTGCGACGGGCCGGCCGCTGTCGCCGATCGGCACCATCCAGGCTCCCGGCGGCGGCGTCGAGCCCAACCTTCGCTCGCCAACACAGATCGTGTCGCTGTGGAACAGCTTGAGAAAGCCGGACCTTCGCGAATCCGATATGTGGGGCATGTCGCCGATCGACCAGATGATCTGCCGGATCCAGTATCACGAGGCCGACTATCGCGGCTTCTACACCCCGCCGAGCGTCAACAAGAACAGCGTTCAATATCCGGGCTACAACGGTGGCAGCGACTGGGGCAGCCTCTCGATCGACCCGATCCGCGGCATCGCCATCGCCAATTACAACGACATGCCCAATTACCTGAAGCTGGTTCCGCGAGCGGTCGCCAACAAGCAAGACATCGTTCCGCGCTTTGCAACGAGCCAGCCGCCGAGCAAGCCGCACCAGATCGACCCGCAATGGGGCGTACCTTATGCGGTCAATGTCAACGCCGGATGGCGGCTGCCGTTCACCAAGCTGATGTGCAAGCGGCCTCCTTATGGCGGAATCCGCGCGATCTCGATCGCAACCGGGCAGACACTTTGGGACCATCCCTTGGGCACGGCGCGCAAGAACGGGCCGTTCAAGATGCCGACCTATTTACCCTTCACGATCGGGACCCCGAACAACGGCGGCGCGGTCACCAGCGCAAGCGGCCTCATCTTCATCGCAGCGGCGACGGACGACCTGCTCCGCGCGATCGACGAGCGCACGGGCAAGGTGCTGTGGTCGGTCCCGCTTCCGGCCGGCGGGCAGGCAACGCCGATGGTCTACGAGCAGAACGGCCGCGAATATCTCGTGATCTTCGCCGGCGGCCACCATTTCATGGAGACGCCGATGGGCGACAGCCTCATTGCCTATGCGCTGCCGTCCTAGGCCGGAATGCCCGCCTAGGCCGGCACCCCATAAAGGTCGTGCTCGTCTGAATCCTCGATCCTTGCCTGAATGATATCGCCAGGCTTCAGTCCGCCGGCATCGCGCAGCTGGACTTCGCCGTCGATCTCGGGCGCATCGGCCTTGGAGCGCCCCGTCGCGCCCCCTGATTCATCGTCGACGGCATCGATCAGGACATCGATGGTCGAACCGATCCGTGCCGCAAGCTTCTCGGCTGAGATACGAGCGGACAAGGCCATTACCGCCTCGTAGCGTTCCTGCTTCAGGTCCTCCGGGACCTGGTCGTCCATCGTGGTTGCCGGAGCGCCTTCGACCGCCTCGAACTTGAATGCGCCGACGCGGTCGAGCTGCGCTTCCTCGAGCCAGGAGAGGAGATAGGCGAAGTCCTCGTGGGTCTCGCCGGGGAAGCCGACGACGAAGCTGGAGCGGATGGCAAGGTCGGGCACCTTGGCTCGCCACGAGCGGATGCGCTCGAGCACCTTTGCGTCGTTCGCGGGCCGGCGCATGCGCCTCAGCACGCTCGGGCTCGCGTGCTGGAAGGGAATATCGAGGTAGGGAAGGACGAGGCCGTCGGCCATCAGCGGAATGATGTCGTTCACGTGCGGATAGGGATAGACGTAGTGGAGGCGCACCCAGGCGCCGAGCCTGCCGAGCTCGCGCGACAGGTCGGTCATGTGCGCGCGCACTTCCTCGCCTTTCCACGGCCAGGCCTTGTGGCGCAGATCGACGCCATAGGCGCTCGTGTCCTGGCTGATGACCAGCAGCTCCCTGGTGCCGGCCGCGACCAGCTTCTCGGCCTCGCGCAGCACCGCATCCGGCCGGCGCGAGACAAGGTCACCGCGAAGGTGGGGGATGATGCAAAAAGCGCAGCGGTGGTTGCAGCCCTCGGAAATCTTCAGATAGCTGTAGTGGCGGGGCGTGAGCTTAAGGCCCGCTTCCGGCACGAGGTCGAGGAAGGGGGAGGGGACCGGCGGAGCGGCCTCGTGGACGGCGGCTACGACCTCTTCATATTGCTGCGGGCCGGTGATCGCGAGCACGTCGGGGAAGCGAGCGCGGATCACGTCGGCTTCCTTGCCCATGCAGCCGGTGACAACGACGCGCCCGTTCTCCGCAATCGCCTCGCCGATCGCCTCGAGGCTCTCTTCCTTGGCCGAATCGAGGAAGCCGCAGGTGTTGACGAGCACCACGTCGGCGCCCGCATAATCGGGCGACATGTCATAGCCTTCGGCGCGAAGCTTGGTCATGATCCGCTCGCTGTCGACAAGGGCCTTGGGACAGCCGAGCGAGACCAGCCCGACGCGCGGGGGTTTGGGGAGTGTCGTGACGTTCATCGGAAGGGCCGCGCCAATATAGGAAATTTTTGGCGGAAACTAGGCACCTGGGCGAACTTAGCGTCAGCAGCGCGGAGGACCCTGGGGCTTTGGCCATTTCGTGAGCGACTGGCAGGCGCAGTTGAGGTTAGGAGGCTGCAGCGGCTAAGGGCCGCCAAAATCGAAGCAACAGGGAGTAAGCATGCGCATCGCGATGATCGGCACCGGCTATGTGGGGCTCGTGTCCGGCGCCTGCTTCGCCGACTTCGGGCACCGGGTCTGCTGCATCGACAAGGATGCCGCCAAGATCAACGGCCTCAACGCCGGCGTGATGCCGATCTGGGAGCCGGGACTCGAGGCGCTGGTGAAGGCCAATGCCGAGCGTGGGCGCCTGACCTTCACGACCAGCCTTGCCGACGGCGTCAAGGATGCCGAGGCGGTGTTCATTGCGGTCGGAACGCCGGCCCGGCGCGGCGACGGGCACGCCGACCTGACGTTCGTGTTCGAGGCGGTGCGCGAGCTTGCCAAAGTGATCGAGCCGGGAACAGTGGTCGTTACCAAGTCGACGGTCCCGGTCGGCACCGGCGACGAGATCGAGCGGATCCTTCGCGAGGAAGGCGTTTCCGGCGTATCGGTAGCGTCCAATCCGGAGTTTCTTCGCGAAGGGGCGGCGATCGCCGACTTCAAGCACCCGGATCGCATTGTCGTTGGCGCAGAGGACGAGCGCGCGCAGGAAGTGCTGAAGGAGATCTATCGGCCGCTGTTCCTCAATCGCGCGCCGATCCTCATTACCGGCCGGAGAACGGCGGAGCTCACAAAATATGCGGCAAATGCATTCCTTGCCGTGAAAATCAGCTTCATCAACGAGATCGCCGACCTTTGCGAAGCGGTCGACGCCGATGTCCAGGATGTCGCGCGCGGCATCGGCCTCGACAATCGCATCGGTCCGAAATTCCTGCACGCGGGTCCCGGCTATGGCGGCAGCTGTTTTCCAAAGGACACGCTGGCGCTGCTTCAGACCGCCGACAAGGTCGGTGTCGACCAGCGCATCGTGCGCACGACGGTCAAGGTCAACGACGACCGCAAGGCCGGCATGGTGGAACGGGTCGAGCGCGCATTGGGCGGGGCGCTCGATGGGAAGCGCGTGGCGGTTCTCGGGCTCGCCTTCAAGCCGAACACCGACGACATGCGCGAGGCGCCCTCGATCCCGCTGATCACGGCGCTGGTCGAACGCGGCGCAAAGGTGAGTGCCTTTGACCCCGTCGCGCGCGAGCAGGCAGAGAAGATTTTCAGCGGAATCGATTTCGCCAGCGACGCCTACGCGGCCGCCGCGAACGCCGATGCGCTCGTGATCGTCACCGAGTGGGACGAGTTCCGTGCCCTCGACCTCGAGAAGATGGCGCAGTTGCTCAAGGGCAAGGTGCTCGTCGATTTGCGCAATGTCTATGACCGCAGCGACGCCGAAGAGGCGGGGCTCACCTATTTCGGTGTCGGACGCGGCAAACTCTAGCGCTTCTGGCGATCCGGCGCGGTTTCGCGCATTTTCAGGAAAACCGGCAGCACGCAAAGCGCAACGAGCGCGATCATGGCGCCCGGCGCCATTTTCCATGATGTGCGCTCGACAAGGAGCTGCGCGACCAAAGGCGTGAGGCCGCCGAAAATCGCGGTTGCCATGGTGGCGCCAAGAGCAAGGCCCGTGATGCGCGCCTCGCCGCGGAACTGCTCGGCGGTGGCAACGGCCCCGACCGCGCTGACGCCGCCCGCGACTGCAGCGAGGATGACCGCGCCGAGGAGTGCGCGTGCCGGCGATCCGCTCGCCATCAGTGCGAACATGGTCGTCGGGAAGATGGCGCTCGCCGCGCAGAGGATGATGAGGACCGGTCGCCGCCCGGCACGGTCGGACCACCAGCCAACCAGCGGCGTCACCGCGATCACCGCGATCGCAGCGATGGTCGAGAGCCAGAGCGCCCTTTGTTCATTGAGCGAGCCCGCGGACGTGAGGAATGCCGGGACATAGGTGATGCCGACATAATAAGTGATCGAGCCGAGCGCGGAGATGGAAAAGCCCCGCAGGATCCCTTGGCGATGGTGCTTCAGCGCATAGGCGAGCGGCTTGGCGGGAACCGTGCCTTCGTCCTGCTGGCGGCGAAATTCTGGCGATTCGTGCATCGTCGAGCGCGCGATCCAGACGCTTGCCGCAAGCGCCGCGCCGACGAAGAACGGGATGCGCCAGCCCCAATTGTCGAGCTCGCTGGATGACGTGAAGCTGACAGTGAGCGCCGACACGCCGACCGCGAGCAGGGCGCCTATTTCGCTTGCCGCCGATGCGGACGAAGTGATGAGGCCGCGCCGGCGCCGGGGCGCGCCTTCGAGAAGATAAGCAACGACGCCGGTATATTCGCCGCCCACCGAAAACCCCATCACGCATCGAAGCAGAAGCAGAAGCCAGCCCGCAGTGCTTCCGATCAGCGCGCGGGTCGGGAGAAGCCCGGTGACAAGCATTGCGCCCGTCATCATCGCAACCGACAGGAGCATCATGTGCCTTCGTCCGCGGCGATCGCCGATATGGCTGAAGAAAAGTGCGCCAAGGGGGCGCATCAGATAAGCGAGCGCAAAGCCGCCGAGCGTCAGCACCAGCGAGCCGCGATCGCCTCCGTAAAACACGCGCGAAAGCACCGTTGCAAAGTAAAGATAGAGCGTGAAATCGTACCATTCGACGATGGTCGAGAATGCCGCCACGGCAAGCGAATGCGGCGGGAGGACGCGGTGCTTGCCGGTCTCGTCGAAGATCGCGACTTCATTCATGTCGATCGGCGCACGATGCCAGACTGCGAGCGGACTGTCGCCATTGCTGAAAGGAGCGAAAGCGCGCGCGCAAAATCGAGAGAAGTTCAGGAATTGCGCCCTTTGATCATCGGCCTGGTTCCAGACAGCGCCAGGCAGCCGGTCGACAATGCGCCGCCGGGGGAGATCGAAGGATTTGCAGCAAAAAAGCCCGCCGCGCTTGAACCGGCCTAGCGACCAGCGCGAACCGGGCCACCTCGCGGCATGCCTAGTCGCGCGTCCGCGGAGCGAGCTCGTCGAGATGCTCGAGCAAGTCGGCAGGATCGTCAAACACGCGCATGGCACCGGCGCGCTCCAGTTCGTCCTTGCCGTACCCGCCGGCCAGCAGCCCGATCCCGAGCGCGCCGCAACGGGAGGCCGCGTACATGTCCCAGATACTATCCCCGATGACATAGGAACCGCGCGTTGTCGTGCCGAGCCGCCGCGCTGCTTCGACGAACAGGTCAGGGTCCGGCTTGGCATAGCGCACCATG
>DATIQO010000204.1:0-3927 GCA_035470745.1 Sphingomicrobium sp. | reverse complement strand
CAATTCGCCGATAGCGAAGATAATAGGGACGTCGTCCCTCGCGCCGTGATTTGGCGCCATAGCGTGTCTCGATCCAACCGCCGGCAGGTTCGAGGAAATCCTTCGGCTTTTCGGCCAACCATTCGAACTGGTTCGCGTGGCGCTGCATGATCATCAGCGACCAGGCGAGGTAGGTTGGATCGTCGGTTGCCAAGCGGAACTCGCCGCCGGGCTTCAGCTTGGACGCGAAAAGACCAACCGGACCATCGTTGACCATGCGCCGCTTTGCGTGACGCGATTTGGGCCACGGGTCGGGATGGAGCAGATAGATGAAGCTCAGCGCCGCATCCGGCACGCGCTGGAGCACTTCGAGGGCATCGCCGCGCCACAGGCGGACATTGCGAAGATTCTTGTCGCGAACGTGCGCGAGCGCAGCGGCGACCCCGTTGAGAAACGGCTCGGCGCCTATGAAACCGTGATCCGGAAGCATGTCGGCGCGGGAGGCGAGATGTTCGCCGGAGCCAAAGCCGATTTCGAAATGAAGCGGGCGATCGTCCCCGAACAAGCGGCGTGCCGTGATGTCACCCTCGTCAGGCACGACGATCTGCGGGAGGAGCTTCTCGACGAGTTCCTGCTGCCTTTTGCGCAGCTTGTGGCCGCTCGACCTGCCATAGAGACGGTTGAGCGTGGTTGGGTCACCGGATTTGAACGCCGTCATTGAGCCACGCCCTCTACCGCCGCGCGTTGGCTCGGCAAGCGGCACGAGCGATGGCGACAGGCAAATTGACCGATTCCATCTGGCCGGGGCGACCGATCGGCCACGTCATCGCCATCGACGACGGTTGATCGACCTTGGTCGCCTCAGGCCGCGATCGCGGCCTTCAGCTCATCGACGAGATCGACACGCTCCCAAGGAAAGAAGTCACCCTCGGCCTTGCGACCGAAATGGCCGTACGCGGCAGTAGGTTCATAGATCGGCTTGTTGAGATTGAGGTGCGTGCGAATGCCGCGCGGCGTCAGGCCGCCGAGCTTGTCGATGCGACCGATCGCCGCCTCGATCCGGTCGTCGCCGACAATGCCGGTTCCATGGGTGTCGACGTAGAGCGAAAGCGGCTCCGAAACGCCGATGGCATAGGCTAGCTGGATCGTGCAGCGGCGGGCGAGACCCGCTGCAACGATGTTCTTGGCAAGATAGCGTGCCACGTAGGCGGCGGAGCGATCGACCTTCGTTGGGTCTTTCCCCGAGAATGCGCCGCCGCCATGCGGCGCGGCGCCGCCATAAGTGTCCACGATGATCTTGCGGCCGGTAAGCCCCGCGTCGCCATCGGGCCCGCCGACGAGGAAACTGCCGGTCGGATTGATGTGATAGACGGTCTCGTTGCCGAGCAGCTCGGGCGGAAGAACCCGCGCAACCACCGACTTTACATAGTCGCGCAGTTCGCCCTGCTTGGCGCCCTGATCATAGCCGGGCTTGTGCTGCGTCGAGACGACGATCGCGGTCGCCTTCGCCGGCTTGCCATCCTCGAAGCGCAGGGTGACCTGGCTCTTCGCGTCCGGCTCGAGGAACGGCGCCCGGCCCGAGTGGCGGTCCGCAGCCATCTCCTGGAGGATCTTGTGACTGTAATCGAGCGTCGCCGGCATGAGGTCCGGTGTCTCGTCGCAAGCGAAGCCGAACATGATTCCCTGGTCGCCCGCGCCTTCGTCCTTGTTCTCGGCCGCATCGACGCCCTGGGCAATGTCTGGCGATTGTCCGTGGAGGTGGTTGGAGAATTGGAGATCGGCCCAATGGAAGCCTGCCTGCTCGTAGCCGATCCGCTTCACCACGCCGCGAACCGCTTCCTCGATCTCGTCACGGGCTCCTGGAGCCCAGCCGCCATGCTCGGGCCAGCGTTCTTCGTCATAGACCGGCTTGCAGCGGATCTCGCCCGCAACGACAACCCGGTTGGTTGTTGTCATGGTCTCGCACGCGACGCGCGCTTCGGGATCTTTGCTGAGCAAAAGGTCGACGATCGCATCGGAAATCTGGTCCGCGACCTTGTCGGGATGGCCCTCGGAAACGGATTCGGACGTGAAGAGATAATTGCTGCGCATGAGCTGAAGGCGACCTCGGATGTGGGATATAAAGAAGTCTTTATATGCGCGCCTCTAGCGTCGGCGACGCCCAAGCACAATGCCGCCGGCGATGAGCAAGACGGCGAGGAAAAGCGGGATCGCATTGCCCCAGCGCGCGAACAGCGTCGGCGCCCTCGCGGCGGGGGGAAGGACGGCGTCGATAGCGCCAGCAGTCCTCCAGGGAAGTGCTTTTACGATCTTGCCTCGCGCGTCGATGACGGCGCTGATGCCGGTCGGAGTCGCACGCAGGACGGGCAGCCCTTCCTCGGCAGCGCGCAGCTGAGCCTGCGCGAGGTGCTGAGGCGGGCCCCAGGAGCCGAACCAGGCATCATTCGAAGGATTGAAGATGAATTCCGGCCGATCGTTTTCGTCGACGACATGGCCTGAGAAGATGATTTCGTAGCAAAGGTCGAATCCGACCTTCCCCCATTCGCCGCCGATGTCCATCGACCGCGGTCCCGGGCCGGGCGTGAAGTCGAGATCGCCGGGCGCAAGCCGCGATAGGCCGATATAGGAAAGCAGCGGCCGCATCGGCAGATATTCGCCGTAAGGAACGAGATGGGCCTTGTCGTAGCGGCCGATGATGCGCCCGCCGGGCGCGAGCGCGAAAATGCTGTTGCTTGCGCGGTCGACATGAACCCCGTCGCGCGATTCGACCGCAAGCCCGCCGGTGAGGAGGATATCGCTTGGACCAAGCACCGATGCTGCCCGCATTCTCTCGAACTGGGCGGCACCCTGGCCCCCCAGCCGTTGGTCCTCGACGGGTTCGGTAATTGCTGCCTCGGGCCAGAGAAGGAGGCGCGGCTCGCCGGTCTTCGGTCCGGACAGAGCTGCGAGACGCCTAGCAGCTTCATCGTCGAAGCCGGGCCGCCACTTGTCCTCCTGCCCGATGTTGGGCTGAACGAGACGAACATTGCGGATCGTGAGCGGGTCCGGCGGAACGGCCGATGAGGGGAGCAGCCACAGGAACAGGGTCGCTCCAAGGATCAGCACCAGCGGAAGCCACCTGCGATAATATTCGAGCCAGACAGCGCCGCTCAACAGGACGACGAGGCCGGAGAGACCGTAGGTTCCGATCAGCGAGCTAATGGAGATGAGGGGGGTCGGCGCGAGCGCTGCAGCCAGCGGATTCCACGGGAAACCGGTAAAGACGATGCCGCGCAACCACTCGGCAATCGCCCAGGTGCCGCCAAGGACCAACACCATCACGACCCGATTGTCCTTGCCGAACCACCACGCCAATCCGGTCGCGATCATCGGATAGATCGCGAGATAGATAGCGAGAAGGACGACGGCGACCCAACCGAGCCAGGCGGGCATGTTTGACTGGTAAGTGAAGGACGTTGCGATCCAGTTCAGGCCAACCGCGAACTGGCCGAAGCCGAACGCCCAGCCAAGTGCGAGGCTGCGCCAGAGGGATTTATTGCGATCCAGCAGCTCGCACAGCGCTGCAATTGCAACGAGCAGCACTGGCCACCAGCCAAGCGGCTCGAATGCAAGGGCCGAAATTGCGCCAGCGATGAGTGCGTACAGCAGGTAAATCATTGGTGATGCTGTCATTGCGGGGAGTTAACGACGAAGCAATCCAGAAAACGACGTCGCCGATTGTATCGTTACGACGGCAGTGACATGGCGCGAGCATGAGCCTCTACCCATTCCATCTCGCCTTCCCGGTCGACGATCTCGCCGAAGCGCGGCGCTTCTACACCGAACTGCTCGGCTGCCCGGAGGGCCGCAGCGCCGAAGAGTGGGTCGATTTTGACCTTTACGGGCATCAGATCGTTGCGCACCTCGCGCCTGGAGTCGTTCGCGCACGCGCGACCAACCCGGTCGATG
>DATIQO010000203.1:0-4678 GCA_035470745.1 Sphingomicrobium sp. | reverse complement strand
TTCGAGAAGCTCCGCGACAGCCTCTACAAGCTGCGCCTCAACGACGCCTCGTTCAGCTTCGAGATGGAAACGAGCGCGGCGCTCGGCTTTGGCTTTCGCTGCGGCTTCCTCGGCCTGCTCCATCTCGAGATTATCCAGGAGCGCCTGACCCGCGAGTACGACCTCGACCTGATCACCACCGCACCAAGCGTGGTCTACCGGGTGCGGCTGCGCGGCGGCGAGGTCAGCGATATCCACAATCCCGCGGACTGGCCCGACCCGAGCGTGATCGAGGCAGTCGAGGAGCCTTGGATCGACGCGACGATCTACCTGCCCGATTCCTATCTCGGCGCCGTCCTGAAGCTTTGCCAGGATCGCCGCGGCATCCAGAAGGACCTGACCTATGTCGGTACTGGAAGCCACGCTCGAGCGATGCTGCGCTACGAACTTCCCCTGAACGAGGTGGTATTCGACTTCTACGACCGCCTCAAATCGATAAGCCGCGGCTACGCCAGCTTCGATTATACGCAAGTCGGGCACCGCGAGGGCGACCTCGTCAAGATGAGCATCCTCGTGAACGGCGAACCCGTTGATGCGCTGAGCATGATCGTGCACCGCGCCAACGCCGAGGCCCGCGGCCGGGGCATGTGCGAGCGCCTCAAGGAGCTGATCCCCCGCCACCTTTTCAAGATCCCGATCCAGGCAGCAATCGGAGGCAAGATCATCGCGCGGGAGACCATCGCCGCGCTGCGCAAGGACGTGACCGCAAAATGTTACGGCGGCGATGCCACGCGCAAACGCAAGCTCCTCGAAAAGCAGAAGGAAGGTAAAAAGCGGATGCGGGAGTATGGGAGCGTCAGCATCCCGCAGGAGGCCTTCATCGCAGCGCTCCGGATGGGAGACGAAGGCTAGCGCCCTTCCCGCCTGACCCCCTTGACGTTCGAAAATTTCAGGGTCGCCATTGCGGATTTTCACGCGCGTCGACGCCCCTTGAGATCAGTTCAAAGACGCCGGGCCGCCTGCCCTTCCGAACGCCGCTGCCAGGGCATGGCGCACCGGCGCCGAGTGAGGCATGATGCACGTATCTCGCCCGGGGGATGGAGCCATGATCGCTGTCGACATGATGACGTTGTTCGAGCGGCGAATGAGCTATCCGCATCCCGACGCAAAGGCGCGGCTCGAACGGCTGGTAGGGCTTGATGACCATATCGACCGGCTGACGAAGAGCCTGGGGCTCCTTGTCCATCCGGGCGGCCTCAGGCTTTGGGGCCACGAGTTCCACCCGGGTGCGGAGAAGCTGATCGATACGGTTCTTGCACGTCCGCCGCTCGTTATCCTCGGAGGGGATGTCGGGTCGGGCAAGACGGAGCTCGCCGAGACCATTCCCGACGCCGTCGCCCGCCAGGAAGAGATCGAAATCGACCTTTTGCCCCTGAGCCTGTCGGCGCGTGGCCAAGGGCGGATCGGAGAGATGACGCATCTCATCTCCGCAGCGTTCGATTATACGGTCAAGGAGGCCTCGACGATCGAGAAGAACAAGGAGGGCGCGGAAGGCGCGGTCATCCTGCTTGTCGATGAAGCCGATGCGCTCGCCCAATCGCGCGAAACGGCCGATCTCCATCACGAGGAAGTAAGCGGCGTCAACGCGTTCATCCGCGGCATTGACCGGTTGTCGAACAGCCGCCTGCCCGCCGCCGTTATCATGTGCACCAACCGCTACAACGCGCTTGACCCGGCAATTACCCGGCGCGCTGCGGAAATTCTCGCCTTCGGGCGGCCTGACGCCGACAAGAGGCGGCTGCTCCTTGGACCTAAGCTTGCCGAGCTCGGATTCGAGGAAGCCGATGTCGAGGCGATCGTTGCGGCAACGGGCCCGCGCGATGGCCAGGCTGGTTTCACATATTCCGACCTTGCGCAGCGGCTGATCCCCTCGATCGTTCTGGATGCTTATCCCGAGCGTCCGATTACGGCGACGAGGGCGCTCATGATCGCGGAGGAGATGATCGCGACACCGCCTTTCGCGGATGAGCGCTTTGGGCGGCGCGCCTGACGAACTCGAGGCTTATGGGACGCATCGTTGCGCAGACGCAACCAGATCGGCCCGCGACCGTTGTTTTATCGCCGAACAGCAACCCAGGCGATCGACTCTGCCAAAAAGGGGCGTAATCCTAAGGTGATGGCGAAGGGGGGCGTAAAAGATACGGTGACTGGCGCGGCGGGGCGACTGACGGCCGCTGTAACTCAGGAAGAGCCGGCCGCCGCAACGCTCGAACTGTCGCTCGACGATCTACTGTCCCGGCCACTCCCGGACAGCTTGCCGCCAGAAATGTTCACCGGCAAAGGATTGCTCTCGCTCGCCGATCTCTTGCCGGTGATGACGGCTTATTACGACTCAAGCGGCCGCATCCAGTTCATCAACAGGCTCTTTGCCGACTGGCTCGAGCGGCCGCGCCAGGAGATCGTCGGACTGACGATGCGCGACGTCATTGGCGAGGAGAATTGGCTGAGCCGCAAGCCGATGGTCGAAGCAGCGCTTGCCGGCGAACGACAATTCTTCGTTGCCGAGCTCGATCATCCGACCCGTGGGCTTCTGGTTGCGCAGACCGAATATATTCCCTGGATTCGCCCTGACGGAAAGTCCGAGGGCTTCGTTTGCGTCGTTCAGGACGTCACCGAGCAACGGGTCACCGAGCGTGCGCTCAAGGAGAGCGAGGCGCGGTTCAAGCGCATTGCCAATTCCGCGCCGGTGATGATGTGGGTAACTCGGCTCGACCGCGTGCGCGATTTCGTGAACGATCATTATGCCGACTTCGTCCTTGGCCCCGACGCAAATCCGGAGAAAGCACGAACGGTCGACTGGCGTTCCAGGATCCACCCTGACGATCACGATCGGATCGTTGCCGAGAGCATTGCCGGCGAAGCATCGCTCGAGCCGTTCACGCTCGAGGGAAGATACCAGCGCTGGGACGGCGAGTTTCGCTGGCTGCGATCGGTGTCGCAGCCGCGCTTCGGCCCGGACGGTGACCTCGTCGGTTTCATCGGCGTCGCCAGCGACATCACGCTCGCCAAGGAAGCCGAACTTGAGCTTCGACGGAGCGTAGAGGAGCAGACCCGCGAGCTCGCGCTCAGCGAAGCCCGTTTCCGAGCGGTCTTTGATACCGTCCTTGAGGTCCTCGTGCTGATGGAACCCGACGGTACGATCGTCGAGCTCAACCGCAAGGACGCGCCATGGCGCGCGAAAAATCCGCGCGAGGCAGTCGGCAAGAAGATCTGGGACGCGCCGACCTTGAAGATGTACCCGCAGCACGTCGCGCTGATGAAACGCGCAGTGAAGCAAGCTGCCGCGGGCGAACTCTTCGAAGAGGAGGTACGGCTCGACCGGGAAGGCGCTTCAAGCGCCCATCTCGACGTGTCGGTCCAACCGGTGCACGGACCCCAGGGCAAAATCATATACCTGCTGTTCGAAGCACGCGACATCACGGATCTCAAGGCCGCGCAGGAGCAGCTTCGGCAAAGTCAGAAGATGGAGGCACTCGGTCAACTGACCGGCGGAATTGCTCATGATTTCAACAACCTCCTGACCGTGGTGGTCGGAGGTCTCGACATCATCGCAAAGCGTGCCGAGGAAGACAAACTCAAGCGCTACGCCGAAAATGCGCTCGCCGCCGCGGAACGTGGGGCCCGCCTTACGGCGCAGCTCCTCGCGTTCAGTCGGGTCCAGCGGCTCGAAGTTCGCCCGACGCTTGTCGAGCCGCTGATCCAGAACATGCGGCCGCTTCTGCGCAACGTGCTGGGACCGGGGATCAGCAAGGAGTTCGACCTCGACGACGGCTCGATGCCGGTCATGGCGGATCCGACCCAGCTCGAGGTTGCGATCCTCAACCTCGCGATCAATGCGCGCGATGCCATGCCCGATGGCGGCATGCTGACCTTTTCCTCGAAAAGGATTGCCGTCGCGGGCGACCCGGAGATCGAGGACGGCGATTATGTCGAGCTCACCATCAGCGATACCGGGGGAGGAATGCCGCCCGAAGTCGTGGAGCGCGCATTCGAACCATTCTTCACGACCAAGGAGGTCGGCAAGGGCACGGGCCTCGGCCTATCGATGGTCTACGGCATGGCGCGGCAATCAGGCGGAGCCGCGCGGATCCAGAGCAAGCTTGGCGAGGGAACGGCAGTGAAGCTGCTGTTCCGCAAGGCCCAGGCGGAGGTCGCGGCCGATCCTGCAATTGCCGGCGAGCAGGCGCAGCCTGAAACCGAACGACCGACGGCCTCGGTCCTCGTCATCGACGATGATCCCGACGTCCGCGGCTTCATCGTCGCCGCACTCGAGGAGCAGGGCTATCGCGTGCGCGAGACGAGCGACGGCGAGCAAGGCCTTGCCGAGGTCGAGCGCGAGCGGCCCGACCTGGTGATCGTCGACTTCATCATGCCCGGCATGTCGGGGGCCGAGGTCGCAACGAGGATTCGGGCGAACCTTCCCGACCAGCAGATCCTGTTTGTTTCGGGCTATAGTGAAACCGAAGCAGTCAAGCGCACCGCGCCCGACGCGCCGCTACTTGCCAAGCCGTTCCGCGCCGATGCGCTCCACAAAGCGGTTCGGGGAGCAATCTCGCCGATCCCGTGAACGACTAGCTGTCCTCGCGCGTTGGGCGGCCATGGTTCGGCAACTTTGCATGTTCTTGCTTCTCGTCTCGGC
>DATIQO010000202.1:0-6968 GCA_035470745.1 Sphingomicrobium sp. | reverse complement strand
CATGTGATGCACTTCGATGATCCTGGCCTTGCCTATGGCGCGGCCCTGTCGAAGGTGGTCGGGCGGCTGGTCATGCGCGCCGCCGACGCACCGCGCATTCCTGCGCACTACTCCGACTTCGCCCGTTCGGTGTCGCAATATGTCGACCAGGTGATGAAGCTCGCCGCTGACCAGCGCGAGAAGGATCGTGCTCTTGCCGATCTGCGCCGCGAAGGCACGTTCAAGCTCGCATCGGCGCCCTTCGACCCGACGGTCGCCCCGACAGACCGCGGCATTACGCCGGTATTCGACATGCTTGCGCTTCAGAATGCGGTCGATCACCTCAAGCGCTCCGCCGCAGCCGCCGACGGCGTTGTCGGTCGCGAGAGCGACCTTGCCCCAGCGACGCAGGCGCGGATCAACGCGAGCCTTGCCGACATCGACCAGCTGCTGATTGACCCGCAAGGCCTTCCCGGGCGGCCGTGGTACAAGAACCTGATCTACGCACCGGGCACTTTGACCGGCTACGGAGCCAAGACCTTGCCGGGCGTGCGCGAAGCGATCGAACAGCGCCGATGGGACGATGCGCGTGCTTATGTGTCGCGGACTGCCGCCGTGATCGAAAATTACGCCAGGCGGCTCGATCAGGTCGCTGCGATGGGAGGAAGCGCCTCATGACGACAGGCAGGATGATCGAACTCGCAGCCGCGGTCGCGCTGCTCGTCGCCGGCGTCGTTTTCTATCGGCGCAAACCCGCTGACGGAAACAGCTACGGGAACCAGGGCGCAGTCATCCTGCTGGTGGTCTCGGCGATCATGGCCATCCATGCGCTCGGCGGCCTCGATTATCATCCATCGGCTGCGGAAGCCGACATGTTGAAGCGGCAATGAGGCATTTCTCTCTCCCGCCGTGCGTGCTCGCAACCGGATGCGCAGCGACGCAATCGACGGGCGCGGTCGCTCCGGGCGCACCCGGATTCTGGCTCGGCCTCTGGCACGGCTTCATCTTCCCGCTCGCCTGGTTCGTCTCCCTCTTTACCGACAAGGTCGCCGTCTACGCCGTTCCCAACAATGGCGGTTGGTACGACTTCGGCTACTTCCTTGGCATCGTCGTTTTCGGCGTCGGCGCGCGCAAGACCACGACCGTCTACCGCGACCGGGTCGTCAAGGTGCGCGGCTGATGGGCCCTTATCTCGAGCGAAGCGATCCGGCCGGACCGGCGATGGCGCGCGAGCGCTGGACCGCGTCGGGCCTCGCGGTCGCCGGCGCGACCTTCATGCTCTTCATCGCTGTCTATGCGAGCAAGGTCACGCACGGTTGGATCGGCGCGGTCGGGAAAATCCCGCTTGCCGCTCCAATGATGTTTATCCTCGGCTCGAGCTTCCTGCTCCAGCGCGAGGCGGCAGCCGAAGCGGCGAAGCCGCCGATCGAGCCTGCTCGGCACCGCCGCCTCTACGCCGCCTTCTTCTACGCACTTGGCATTGCATTGATTGCGATGCCCTTCGTCCACATCTGATGTTCGCCCGGGAGTAACCACGATGCCGCTTCTTCAAGCCAGCAAGACCTACAAGCCGTTCGAATATCCCTGGGCATTCGAATATTGGAAGCGCCAGCAGCAGATCCACTGGATGCCGGAGGAAGTGCCGCTGGGCGAGGATTGCCGGGACTGGGCGCAAAAGCTCAACCAGACCGAGCGCAGCCTGCTGACGCAGATCTTCCGTTTCTTCACGCAGGCCGACGTCGAGGTGCAGGATTGCTACCACGACAAATATGGTCGTGTGTTCAAGCCGACCGAGATCAAGATGATGCTGACCGCCTTCTCCAACATGGAGACGGTCCATATCGCGGCTTATTCGCATCTCCTCGACACGATCGGCATGCCCGAGAGCGAATACAGTGCCTTCCTCCAGTACAAGGAGATGAAGGACAAGCATGATTACCTTCAGCAATTCGGTGTCGATACCGACGAGGATATTGCCAAGACGCTGGCCATGTTCGGCGGCTTCACCGAGGGTCTGCAGCTGTTCGCAAGCTTCGCAATGCTGATGAACTTCCCGCGCTTCAACAAGATGAAGGGGATGGGGCAGATCATCAGCTGGTCGGTGCGCGACGAAAGCCTTCACTGCGAAGGCATCATCAAGCTCTTCCATACCTTCGTGAAGGAGCGCGACTGCCTGACCAAGTCGGTCAAGGAAGAAATCATCGACCAGTGCCAAAAGACGGTCCGGCTCGAGGATGCATTCATCGACCTCGCCTTCGAAATGGGGCCGGTCAACGGCATGAGCCCCAAGGAGATCAAGAAGTACATCCGTTACATCGCCGACTGGCGCCTCGGCCAGCTTGGCTTCGCGCCAGTCTACATGGTCGACGAGCACCCCCTTCCCTGGCTTGCACCGCTCCTTAACGGCGTCGAGCATGCCAATTTCTTCGAAACCCGGGCGACCGAATATTCGAAGGCCGCGACCCGCGGCAGCTGGAACGAGGTCTGGGATAATTTCGACCGCCGCATGAAAGCTAAGTCGGAGGCCGCCGCAAATGACGGTACGAGCGGCAACGACGGGCCGGACATGTTCGAGGCGGCAGGCGTCGCTGCGGAATAGTCCCTCGCTGCACGCCGCTTCAAAAGCCCGCGGGGCGTCGTGACGAAGCCGGCAGACGGCCGGACGAAAACGCTCGCGGCAGGGCTCGAAGCGACCATTCGGCAATGTTCCGAGCGCTGGATGCAGGCGTGGGTTGCGCAGGATCGGACCACGCTGGAGGACAGCCTCGCTGCCGATTTCGCGCTGATCGTCTCGGCGGATCCCGACCAGCGCTTCGAGCGGAGCCGCTGGCTTGCTACCTGCGACACCTATCGCTGCTCGACCTTCGCCTATCGCGGCGTGCAGGTGCGCGAGCTCGCGCCCGGCATCGCCGTCATGTCGGCGATCGCCGAACAGCAGGCGCGGATGGGCGAGGTCGACCGTTCGGGTTCGTTCTTCGTCACCGACGTATGGCGGCTCGAGCCCGGCGGTAATTGGCGCATCTGCGCCCGCTACAGCGCCCATCCCGAGCCCGATGGAACTTCCTTCCAGGCGCTCGGGCGACTTGGTCAGTGAGGCCTCGCAAATAGCTTGAACCCCGGCCGGTGAGGTCTAGTTGGGGCCGAAATCCCGCTCACTCGCCGAAAGGAGAAAAGCATGGCCGCCGAACCGCTCCGCATGGACCTATCGAAGCTCGCGCCGGATGCCTATCGCCACTTTCTTCAGCTTGAGGGGCTGGTTGGCCAGCACGTCGAGCGCAAGCTCCTTCACCTCCTCAAGTTGCGCGCTTCGCAGATCAACGGCTGCGCCTTTTGCATCGCCATGCATACGGATGAGGCGCTGCGCGACGGCGAGCCGACGGAGCGCCTCGTCCTGCTCGACGCTTGGGCGGAATCGTCGCTCTATTCGGAAAAGGAGCGGGCGGCCCTCGCGTGGATCGAGGAAATGACGCTGATCGCCGATAGCGGCGCATCGAGGGAAAGTTTCGATGCCCTCAAATCCCATTTCAGCGAGGAAGAGATCGGCTGGCTCACCCTTGCCGCCGTGATGATCAACAGCTGGAACCGGATGGCGATCAGCAGCCGCGCCCAATATGATCGCGCGATGTTCGCTCATGCCGCTCCGGCCGCGAAAGCGCCGCAGCCTGCGTAAGACAGGACGGGCGCGGTTTGGCCCATGATTGGCAACTGACAAATCGCATTTGCTGCGGCCACCGCCAAATCCGTTATTATGCAGACGGGCAACTGCCGGGGGAGCGTCAATGGCTACGCAGATCAAACGCCGCGCGCGTACGATGGACGAGTTTCGAACTGTCCAGCGCGCCTTGAGCGCCGCTGCAATCGCGGCGCGCGAGGCGGCTCCGGCGTTCGTGCCAATGGCGAGCGACATCATCATCTCGCCCTACGGCAAGTGCGGCACGACCATGACGCAGCAGGCATTCCACACCCTGCGCACGGGCGGCGACATGGACTTCGACGATATTTCCCGCGTCGTGCCGTGGATCGAGATGTCGCCGGTTCTTGGTATCGACCTCAATGCGCCGCAGCGAGCGCACCCGCGCGGTTTCAAGAGCCACTTGAGCTACACCAACGTGCCAAAGGGCGCTCGCTATGTGGTGCCGCTTCGCGACCCCAAGGATGCTTTCTTCTCGATGTATCGCTTCATGGAAGGCTGGTTCCTCGAGCCCGGCGCTGTCGCGATCGAGGATTTCTTCGAAGGCTGGCTCAATGGGCGCGGCGCCGAGGGCGAAGGCTATTGGGAACATCTCCTCAGCTGGTGGGCCGTCCGCGATCGCCCGGACGTGCTTCTCCTCTCCTATCGCAACATCCTGCTTGATCCCGCAGGCAATATTCAGCGCCTTGCGGCTTTCGCCGGCATCCCGATCGATAGCGACCTTCTCGAACTTACATTGGAGCGCACGAGCCGTTCCTACATGCTTGCTCAACGGGACCGGTTCGACGACGCGCTGATGCGCGAGCTTTCAGAGACAGTCGGAGGCATGCCGAGCGGCAGTGACAGCGCCAAGGTCCGCAGCGCTCCCGGCGAGCAAAGGGCCGAACTTCCGCCGGCGGTTTCCAGGCAGATGGACGAGATCTGGGCAGAGCGGATCACGCCCGTTCTCGGCTTTGCCGATTTTGCCGAGCTGGAGGCGGCGCTCTAGCCTTTACCGTTCGACAACCCTCGCCGTGTGACACCTGCGCCCATGCGCGCAGTACAAATCATGGTGGCGGCAGTGCTGCTCGGACTGCTCGGCGGCTATGCATGGTCATCGATGCAGCGGCGCCCGCTCCATGTGCGCATTCCCAAGGCCATCAATCCGCGGCCGGTCGAGCTTCCCGAAACCGCCTCCGACAAGGAATGGGCCGCGCGCGCGCTCGACAGGCGAACACCGAAGCTGGACGCGAATGAGCCTGACCCGACGACAGTAGAACAGAGTGTCTATTACGCCAACTGCAACGAGGTCCGGGCTGCCAAAAGGGGTCCGCTTCACCCCGGTGATCCCGGCTACCGACCGGAGTTCGACGCCAACGGCGACGGGAGCGCCTGCGAGCCCGATCGCGCAAATGCCCGCGAGGGGCGCCTCTAATCCACATCAATGCAGCCGATCCGATTCGTCGCTAGCGCGCTCCGCTTGCGATGCCCTGATGCTCGCACCCCGTTGCAGCAAGGGGGCAAACGGGATCGGCTGAAGAGCCCCCCGGGCGCGGCCGGTCCCGTATTATCTGAGGGAAATCGTCCAGACTGCGCTGATTTCGCTCGGACTTGCTATCTCATTCCTGGTCAATTTGCCGGAACGGACCGCGCCGGCCGTTCGCATGCGAAGCACCGTTCATGGCCGCGGCTTGCGCTGCCTTGTCATATTCTTCAGCGAGCTTTTGCAGCGTGTCGATCGCGCGCGGATCGTTGGTTGTCGCCGCGAGCCGTCGGCACTTTGCGGCCATCTCGTGGAAGTGGGCTGCGTCGAGGCCTTCCTGCATAATCAGGAACATAGCTCAGCTTTGCGCCGGCACCTCTAACCTACATAAGTGTGAATATGGATCTGTTTGGCTATCGCTGCTTCACCGAGACTTATTTCCGAGTGAGGGTCCCGCACCCCGAAGCGGGAGGGGACACCGGGATCGGTCGAAGCGCGGCTGCCCCCGGGACTTCGGCCGGTCCCGGGCGCCGCTCGAGCCCAGGCCCAAGCATGAGCGCCTAGTCGAGCACGTGGTAGATGCGCAGCACCCAGGACACGAAATAGGCGAGGTAAAGCCCGGCGATCGCGACCTGAACCCGTCGATCCTTAACCCACGCGCCAAGAGCACAAATAAGGACGAGGCCGATCATGCGGATCGGATATTCCGGTCCAAGCGAGTGAAGATAGGCGGGTCCCTTTGCCGCCGTGTCGATGAAATCGACCGGCGCGCTCATTGCCAGCAGGCCGAAGAACCAGCCTCGGCGCGACATGAAATAGTCGCTCCAGCTTGCATACCCTTCGAGATCGTCGGGGATCAGCAAGCTGGCCATCAGATAGAGAAGAAAGGCGTAACCAAGGACAAAGATGAACAGCTCGAATGTCCAGGGATTGATTCGGATCAGGCCGAACTCGAACCACCAATAATGGACGGTCATGACGATGACGACGCCGACCCAGAGCAAGTGTCCGGCGTAGAGCGGCTTTTGCCTTGGATGCTGGACGAAACGAGCGATGCCGGTGAGCATGCGGGTGAGGCCGAGACCTAGGACGACGCCCATCAACACGCGCACGTGAACGAAGATGTCCTGGCTCTGCACCGCCTCGCCCCCTGCCAAGCTGAGAGGCGAGCTTACATCAGCCGGGTAGGAATGCGATCCTCAACCTTCTCCCGCAGCGCGGGCGCGCGGTCTTGAGAACAATTCGGCCTCGCTTCGCCGCCTGATCCGCTCGGTCACCTCAGCGGTATTGTCGGCGCCCGCGGCATTGCAGCGGACGTGACAGAGAAAATAGTCGTCGAGGGCCTCGTCTTGCAAATCGTTGCCAGCCACGATGCTTTCGATCGCCGGACCCTTGTCGTGCCCATGGGGAAGGTCGAAGCGCATCGGTCGGCGACACCTGCGACAGATGTCTCCATCGCGCTCGCGAAGCGCGGCAATGCGCCGCTGCGCCTGTTCGCGCCGGAACTTCCACGGGGTCACATATTTTCTGATAGTCGAGCCGCTCATCGCGACCGCAATAGCCGATCACGCCTCACCAAGGCGTTACGGCCGGCAAAAAATTCCTGTGGATTACAAGGGCTACCGGTTGTTGACGCCGAAACCGATACTGACGCCCCGCTTCCTTTACTTCGCAGCTTCATAGACTCGATATTCGTCGGGATGGGTGCATAGCGCATCGCGCCAATCGTCCCCATCCGCAGCAAGCTCGGCGGCAAGTCGGACCCCTCGCAAGTGCGGCCGATGACTTGTCAGGGTCCTTGTTCGTCATGCCCTTTCTTCAGGGTAATCCCTTATT
>DATIQO010000201.1:0-3343 GCA_035470745.1 Sphingomicrobium sp. | reverse complement strand
GTGCCCGCGGCGTCCCGGAAAACAGGTCCGGCCGCCGTTCCTTAAGTGAAAACGTGCTTGCAAGAGTGGCCACGGCGTATCCCCCCGCTGTCGGCTTGACGACATTGGTAAACCTCTCTCCAGTCATTTGAAAGTGCCCATTAGAGGCCGAGCGACGGCCGATTGCTTCGCAGGTCAGGAGCGGGGCGAAAGGCATCGCGCCTCTTCCGATTCACGATGAACCGCGAGCGCGCGATCCGGGTTAAAGGCTGCCCCTCGCGCAGATTGCCGAAGCCTGGTGCGCGGCCGCCGCAATCAGTTCGGCTGCAATGAGCGGCGCCACGTCGAGAGAAGCGTCGGGATTGGGCACCGTATTGGACGTGGCGAAGGCGGCCGCATTGTCTCGAATCGAGCGGGCAGTGATCGGCGAGCACACTGAGTGGATCACTAGACAGCAAGGGGGTTTTAGCCCCTGCTCGCGGACACATCGGATCGCCCGGCGCATCGTCACCCCAGAGGAAATGATGTCGTCGACGAGGACCGGGCTTTTGTCCCGAAACTCGGCAAGATCGGCTGCATGCATGCGGATCTTCCGGTCCCCGCGGCGCTCCTTCTTGAAGACTGTCCAGGCAGCTCCCGCTTGGCGCGCCATCGCCTCGACCCATTGCGCGCTCTCTTCGTCCGGACCGATGATGAGTGGATCCACGATATGGTCTCTTACCCAGCCTGCAAGCAGAGGCGCCGAGTGGATCGCCGTGGCCGGAATATCATAAATCTCATCAAGGCTCGAAAAGCGATGCAAGTGCGGATCAACCGTTATGAGGTTGTCGAAATGCTGCTGGAGCAATTCGGCGAACAAGCGTGAGGTGAGCGCTTCGCCGCGATGAAAAATCCGGTCCTGGCGCAGGTAAGGAAGGTAGGGCGCGATGAGTTCGACCCGTCCTGCGCCAAGCTCCCTTAGCTGACGGGCAACGAATGCAAGGCCAACGAACTGGGGGTCGGGACGAGCGAGCGTGCAAACCACGAAGACAGTCTCACTTTTCACATCCGTCAGGACACGAAGGTAGGTCTCGCCATCGGGAAAATGCCTCAGCTCAAGCTTGCCGACCTCTCCAGCGGTCAGTTCGGCAAGATCGTTCGCAAGCTTCTCATTGCCCGGCAGGGGGAAGAAGATCGCCACGTCACGGTCCGAATTCGATTATGTCCGGCGTCGAGGAAGCATAAGCGAGCGGATAGGACAGTTCAGCCTGCGTATCTGCATAAAGCGTGATCAACGGCTGGCCCTTTTCGACCCAGTCGCCGATGCGAGCATGAAGCCGAAGCCCGGCAGCCGGCATGTCGGGAGCTCCCGCTAGCTTGGCAAGCTGAGCGATCGCGCGATTGTTGATCGACGTCACGCGCCCGCTCGTCAGTGCTTCGACGTCCTGCTGCAATTTCGCCCGAGGAGGCTGCCGAAATGCACCCTGCGCAAGGCAGATCTGCTCGAATTTCCTGTATGCCGCTCCTGTTTCCAACGTCTGTTCAGCAGTGGCGCGCGCCTCCTCGGCGGTACATTCCCGGCCAAGCGCGATGACTGCGGACGCGAGCGCCAGCGAGCGCTCTTTAAGGTCGATCGGAGCGTTGGATTCCATCCGCAGGACGGAGAGTACGTCCATCATCTCGAGCGCGGGGCCGATCGAACGGCCGACCGGCTGGGTGCCGTCGGAAAGTTGGCATTGCACCACAAGGCCGAATCGAGCGCCAATCTGCGTCAATCGCCGGGCAAGTCTCTCGGCGCTCTCGTGGCTCCGCACCTTGGCAGTTGGACCAACAGGGATGTCGAGAACGACCCGCGTCGCTCCCGCCGCAATCTTCTTGGACAGGACCGACGCGATCAATTGTCCTTCCGGGTCGACGTCGAGCTGCCGCTCAACGCCAATGAAGATGTCGTCGGCCGGGCTCAGATTGAGCGCGCCGCCCCAGACAAGGCAGCCCCCTTCCTGCTCGACCACCTTGCGCATGAGGGTTGGACCAAGGTCGACCCTCGTTACGGTCTCCATCGAATCTGCGGTGCCCGCGGGCGATGTGATCGCGCGCGATGAGGTCTTGGGAATCGTAAGGCCGCAGGCGGCGACGATTGCGACCACGATCGGGCTGGTACGATTGCCGGGAAGGCCTCCTACCGAGTGCTTATCGACCACGGTCTTGTCATTCCATTGAAGGCGCTCGCCGGCTTCGACCATCGCATTCGTCAGCGCGAACGTTTCGTCGTCGGAAAAAGGGAAGCTGGAGCCGGCTGTAATGAAGGCCGAAAGCTGCACGTCACTGTAGCGACCCGCAACAACGTCAGGAATGATCTCGTCGAATGCCGCAGCTTTTATCGACTGACCAAAGATTCTCCCGCGAACCCACTGCATGGAACGAAGCGGCTGGACGTGACTTACCGAAACGAGCTCGCCTTCACGGCCGTCGAGCAAGGTCCAGGCGGCATCCGACAAGCCGATCTCGTCGCGTTCGAGCAGCTGCTCCGCACCTTGGAACAGGATCGCTGTCACTTCGCGACCGTCGGCGCGCAACAGGACCTGGGACCTGGAGCCGAGACCTTCTGATCGGCAGAGCGCGCAATCGCGGCGCATGATCACCACCGGCTCACGCTGGGTGTGCAAGCCGATGCGACGGATGCGCAACGTTCCGCCGATGACAGGCCGCCGCTGCTTTGCCACCGGGCTGGGTGCGATTTGCATCATTCTCGTCGTAGCTCAGGGTCGTGAAGCACGAGCTAAGCAAACTCCCCTATGTGTTGCCGGCAAGGCTTGCCGGGATTGCGGCTCAGTGGCGCCGGCGACATCTTCCTCATCGAGCCTGGCAGCTTATCGAACCTTTGGAGGCCAAGTCGAACCGGCAGGCCTAAGGGACAATACGGACTGCGACTTGAGGCTGGTCAGGCCATTTTCCCGCAATGACCTCGGTCGACCTTAAATTCGGCATTCCGGACATCGATTTTGCTTGTCCATCGGGAAGCAAGGTCAATCCCGCGAGCTTCGCCGGGCACGACCTGATCGTATTGTTCGGACCGCTCGATCCTGTCGCCTCCGCTCAAGAAATCGCTGCCTACAGCGAGCAAAGCGCCGAGTTCGTGGCGTCAGACGCGTGGCTGCTCGCCTTTGCCGATGAGTGCTCGGATGTCGGCGGTCCCTCGCGGGTACTGACGATCCCCGATCCAGACCGTCACGCCTGGGTCGCATTTCGCGACATTACCGCTCATCCTGAGGAGATGGATCGAAGCAGCGGCGCAGTCTTCCTCTTCACCCGTGGCGGCAACCTGCATCGATACTGGCATGGCTCCGGACATGTCGAAGAAATCATCGCTGAACTGCGAACCTCT
>DATIQO010000200.1:0-5825 GCA_035470745.1 Sphingomicrobium sp. | reverse complement strand
AGAAGCTCTACTCGATCACGGACGTCGGAACGCCGATCTACATCGGCGCGTAATTGCCGCGGGCCGCGCTTCGTAATCGGGCGCGGCCCCAGTTGTCTTTTCCGAGCTCTTGATTGCGGCCGGGGATACGCTCATGCGCCCATGAGTTGGGCGTTCTAGAGCCAGATTTCACTTGGAGAACCAGAATGGCGAAGAAGGCGACTGGGAAGGGCGGGACCAAGAGCCGCGCGAAGGATGGAGGGAAGACGGGGAGGTCAAGAACCGCAGTCGCGCCCGCCGCCGCTCGCCGCTCGCGCAGCGAGGAAGGCATGGGCGAGGCATTCATCAAGCTCCTCCAGAGCCCGCTCGTCGCCGAACTGGTGGCGGTCGCAGCGACCGCTGCGCTCGCCTCGCTTGCCGAGCACGGCTTCACGTCCGGCGGCGAAGGAAGTCGCGGAAAGCGCGCCGGCAAGGCGGTCAAGGAAGCGGGCAAGGCTGCGGCCGCCGCGGTTGGCAGGCGCCTTGGTACCGAGGTCGATGAAATCCGGAAGGCCGCTACGGGCGGCGCAAAATCGTAAGCCGGGCGCGACCAACGTCGCGCTGCGCATCGATGACGAAGTCTCCCGGCTCGACATGATCTGCCCGGCCGGTTTCGACGGCGAGCCACCCGCCCCTCGCCAGCCACCCGGCCATGCTGATCGAGCGAACCGCGGCGGTTCCCGATCCGGTCGCATAGGGCGGATCGGCGAAAATCAGGTCGAATGGCTCGCTACGAGGCAAAGACAGGGCTGAACCGCGAAGGATGCGTGCCTGCTCGCCCGCGCCCAGCTTTTCGGCGTTGCGCTTCACCGCCGCCGCCGCTTGGACATCGCTCTCGACGAAGGTTGCGCTTGCAGCGCCTCGCGAGAGCGCCTCGAGGCCCAGTGCGCCGCTGCCGGCGAACAGGTCGGCAATGCGCAGGTCCTCGAAGGTGCCGATCCGGCTCGCGAGCATGGAAAAAAGGGTCTCACGCACGCGGTCGGCGGTCGGGCGGGTGACCTGTCCCGGGGGTGCCTCGATCGCCCTTCCCCGCCATCGACCGGCGATGATCCTCACTTGAGCTTCTTCCGGAACGCCTCCAGCTCCGCCTGGCCGATCTCATCGACATCGCCAAGCGAGAGATCGTCGAGCGTGAAAGGCCCGTAGGCGGTCCGGATCAGGCGCGAAACCTGCAGCCCGAGATATGCGAGCACCCGGCGAACCTCGCGGTTCTTCCCCTCGGTGAGGCTCATCTCGACCCAGCAGTTGCTGCCGGTTCGCCGCTCGAGGTTGGCGTTGATCGAGCCATAATGGATGCCCTCGATCGTCACTCCTTCGGCAAGCCGTTCGAGCTGGTCCTGCGTCACCCGTCCGAACGCGCGCGCTCGGTAGGTCCTGACGACTGCGGTCCGCGGAAGCTCGAGCTGGCGCTTGAATTCGCCGTCGTTGGTAAGGAGCAGGAGCCCTTCGGTCATGAAGTCGAGCCGTCCCACCGGCATCAGCCTCGGCAACCCGGGTGGCAGGCGGTCGTAGATCGTCGCGCGGCCCCTGGGATCGCGGGCCGCGGTGATCGTCCCCTGGGGCTTGTAAAATCGGAACAGCCGCGTCGCCGCCGCCGGCTGGACCGTCTTGCCATCGACCGTGACGCCGGCGAGATCGTTCAGCACCGTTGCAGGCGTGCTGAGCTTTTCTCCATTGAGTGCGACGCGCCCTTCGGCGATCATGCGCTCAACCTCGCGGCGCGAGGCGACTCCGGCGCGAGCGAGTAGCTTGGCAATGCGCTGCGGCCCGCCCTCCTCTTTTTGCGGCTTTGCGGGCGCAGTTCGACCCCGCCGTCGCTGGGGCGGCACTGTACGGTTGTTCGTTCGTTGCGTGGGCGAAGTCATCGATCGGAACCAATAATGCTGTTCGGGAAGCGCAAGCGGGTCGTCAAGCGGATCCTCGTTGTGGAGGATGAACCCTTAACGGCGTTCGACAATGAAAATTTCCTTGGCGATGCGGGTTACGAGGTCGTCGCGACGGTCGATGACCTCGACGAAGCGCTCAAGGTCCTGGAGAGCGAGCTCGTCGACCTCGTGCTGAGCGATGTCAGGCTGCGGGGGGACCGCACGGGCATCGAGCTTGCGACGGCTGCGAAGGAGCGCGGCGTCCCGACCCTTTTCGCGACGGGCTATTCCTACCCCGACGCCTCGCGGATCGCGGTCGGCTGCGTTCTCAAACCCTATAGCGAGCGGCAACTCATCAAGGCCATCGAAGCCGTCGACAGGCACCTTCAGGGCGAGAAGGTAAAGCCGCCCAAGGGCGTCGAGCTGTTCATCGCGCTCGACGAGGGCGACTAGACCCGCCCGCGGTTCAGCGCGGGGTTATGCGGTTCGTGAAAGCTGTCTAATGTCACCGAAAAACACGGTTCGGAGGGGATTAGATGGCAGGACAGCGGCCGAAAGGGTGGAAGCTGCTCAAGGCAGCTCTTGCGACGCGAAAGTCGGCGACGATGCTCGCATTCGGCTTTTCCTCGGGACTTCCGTTCGCGCTTCTGATCGGGACCCTCAATGCCTGGCTCGGCGACGCCAAGATCAACCTGGCAACCATCGGCGTCCTGTCCTGGATCGGTCTTGCCTATGCCTTCAAGTTCCTGTGGTCTCCGCTCGTCGACCGCGTGTCCCTGCCGCTGCTCGGACGGCTCGGCCGCCGAACCAGCTGGATCGTCATTTGCCAGGTCGGGCTCATCGTCTCGTTCGTCGGCCTTGGTGCCACGAACCCGGCGATTGCGATCGGCTGGTTTGCGATATTCGCAGTCATCGGCGCGTTCGCCTCGGCAACGCAGGACATCGCCGTTGATGCATGGCGCATCGATGTCGCCGACGAGAAGACAT
The DNA here is from genome assembly GCA_035470745.1 of Sphingomicrobium sp. Taxonomy (GTDB): domain Bacteria; phylum Pseudomonadota; class Alphaproteobacteria; order Sphingomonadales; family Sphingomonadaceae; genus Sphingomicrobium. Next base: position 2,955 of record DATIQO010000200.1, on the reverse strand, counting down.
CGGTCGAGCTGCTCTCGGCAGTCTATCAATTCGGTTACCGGACCGCCTCGATCGTAGGAGGCGCATTCGCGCTCCTCCTCGCGGCGCGAATTCCGTGGGGAACCGTCTATTTCGTAATGGCCGCGCTTGTCCTTGTCGTGATGATCGTCGCCGTCACCGCTCCCGATACGCAGCGTCCGCCCAAGAACATCATCGAGGAGGGCCTTGAGCAACCGGGCGCGATCAACACCTCCATCAGGTTTGCAGCACTTGCGATCGTCGGGATCTGCTGGGCGTGGGCAATCGTGACGCTGGGCGTCTTCATGGCCTCGATGCTCGCGGCGCAGCAGGCGGGAACGAAGGCACCCTCGGTCGCCGATTTTACCGCCACTGACGGTCCCTGGATCATCGTCGCGACCGTGTTCGTGCCGCTGGTCGTCGCTGCCGGGGTCAACTGGCTGAAAGCGCACCGCAAGGGAATCCAGCAGCAAGGCAAGCCGAATGCGACCGGCGGCCGGGCGGTCATGAACCACATTTATGGCGCGCTTGTCTCGCCCCTTGCCGAACTCTCCGAGCGCCTCCGCTGGGGCGTCCTCATCATCATCGGCTTCATCCTGACCTACGCGCTTTGCTACAACATCTGGTCAAGCTTCGCCTTCCCCTTCTACCTCGACTATCTTCACTACACGAAGGACCAGGTCGCTTTCGCCTCCAAGGTCTTCGGCATCTTCATGACGATGATCGGGATCAGCCTCGGCGGATATCTGTTCGGACGCATCGGCAAGTTCCCGACGGTGCTGATCGGCGCGGCGGTGACCCCCCTCGGCAACCTGCTCTACGCCGATCTTGCCGAGGGCGGCGCGAACATCGACGCCTTCACCCATCTGCTTCGGATCGACCGCTTGCTCGGCTTTTTCGGGGCCGACGAGCGGATGGTTCGCTTGCTTGTCGCCATATGCTACGAGAATGTCGCAACCGGCATCGCCCTTACCGCTTTCGTCGCTTACCTCTCGGGCATCATCAGCAAGAAGTTTACGGCAGTCCAATATGCACTGCTCTCCTCGCTGACGTTCCTGGTCGGCTCACTGGGGCGCGGCGTCGCGGGCGAGAGCTTCGACAAATATGGCTATGCAATCGTCTTTCGCTGGACCGCCGCGGCGGGCCTTGTCGCGGTGCTGTTCGTTCTTCTCGAATGGGCGCGCGTCGCTGCCCAGGACCGCAAGGTGGAAAATGCGCAGCTGCCGCCGGACTCGGGCGCAAAGGCTAGCGAAGCGCTTGCTGAAAGCGGGCAGCCGGCGCGTTAGTCGGGTAGCTGGCCGTTGGCGGCGAGGACCGTTCCGGCGAGATAGAGCGAGCCGAAGATCAGCACTCGAGCATCCTCGGGGATCGCTGCGAGCGCGTCCTCGAGCCCGTCATGGGCGTCGGCGCTAAAGCCAAGGTTGCCGGCGATCTCGACGAGATCGCTCGGAGTGAAGCAAGCATGATCGGGGATCGGCACGCAATGGACTTGCGCCGCCAGCCCCGCGAACGGCTCCAGCATTCCGGGCGGGTCCTTGGTCGCGAGGCTCGCGAAGATGAGGTGGAGCGGCCTGTCGCTGCTGAAGCGATGCTTGATGAAGGTCGCGATCTGCCGCGCGGCCGAGGGATTATGCCCGCCATCGAGCCAGACCTCGCGCCCACCTACCAGCGGGCCGGCCGCGAGGTGCTGCAGACGCGCTGGCCAGTCGACCCATCCCATCGCGGCGCCAAGCGCGGACGGCGGCACGTCGAGCGCCTCCTGGTGGCGAAGCATGGCGACAGCGAGCGCGGCGTTCATCGCCTGGTGGCGGCCGGGAAGCCGCGGCAGCGGCAGGAAGAGTTCACCCTTGGCGTCGTGGTAGCGAAGCTTTCCCTGCTGCGCGATCGCATCCCACGCGCTGCCGCGCGGCAGCCAGATCGCTCCGCGGTTCCTCGCCACCTCCTCGATCCTGCTACCGATCGCGGGCGGGTAGAGCTGGGTTACGAGCGGGACTGCGGGTTTCGCGATCGAGGCTTTCTCGCCAGCGATGTCGGGCAGACCGTTGCCGAGGAATTGCTGGTGATCGAGCGCAAGGTTGGCGATGCCGGTCATGAGCGGATGCTCGATCACGTTGGTTGCGTCGAGCCGGCCGCCGAGGCCGACTTCGAGGATGCACGCGTCGGCCGGTGTGCGTGCAAAAGCTAAAAAGGCGGCAGCGGTCGCGACTTCGAAGAAGCTCGGCTCGATCCTGGTTCCGGCATCGATCACTTCTTCCAGGGTCTGCGCAAGCTCGTCGTCGTCGACGAGGCGCCCGGCAATGCGGATTCGCTCGTTGAAACGAACGAGGTGGGGGCTGGTGAAGACGTGGACGCTGCAACTGTTCGCCTCGAGCGCCGCCCGCAGGAAGGCGACGGTCGACCCCTTCCCGTTCGTCCCGGCGACGTGGAACACTGGGGGAAGCGCGTCCTCGGGTCGCCCCAATCGATCGAGCAGGGCCCGGATCCGCTCAAGTCCGAGGCGATCGCCGGCGGGCGAGAGCTTCGAGAGCCGGTCGAGCTGCGACTGCACCCCGGGATGCGCCGAACGCGCGAAGTCAGCCATCAATGCGGCTCCCTTCGCCGGCAGGGATCGGAAACGGGAACCAGCTCAGACAATCCCCTTCCCGGCCGGGCGCGGAAAAATGGGATGCGAAGAATGTTCACGCCGCCTCTTTGATCTCCGGCGCGAGGTAGGAAATCAGAAGGCCGAGCTTGGCTCTTAGATCACCGCGCGAGACGACCATGTCGATCATTCCGTGCTCGAGCAGATATTCGGCGCGCTGGAAGCCCTCAGGAAGCTTCTCGCGGATCGTCTGCTCGATGACGCGCTGACCGGCAAAGCCGATGAGCGCGCCGGGCTCGGCGATCTGGACGTCGCCCAGCATTGCATAGGAAGCCGTGACGCCGCCGGTCGTCGGGTCGGTGAGCACGACGATATAG
>DATIQO010000199.1:0-8881 GCA_035470745.1 Sphingomicrobium sp. | reverse complement strand
ACCGACTGGCCAGCCATGACCGAGCCGGTTTCGACGTCTCCGTCGATCACTGCGCGCCGCAAGGCGCCCGCCCAATAATGCTCGATCTGGAGCTGTGCCTCAGCCATTTCCAGCTCTCCCTGATCGAGCAGGTCGGCAATTTCGCGCTGCTTGGCCGCGAATTTCTCCATTTCACGGTTCTTGAGCGCCCGTACCGGAATTACCGGCAGGCGCGGGTCGATCTGGACGCTCGGAATAGCGTCGCGGGCCGAGGCGCGGAGGAAGGCTTTCTTGAAATTTGGATGAGCGATGCTTTCGGTTGCGCACACGAAACGAGTGCCGAGTTGGACACCGACCGCACCCATTTCGAGATATGCCGCGATCGCTTCACCGCGACCGATGCCGCCCGCGACGAACACCGGAATATCCTTCGAAACATTGGGGAGGATTTCCTGCGCGAGGACCGACGTCGCGACCGGGCCGATGTGACCGCCCGCCTCCATTCCCTCGATGACGAGCGCATCGACGTTTGAGCGCATGAGCTTTTTTGCGAGCGCGAGCGCGGGCGCAAATGCCATGAGCTTGGCGCCATTTTCCTTGATCTTCTCAATCGCCCAGCCGGGCGGAAGGCCGCCAGCAAGGACGACGTGGCTGACATTGTGCTTGGCGCAGACATCGATCAGCTCGGCAAGCTGCGGGTGCATGGTGATGAGATTGACGCCGAACGGCCGGCTGGTGCGGGCGCTCGTCTCCCCGATTTCGGCATCGAGCAACTCCGGACTCATCGCGCCGCAAGCGATCACGCCGAAGCCGCCGGCGTTCGAAATCGCGGAAACTAGATGACGCTCGCTGAGCCAGCTCATCGCGCCGCCCATGATGGCCACGTCGCAGCCGAGGAACGCCGTACCGCGATGCATCAGTTCGTGGAGACGGGCGTGGCCCTCGGTAGCGTGGACCGCGCGAGCTTCGGCGATGAGTCCTTCGCCGCTCATGCCGCCTGCTCCGCGTCGAGCCCGAATGCGGTGTGGAGGACGCGCACCGCAAGCTCGGTATATTCTTCGGGTACCAGCACCGAGACTTTGATCTCCGAGGTCGAGATGGCGAGGATGTTGATCCCTCGCTCTGCAAGGGTTTCGAACATCTTGGCGGCAATTCCGGCATTCGAGCGCATGCCGATGCCGACAGCGCTGATCTTCACGACGTCGGTGTCGGCCGCAATCTCCGCAAAGCCGATTTGCGCCTGCGCCTTTTCGAGCTCTGCCACCGCGTGCGCCAGCGAGGCTTGCGGGACCGTGAAGGTGAGAGCGCTCTTCTCGCCGGGCCCGGGCGTACTTTGCACGATCATGTCGACATTGATGTTCGCGTTGGCGAGAGGCGCGAAGATCGCTGCAACCGTGCCTGCCTTGTCCGGCAGGCCCGTCAGCGTGATACGTGCCTCGTTCTTGTCATGCGCGATGCCCGTGACGAGCTGGCGTTCCATCTTAAGCTCCTCGATTTTCTCGTCGCCGACGATCAGCGTGCCAGGCAGGTCCTCAAACGAGGAGAGGACCTGGACGGGCATATTGTAGCGCATTGCAAGACCGACGGAGCGCGTCTGCAGGACCTTCGCGCCAACCGAGGCAAGCTCTAGCATCTCCTCGTAGGTAATGGCTTGGAGCTTGCGAGCGCGCGGGACGATGCGAGGATCGGTCGTAAAGACCCCCTCGACATCGGTGTAAATGTCACAGCGGTCAGCGTTGACGGCGACGGCAAGAGCAACCGCGGACGTGTCCGAACCGCCCCGGCCGAGCGTTGCGACATCGCCCTCGGAGGTCACGCCCTGGAAGCCGGGAATGACGGCGATACCTTCTTGTGCGAAGACGTTCTCAAGCACGCTTGCATCGATATGGTCGATCAGCGCAGAGCTATGGCCCGAGGCACGGATCGGCAATTGCCAGCCCATGTAGGAGCGGGCGTTGAGGCCCATGCCAGTGAGCGTGATTGCAAGCAGCCCGGCGGTGACCTGCTCGCCGCTTGCGACAACGACATCATATTCACGAGGATCGTACAGCGGCGCGGCTTCCTTGCAGAGCTGGACAAGGCGGTCGGTTTCGCCAGCCATCGCGGAAACGACGACCGCGACCTCGTTTCCGCGATCGGCTTCCCGCTTCACGAGGCCGGCCACATGCCGGATGCGCTCGATGCCTGCCATCGAGGTGCCGCCAAATTTCATCACGATGCGCGCCATTGCGCGCGGGTCTTAGCCGGTGCGAGCGCCGGCGCAACCGGTGAGCCACTCGGGCACGCGGTCAGCGGCAATTAGTCGATCGACGTCAATGCGGGGCCGGACCACTGCCCATCGATCGCCATCGACGAGAACTTCCGGGGTTAGCGGGCGTGAATTGTAGGTGCTCGACATCGCGGCCGCATAGGCGCCGGCAGTCCTGAAGACGAGAAGATCCCCGGTCTCCAGCCGGTCCATCGATCGGGCGGTGGCGAAGGTGTCCCCGGTTTCGCACACCGGTCCGACCACATTGGCCGTCCAGCATTCGCCCGAGGGGCGGACCGCGTCGATCTTGTGCCATGCATCGTAAAGAGCAGGCCGCATGAGGTCGTTCATGGCTGCGTCGACGATGATGAACGGGTGCGCCGATCCTGGCTTGATCCGGATCACGCGCGAGAGAAGCACGCCTGCATTGCCCACGATCAAGCGCCCGGGTTCGAACACGAGCCGCAGGTCCAAGCCGCCAGCGGTGCGTCGAACCATTTCGCCATATTCGGCCGGGCTCGGCGGCGGCGGCTGCCCGGGATCGTAAGGCACGCCAAGACCTCCTCCCAAGTCAGCGACGCTAATGACGTGGCCGGCGCTTCGCAGCTCGCGAACCAGCTGAACGACGCGCGTGAAAGCGCGTTCGAGCGGATCTAGGGAGGTAAGCTGGCTGCCAATATGGACCGCAACGCCCTGGACCGAGAGGCCCGGCAGCCGCGCCGTCCGGGCGTATGCATCGGCAGCTTCGCCGATCGCGATGCCGAACTTGTTCTCGGCCGTGCCGGTTGTGATCTTCGCATGCGAGCCGGCATCGACGTCGGGATTGATGCGGAACGCCACGGGAGCATTCCGCTCCATGGCGCTCGCGATCTGCGAGAGCATCTGTGCTTCTGCGAAGGATTCGAGATTGAATTGATAGAGCCCGCCCGCAAGCGCGGTTCTCATCTCGTCCTCAGTCTTGCCGACGCCGGAGAAAACGATTCTGTCGGATGGCATGCCGGCGGCGATCGCCCGGCGATATTCGCCACCGGAAACGACATCGGCGCCGAGCCCAGCTTTCGCGAGGGTCGCAAGGACCGCCGCATTGGGGTTCGCTTTCACCGCATAGCATATCAGTGGATTTTCCAGCGGGGCCAGCGCCGAACGCAGCGCTTCGGCGTGACGGCACATCGTGGCAGTGGAATAGACGTAGACGGGCGTCCCGACCTCGCGGGCGATTTCCGCGAGCGCTACCTGCTCGCAATAGAGTTCTTTGTCGCGAAGCTCGAAGTGATCCATTGGCGAACTCAACGCACGAGGTGCTTTCCCTTTGCAAGCCTTCGGCGCATGAGAATGGCATGGCTGCAACGACGATCGTTCCGCAAGAGGCCGAGCACTTTGGCAAGCTCGCAAGCGACTGGTGGGAACCGACGGGTCGCTCGGCGATGCTCCACAAGCTCAACCCGGTGCGGTTGAAGTACGTACGCGACCAGGTCGATCAGCACTGGCAATGCGACGAGTGCAGTCGCAGACCCCTCGAAGGCAGGACGGCGCTCGACGTCGGGTGCGGCGCGGGGCTGCTGACCGAGCCGCTTGCCCGCCTTGGCGCCAGCGTGACCGGCATCGATGCGTCGGCGCAAGTGATCGAAGTCGCACGCGAGCATGCGCAAAAGCAGGGTCTTGGCATCGACTACCGGGCTGGCGACGTTCAGGGGCTCAAAGGTCAGTTCGACCTGATCACGGCCATGGAGGTGATCGAGCATGTCGCCGAACCGGCTGGATTCTTGAAGGCGTTGACGAAGCGGCTTGCGCCGAATGGCTTGCTCATCATGTCGACCCCGAACGCGACCGGCTGGTCGAAGCTGCTGATGATCATCGTCGGCGAGGGGCTCGGCCACATCCCTCGCGGCACGCATGACTTCGAGCGTTTCATCGGTCCGGAGCGGATGAAGGTCCTTCTTGCCGAGGCCGGTCTCAAGTGCCTCGACGTCGAGGGCATCGCCTGGTCGCCAGCGAGCGGGCTGCACCTCAGCGATGATTTGCGCCTGAATTACCTCGTCACTGCCATGCCCGCTCAAGCCGCTGTGGATTAACGATTTTCAGTTCGGCGCAGCCGTTTCACGCTTCGCGTTTAACATGGTTAACAGGGCTATCGTCGCAAGGCGGCTGGCCCCATCCTCTGGTCAACAAGTTTCATTTGATGGGCCGGGGGGTCAGCCATGCGTTCGCCGTTTAGTTTCGCATCGCGAGGAGTCGCGATCGATCTCGGTACCGCCAATACAGTCGTTTACGTCTCGGGCGTCGGAATTGTCGCCAACGAGCCGTCGGTGGTCGCAATCGAGACCAATAACGGCGTCCGGAAGGTGCGTGCTGTCGGTGACGACGCCAAGCTGATGATGGGCAAGACTCCCGAGAATCTTCGGACCGTTCGCCCGCTTCGTGCCGGCGTAATTGCCGAGCTCGAGGTCGCGGAGGAAATGATAAAGCATTTCATCCGAAAGGCTCATGGCGGCCCGAGCCGTTTCACGCGCGGTCCCGAAGTCGTGATCTGTATCCCTTCGGGCGCGACTTCCGTCGAACGGCGGGCGATCCGCGACGCCGTGACGAACGCCGGCGCCGACCGTGTCTCCCTGATCGAAGAACCGATGGCCGCTGCGATCGGCGCCGGACTGCCAGTCGCTGAACCGGTCGGCTCGATGGTTGTCGATATCGGCGGCGGGACCACCGAGGTTGGCGTGATCTCGCTCCAGGGCCTTGCCTTCTGCCGCTCTTCGCGGGTCGGCGGCGACCGGATGGATGATGCGATCATCTCTTATGTTCGGCGCAATTTTAACCTGCTGATCGGAGAAGGCACCGCCGAACGGGTGAAGTTCGAGATCGGCTCCGCGGTGCGGCCTGGCGACGGCGTTGGCCTGACAACTCGCGTGCGTGGTCGAGACGTCGGCCGGGGGATGCCCTCCGAGATCATCCTTACGCAGGCGCAGGTCGCCGATGCGCTGAACGAGCCGGTCAACCAGATCGTCGAGGTGGTGCGAACGGCGCTCGAGCACACGCAACCTGAAATCGCTGCGGACGTCATCGACCAGGGAATTACGATGACAGGTGGTGGATCCTTGCTGCGCGGTATCGACACGGTGATCCAGGATTCGACCGGCTTGCCGGTCCGCATCGCCGACGATCCGATGAGCTGCGTGGCTCTAGGCGCCGGCCGGACGCTCGAAGAGAAAGTGCTTCGGGGAGCGCTGCTCGCAGCCTGACAGGCTGTCCATCCAGGTTACGGATGTGGACAGCTTTCAAATTCGCGTGTGCTGATGCCCGCGCCATTGCCGATCTTCAGGATTGCAGCGGGGGCTGCAGCAACATGCCTGCATCAGCATCTAGAAGTCGACCTTGTCATAATGTGACGGAGGAACGATCACCTCCATCCGCTCTCCAAGCAGCGGACGGAAACAGGGTCTCGACTTCATGACTGCGTACCAGTCCTTGGTCTGCTTGTGGCCACGCCAGTCGAGCGCGCCGAGATAGTCGATCACGCTGAGGTGCGCTGCCGCCGTGAAGTCGGCAAGGCTGAGCCCTGGACCCGCGAGCCAGCGGCGGTGATCGAGCAGATAGTCGAGATAGTCCAGGTGCTCGCTCGCCGTTCGCATCGCTTCGCGAAGCACCCGCGTGTCCGGGCTTTCCCGATTGACCAGGCGCTTCCTCATCCGCTCGTTCATCAGCGGCTCGACCGCCTCGCGGTAAAGCTTGATGTCGAACCATTCGGTCATGCGTCGGATCTCGGCGCGGAGCGCCGCATTGCCGTGGATCATCGGCATGCGATCGACGGTTTCGTCCAAATATTCGACGATTGGTTGCGAGCCGATGAGCGTCACGCCCTGGTCAGGCTCGACCATCACCGGCGTCTCGCCTGCCGGGTTCAAATCCATGAACTCGTCGCGCTTCTCCCAGGGGTTCTCGCGAACGAGCTCGTGCCCAATGCCCTTCTCGGCAAGCACGAGCCGGACCTTGCGTGAAAAGGGGCAGAGCGGGAACTGGAAGAGCTGCCACATGGCGCGGCAGCTTTAGCGGTGCTGGTCGCCTAGTCCACCGTCATTGCGAGCAAAGACGAGCAATCGAGCGATTGTTTGGATTGCTCGCGCCATCGGCGCTGCCGCGGTTCCCAGATGGCCGCATCAACGACCGCCTCAACGTCAATGTTCAGCGGTTTGGATAATTAGGGTCTGGCATGTTGGCGATCGCTCGTTCGAGCGCCTTGTGCGCGCTGTCCAGATCCTGCGTAACTTCAGGAAGGGCCTCGTTCAGAGCCCTGATCGCTTGCTCAAGCCTTGGCTTGGCCTGTGCGATCTGCTGCTGGATGTGCCTGTCGATATTGGGGTCATCGCGGCGGGCGAGGTCGCGGACGGTGAGGTTGCGCTCGGCCGGAGTGGGCCTGCGGCCCTCAAGAGCTGACTGGATGCCGCCCACCTTCATGTCGAGCAGAGCCCGCGACAGCTGCTCCGCAGCGCCTGCGAGCTTGTCGGCAGTTGCGGGGTCTGCGAGCTCCGGCGGAAGCTGGATAGGTTCTTGCACGGGCGGCGCTCCAGACTGCGCGATCGCCGGAGCCGAAAAGAGCGATAAACTGGCAAGGAGAGGACTGACACGCATCGATACTGCCTTAAGCTCCTGATTTCAGGCCCGAACAGCTTAGCCGAATAAGCCCGGAAAATAAATCAGCGAGCAAACAGCCACGCAAGTGCAGCCACACCTGCGACGATCCGGTACCAGGCGAAGGGCGCAAAGCCATGCCGCGAGATGTAGTGGACGAAAGCGCGGACCACGACGAGCGCAACAACGAAGCTCACGACAAACCCCACAGCTACCGTGCCAAGGCCGACGCCGTGCGCCCCCGCGAGCATCTCGCGCCGGTGCTTGATGAGCTCGAGCGTGGTGGCGCCGAGCATCGTTGGCACGGCCAGGAAAAAGCTGAACTCCGCCGCCGTCCGACGCTCAACGCCGAGCGTCAGCGCACCCATGATGGTTGCGCCTGATCGGCTCACGCCGGGGACCATGGCGAGGCATTGAGCAATGCCGATGCCGACTGTCGTACGGACGGGCATCTCTGCAACGCCGACGATGTCGGATCTCTTCGCCATCCGCTCGATCAACAGGATGGCAATGCCGCCAAGAATGAACATGACGGCGACGACTTTCGGATCCCCTAGCAACGCCTCGATCTTGTTGATCAACAGGAAGCCGAGCACTGCAGCTGGCAGGAAGCCGATGAGAATATTGCGCAGGAAGCGCCACGAGGTTGGATTGCGCCGGATGAGACCCTCGAGGACTGCCCAGAACGTCCGCCAGTAAAGGACAATGATGGCGAGAATCGCGCCGAGCTGGATGATGACGTTGAACGCCTTCCACTTGTCCGCGTCGAAGCCGAGCAATTCCGTGGCGAGGATCAGGTGCCCGGTCGAGGAGACGGGCAGGAATTCAGTGACGCCCTCGACGATGCCGAGGATGATAGCGAGAAGCAGGACTGGCATGGATGTGCTTCAGCCGCTTAGGATGCTGCGGTCAAATTGATTCGGCGACCGGCGAACTTCCCGCCGCGGTGAAACCTGCCGAGCCACTCGTAACCGACCGCCGCGAGCGGCGTCGGCCTGATCCCGAACGCTTCGAGCCCCGGCATGTCGTTTGCAGGAACATTGTCACGCTGGAGCATCAGCCATTGGTCGCGTGTTAGCGGTGCTCCTGGAAGCCATCCGAGATTGGCGAGCGCTCCTGCCATAAAGTCGGGCACCGTGACGATTTCGGGATTCTGACCCGTCAGTTCGAGGATCGCGCGGTGCAACCCTAACATGCTCATCACCTGCGGGCCGCCGATCTCGTAAGTCTTGCCCCCGAAGCGGACAGGCTCGAGTGCAGCCATCGCGATCGCCTTGGCGAGGTCGCGCACATAGACGGGCTGAAAATTCCGCTTGGCAGCAATGATCGGCAGGAATGGCAGGCGCGCCATTGCCGCGAAACGATTTGTAAGACCATCTTCCGGCCCGAAGACGAGCGAAGGGCGAATGATGGTCGCTTCCGGAAATATCTCCCGGACGGCCTGCTCGCCTTCGCCCTTGGTACGGCCGTAATTGGATTGGGAAGCGGCATCGGCGCCAATTGCGGATATCTGGACGAAGGCGCCCACTCCGGCATCGCGCGCCGCCGTTGCGACATTCCGGGCACCCTCGACATGCGTCTTCTGCATGGCGCGGCCAAAGACACCGCACAGGTTCACCACAGCTGTCGCGCTTTTAACCGCGTTTCGAACGCTGGAGACGTTGGCGATGTCTGCCTGCTCAAAGCCGAACTGCCCAACCTGGCCTAGCGGCTGGATCATATACGCCTGGCGAGGATCCCTCTGGGCGATTCGGACCCTAACGCCCGCTTTGAATAGCTGCTCGCAGACATAGCGGCCGATAAACCCGCCGCCGCCGAATACTGTGACTAGCTGTTCCGATCGCTCGATCATGGAATGGCGCGATAGCCCTCTCGTTCCTAGATTGACAAGGCGGGGCGGCGCCCCTTAAGCGCCGCCGCCTGCCAAAAGCGACAAGTGCCCAGGTGGCGGAATTGGTAGACGCACCAGCTTCAGGTGCTGGCGCTCGCAAGGGCGTGGAGGTTCGAGTCCTCTCCTGGGCACCACTTTTT
>DATIQO010000198.1:0-4493 GCA_035470745.1 Sphingomicrobium sp. | reverse complement strand
CTGTTGCTGCTCTATTCTCGTCTGCACTTGCTGCTGACGGTTTGCCTGCAGCTGCTGTTGCTGCGCCGCCCGGCTTTGCGCCTGCTGGCGGCTCGCACGGACCTGCCGTTGCTGCTCTATTCTCGTCTGCACTTGCTGCTGACGGTTTGCCTGCAGCTGCTGTTGCTGTGCGGCCCGGCTTTGCGCCTGTTCGCGGTTGGCGCGGACCTGCTGTTGCTGTTCTATTCTCGTCTGCACTTGCTGCTGACGGTTTACCTGCAGCTGCTGTTGCTGCGCGGCCCGGCTTTGCGCCTGCTCGCGCTCAGCGCGGACCTGCTGTTGCGGCGCGGCGGGGTTCTGCCGAACCTCGTTGGCGCGCATTTGGGCGCCCGCGGCGCGCTGCGGTCGCTCGATGGGCGGCGCGGCCGGCTCCTGGCGCTGCATGCGCGGAGCCGGGTTCGCCTTCGGCTGCCCTTGCTGCACCGCGGGAGCCCGCTGCCCGCGACCGCCCTGCCGAGCGGCCTGCGCCTGATTCTCGGTATTGTCGTTCTGGTCACGAGGTCCGGCAGTCGCCGGAGCCGCGATCGCCAGAGCGGCGACGCCTGCGGCAAAAAGCAACCTAGTCATGACCTTATCTCCTTTGAACGGGCTAAAACGGTCCGGTGGCCGCGCCGTTCCCGATCTTTGGACGACTAACGCTCGGTCGAGCAGGCTCCGTGTGAACCTAAGCTGGCAGCGGATCACGCCCCACATTAAGCGACATGCGCCTCGCGGCCGTCCAATTCTGGAGGATCCTGACATCCTGGACCGAACGGGCTCAGTGACCATCACGCGGATCGAGCAGTGGCTTTTGCGGCGGTCAAAAGATCGACCGCAGACGTGAACGATGGCTGATGTCAGCCCTGCTGACGTCCTCGTTTTTCAAGGTTCGACGTTCGCTCAAACAAGCGCAGACCTGCTCAGCTGGCCGTCTGGGACGTCGGGGGCTTCGGGCGGAAACGGAGCTTCCTGCGGCTCGGGTGCCGGTACAGGCGTTTCGCCCGGGCAGGGCTCCTGAAACGGGCTCGGCTCCGGGGCCGGCTCGCCCGCCGGCTCTTCGAACGGGGCTTCGCCAGGTCGCTGCTGTGTCATCGTGAGGCTCCGTTGAGGGCTCGCCAAGGAGCATCGGTCAGCGCCGGGTTACTTCGCTTGGTCGAATGCAGACATACGGGTGTTTACGCATGCGCTTTGCTCGGGTCGGCCGAGCGCCTTTCAATCGCGCCGCGGTCGACCGGGCGACAGCTGGAACGACGCACGGCCGCGTCCGGTTTAGCATGGCGCATTTCCCAATCTCACGATCTGCCGCCCCGCAATTAGAGCGCAATGCCGTACGCCCGATTACGGGCCTTTGCGTAATGAGCGCCAGGACTCGAGCCGCGTAACTCCCGGTGCCCGATCTTGGAGAAGAGCAATGGCTCACCTCGCTGCAGCGCTTCCTCGCGGGACGAGCTCGAGTCAGCAGAATAGACGACCACAACTGATCGCGGGCGCGGGCGCTATCATCATGCTGATCAGCTGCGCAGCGGCGCTCTTACCGCTCAATCACGCAATCCCCCGAGCAACTTTGATCGGCACCATGATGGTCACGGCGGGATTGATCGAAATAGTTGCGGGCGGCCTGCGCGCCCGAAACCGCGGCGTAGCTATGTTGCCAGGCGTACTCACTCTCGTCGCTGGCGCGCTTCTGGCGGTCCATCCCTTTCATCGGTTCGTGCCTTCGGTATGGCTGGTCATCGGCTGGCTTGGCGCCCGCGGTATCGTCCTTGCCGCGTCTGCCGCCGTGACCCATGGAACGGTTCGAGCCTGGACCATGCTTGCTGCGGGTATGGACCTGACGCTCGGGTTGGTTCTCATGCTTGGCCTGTCCGCCTCGACGCTGACTTTGACGTTCTTCGGGATCACTCCCGAGGTCATCCGCAGCTTCTCGTGGATTGTCGCGCTGAGCTTCGTCGCGACCGGCATGCTCCTGATCGAAGTTGCGGCGTCTGAGCGCGGCTCCCCGCCTCGATAGAAGGAAATGAGGAACCAGGATCATGGAGATAAAGCGGCTTACATCGAAGCTGGGCGTCGGACCGCAGATCAGGGGAAGCGATGTCGAAAGACTGGCGGCGCTGGGCTTCCGTTCGATCATCGGCAATCGGCCCGATGCGGAATCTGCCGACCAGCCCGAATTTTCCGCGATCGCAGCCTCTGCACGCAAGGCTGGCCTCGAGGTGCGCCACATTCCGGTCATCTCAGGCGCAATCACTCCAAGCGACATCAATGAGTTCCGCGACGCGCTCCGCGAACTGCCGAACCCCGTCTTCGCGTTCTGCCGGACAGGAACGCGCTCGACGCTCCTGTGGGCGCTGGCGAACCCCGATGCGATGACGGCAAGCGACCGCATCCGGATCGCCGCCGAGAATGGATACGACATATCGGCTCTTGGTCCACGGCTCAGCGCGGCCGAGAATGGTGCAGCGCGCGATGGGTAGGAACGGCTTGAGGGTAGTTCTTTGCAAAGGCACGGAACCATCGCATCTCCCTTGGAGGCTGGAGGGCTTGCTGCCCGCTTCCCATTCCGAACCCGTGCTCGACGCGTTTATGAGGTTTGCATCGCCGCGCCTGTCCGCTCGAGCGGGGGCCTGAGCGATGCTCGATCCGCTTCACTACCTCCTTGGCGCATTTTCCGGCGCGCTCGTCGGCTTCTCGCTCGGCCTCGTCGGCGGAGGGGGGTCGATCCTTGCCGTTCCACTCATGGTCTATCTGGTAGGGGTCAAAAGCCCCCACGTCGCGATCGGCACCAGCGCTCTTGCAGTCGCGCTCAACGCGGCGCTCGGACTCTTCAATCATGCACGGCATCACACCGTCATCTGGCGCTGCGGGATCATGTACGCGCTAGCCGGCGTGGTCGGCGCATATTTCGGATCCTCGGCAGGGAAGGCGTTCGATGGACAGCGCCTCCTCTTCCTCTTCGCCATCGTGATGGTCGTGGTGGGCGTCCTCATGTTGCGCAGGCGCAAGAACGTGGGCGTCGAGAACGCAAAATGTGACCGGATCAATGCTCCAAGGGTGCTAACCTACGGTGCCGGAACCGGGGCTTTCTCGGGATTCTTCGGCATTGGTGGCGGCTTCCTTATCGTGCCGGGCCTAGTCGCCTCCACGAACATGGCGATGATCAATGCGGTAGGAACGAGTCTCGTCGCCGTCACTGCATTCGGGCTCACCACGGCCCTCAACTACGCTTTCTCAGGGCTTGTTGACTGGCTGCTCGCGGCAGTCTTCATCGCCGGCGGCCTGATGGGCAGCATTATTGGAACCAAGTCTGCCAAGAGACTGTCGGGCTCAGGCCATCTCACCACCATCTTCGCCGGGCTCATCTTCGTTGTTTCAGCCTATATGCTCTGGAAGAGCGCCAGCGCGATCTTCTGAGGGCTTCGTGCTCACGCCGGCAGCAATCGCGCCGCCTGCTTCCCTCAACCGCATTTTGCAGGGTCGTCGCGCGACTGGGCTGCCAAATGCTTCTCGAGGCCACAGCCGACCGAGTTCGCGAACCTCTCAATTCGACCGATGTCTTCATGCGAGAAGCGGTGGGGGTCGGCAAAGTGGGTTGAAAGCACGCCGATCACCTTGCCGGACCTGCCCTTGAGCGGCGAGGATTGCACCGCTTTGAATCCGCCTTCTCGCGCGAGTTCGCGCCGGCCTTTGAAACTCGGATCCTCGTTCACATCCTCAACGACTATGGTCCTGCCTTCGACGAAGCAGCGTCCGCTGAGCGATCCCTCATCGGGCTTGATCAGAGTGAAAGGACGCAGAAATTCAGCCCGAAAATTTCTTTGCGCGAGGATGATCAGCCCCTCCGATCGCTCATCGTGGATTTGCAGCGTCCCGAACTGCGCCCCGTCCAATCTCATCGCCTCGTCGATCGAACGTTCGGAAAAGTGCTTCAAGGCAGCATCGTTCTTGGCGACCTCGGGCGTCGAGCTGTTTTCGAGTTCGCGAAGCTCGGCCTCCGCTTCCTGCAAGAGACGTGCGAGCGTTTCTCGCTGGGCGTCCGGCTTCGCCTCCGCCAGCTGATTACGGAAGCGGCGGATGTTCTCCTTGAGCAGGAAACGCCACATCGATTGTCTCCAGAGGGTGTCGGCCCGCCTAGCCTAATGAACGATGACCAAGGAGAAGCGGATATGGCCTAAATGCCATGTTGTTAGCTGATCTACTTGAAGGCCCCACCGGTACAGGAAATCTGTTCGCGGTTCGCTAGACGTGAAAGCCTGCATTGCTGCAGGCTGAAGCCTATCCGAGCTGCCCTTCGGCAAACAGCGGGCAACGTATCCCATCGGTTCTCTTGAGCTAATCGCGATTAAGACCTTCTCGTGCAAAACAGGTCAATCGGCGTTCGCATAGGCCGTTACAGGCTTGGTCCGGCACGCGGTCATAATCTCGTCGAACCTGGCGCGACGTCGGACTCGCGGCGCCGCCGCGCTGGTGGTAATGAC
>DATIQO010000197.1:0-11546 GCA_035470745.1 Sphingomicrobium sp. | reverse complement strand
TGCTTCGCGTTGAGCCGCTTAAGGCGCAGGTCGAGGTCGGTCCCGATGAATGCCGAGTTGACGCTTTTGGTGACGAGCGCTTCTCCCTCGATCGGCTCGAACCCCGCCCTGAACGAATTGCCGGGAGCGCCGGGCGCGAGGCTCGAGTTGGGGTGAGCGGAATCGTGCCGGACGTGGATGATCGTCCGGCCCGCCTCGCGCCAGGCAGCAAGAAGGGCGAGGCCGTTCGCATCGACCTGATCGTTCCAGCGGCGGGGCCAGGGCGGAGCGTCGAAGGCGCGTTGCATGTCAATGGGCAATAGGACGGCGCGGTCGAGGTCGAAGGTCATGGCAGCGCGATAGCCGAGCACCGTTCAGGCGGCGCATAGAAAATGCGGCGCTGTCCATAAATGAACCGATGGTGCGCATGATTGGCGCTCCCCCGTTCGACACCCTAAGCGGTGTCTGGCCCGACGCATTAGAAAGGCAGTTGCGCAGGCCCGTAAGAACCCTGGCCTATCCTCGCTCAGGCCGCTTCGGTGGGGAAACCCGCCGCCACCGCATCCTTGAACCCGCCAAGGTTGTAGACGTCCTTGTATCCAAGGTCGCGGAGCGTCTTGCCAGAGAGCGACGAGCGGCCGCCCGAAGCGCAGTAAAGGATGATCGGCCGGTCGGTACGAAACTCCGGGTTGCAGGCTGGGGAGCTGCTGTCTGCCTTGAATTCGAGCATGCCCCGCGAGACATGGAGTGCGCTCGCAAGCTTGCCGCTGGAAGCCAGCTCTTGAGCCTCGCGCACATCGACAAGGAGCGCGCCCTTATCCCGGATCAGCCGCTCGGCCTCGGCCACCGAAATCTTCGGCACACAATCGTTTGCCGCCGCAAGCATATCCTGAACTGAGTGAGCCATCGCCTACCTCCAAGCTAGTCACGTGTCTTTTCGCAAAAGACGCTGTGGAGCGTCTCGAGCAGTCGCGAAGCGCCTTCATGTGCGATCGAATAATAAAGCGTCTGTCCCTCGCGCCGCGCGGCAACGATCCGGTCCTTCCTGAGGAGCGCCAGTTGCTGGGAAACGGCGGTATCACGGGCTCCCGTCAGCTTGACGAGGTCGCCGACGGACCTCTCGCCTTCCCAGAGGTGACAAAGAATTGCGAGGCGCCTGCGGCTCGAGAGGGCCTTCAGGAACTCGGATGCTTCGTCAAGCGCGGCGAGCATATCGTCTGTCGTCGATTGTCGGCTAGGCAGGCTGGCTCTCCATTGAAGGACGATGGTCGTCGCGAAGGACGACATAGATCGCGGGAATGACGAGCACCGTTAGCAGGGTCGACGAGGCGAGGCCAAAGAGAAGCGAGATTGCCAGCCCCTGGAAGATGGGATCCGTGAGGATGACCGCGGCACCGATCATGGCCGCGAGCGCGGTGAGAAGGATCGGCTTGAACCGGATGGAACCGGCCTCGATCAGTACGTCCCGGAGCGGCTTGTCGGGTGTTTGGGCATGGCGAATGAAATCGACCAGGAGGATCGAATTGCGAACGATTATCCCGGCCAAGGCGATGAACCCGATCATTGAAGTGGCCGTGAACGGCGCCCGAAATGCCATATGCCCAATGACGATCCCGACGAGAGTGAGCGGTATCGGGGTCAGGATCACCAGCGGCAACCGGAAGCTGCGGAACTGGCCAACCACCAGGAAATAGATCCCGAGGAGTGCTGCACCGAACGCTGCGCCCATGTCACGGAAGGTGACCCAGGTGATCTCCCACTCACCGTCCCACAAGATCGTTGGGCGGCTCTCGTCGGCGGGCTGTCCGTGAAGGCGGATAAGGGGCTTCACAAGTCCCCTGGCTGCCCAGTCGTCGCGATCGACCGCCCGCTGCACCGCCAGCATGCCATAGATCGGCGCTTCGAATTCGCCGGCGAGTTCCGCAGTCACCATGTCGGCAGCGCGCGCGTTGCGCCGGAAGATGATGTAGCTTCCGTTTTCCCAGGATGCGTTGACGACCTCGCCAAGCTCGACCAGCCGCCCCGACCCGGCGGCATTGGCGAGGGCGACCGGAGTTGAGGCAATCGATGCATCCCATCGCCGCGCCGACTGCGGCAGCTCGATGGTGATTGGGAGCGGCGTCCGGCCCTCGCCGCGCGCTGCATATCCGACCGTCTTGGAGCCGAGCAGCATGCCGATGGAATCGTACATCTGGCCCTCGGACAATCCATAATAATCAAGCTTCGCGCGGTCAGGGACAAGCCGCAGTCGCGGGCGCGGCTGCCCGTAGCTGGTGTCGACGTCGACGATATATGGGACGGACCTGAACAGACGTGAGAGCTCTTCAGCGGTCCTGCGCCTCGTCTCGGCGTCGGGTCCGTAAACCTCGGCGAGCAAGGTCGCCAGAACGGGAGGACCCGGAGGCGTTTCCACAACCTTGATCGAACTGCCCGAAGGCAAGGCCAGCTTGTCCACCTTGCTTCTTAACGCCAATGCGATCTCGTGACTTGACCGGCTGCGCTCGCCCTTGGGGAGCAGCGTGATCATGACGTCGCCCTGTTCGGGCTTTTCGCGAAGATAGTAATGGCGGACGAGGCCGTTGAAGTTGAACGGCGCCGCGCTCCCCGCGTAAATCTCCATCGCGGAAACTTCGGGGATCGTGCGGGCGATGGACGCGATCTGCTCGCCGGTCCGAACCGTATCTTCAAGCGCTGCGCCTTCCGGCAGATCGATGACCACCTGGACTTCGGACTTGTTGTCGAACGGCAGCAGTTTGACGGTGACCAGCTCGAAATAGAACATCGAGCAGGCGATGATCGTCGCGATGCCGACAGCGCCAAGGAAGAGCCACGCGCTGCGCTTGGTTGCAATGACGCGGCGCGCGACGCGCGCATAGATCGCTCCGAGCCTGCCGCCGCCCTCGGCGGCATGGCCCTGGTCCAGCGCATTTCGCGCAAAGCGCACCATCAGCCAGGGCGCGATCACGACGGCGACGAAGAAGGAGAAGATCATCGCAGCCGAGGCGTTGACCGGAATGGGCGCCATGTAGGGACCCATCAGCCCCGAAACGAAGAGCATTGGCAGCAATGCGGCGACAACGGTGAGCGTCGCGATGACGGTTGGGTTCCCAACCTCGGCAACGGCCTCGATCGTCGCTTCGATTCGCGTTCGACCATCCTGCATCGCCCAGTGGCGGGCGATGTTTTCGATCATCACGATTGCATCGTCGACGAGGATGCCGATCGAGAAGATGAGCGCGAAGAGGCTGACCCGGTTGATCGTGTAACCCATCATTTTCGAAGCGAAGAGCGTCAGCATGATGGTCGTCGGGATGACGATGGCGGTCACTGCTGCCTCGCGCCAGCCGATCGTGAACGCGATCAAGAGGACGATGGTAATTGTCGCAAGACCAAGGTGGAACAGGAGCTCGTTCGCCTTGTCATTGGCGGTCGCGCCATAGTCCCGCGTCACCGCCACATCCAGGCTGGCGGGAACGAGGTCCCCCTTGAGGCTGTCGACCCTGGCGATCACCGCCTCGGAAACCGTCACCGCGTTCGATCCGGCGCGCTTGGCGACCGCGATGCTGACGGCTGGAGCGGCGGTCCAGCCGCTACCCGCCTTCGACCAGCGCTCAACCCTGTTCTGAACTTCCTGCGGCTGCTGGGTGACGCTCGCGACGTCATGAACGTAAACAGGCGCGCCGTTGGCGGACGAAACCTGGAGCATGCCGACATCCATTGCGCTCGAGACGGTGTGCCCGGCGATTACGGCCACCGCTGCACCCTGTTCGCGCGCATTCCCCGTGGGGAAGGAACGGTTGGCCTGCGCCACCGCATCCGAGAGGGTGGCCAGCGGCACACCTTTGAGGGCGAGCCGAGCCGGGTCGGGAGCAACGCGGATCTCTTGAGGGGCGCCCCCCGTTACGAAGGTCAGGCCGACATCGTCGACCTTGGCGATCTCGCTGCGAAGCCGTTCCGCCATTTCGCGCAAGGTCGCCTCGTTCCAACGCGCCGCCTGCCCGGGCCTCGGCGAGAGCGTGAGGACGACGATCGGAACATCGCTGATGCCCCGGACGGTGACCAGTGGGTCGGGCACCCCGACCGGGATCCGGTCCCAATTTGCATGCAGTTTCTCGTTGACCCGCGTTGCCGCCGCATCGGGGTTCGTCCCGACAAGAAAGCGCGCGGTCACCAGGACACCGTCGTCTTCCGCCTGCGTGTAAGTGTGTTCAACCCCATCGACAGAGCGCACGATCGTCTCAAGCGGCTTCCCGACGAGTTCGACCGCATCGGATGCGGACAATCCCGGGACCGACACGCGGATGTCCACCATCGGAACGCTGATCTGCGGCTCTTCCTCGCGGGCAATGGTCATGGTCGCGATGAGACCGAGCACGATCGCTGCAATCAGGAACAAGGGAGTGAGCGGCGACTGGATCGTCGCGCGCGTCAGCGCTCCCGAAATCCCGAGCTTCATTGCGGCGGGCTGGCTGTGACGAGGACGTCTCCGGGCGAGACTCCGGACAATATCTCGAGCTGGCGAGGGTCGCCGGTCGGCGCCGTCTGGACCGGCGACCAGTTCGCCGACCCGTCTTTTCCGACCAGTCGCACATAGTCGATGCCGAAGCGCGTGCTGATAAAACGCCGCGGGAGCATGATCCCGCGGCGGCTGCCGATGTCGAGCAGGGCGCTGACGCGCCGGCCGACGAAGGTCGCGTCCAGTCCCGGCACATCGACGTCCGCTCGCACCCGGCCCCCGGCAACGGCCGGATAGACCTGCACGACCGTTCCGCGGCGACCGTTAAGGTCGGGCTCGTCGTTGATGGTGACCGCGGCCCCGACATGCAGTTGCTGAACCAGCGACTGGGGTACGTCGAGCCGCAAGATAGGCGGCCCTGCGGTGATGGTCGCAAGCGACATTCCCTCGGTGACGGCGGACCCTTGCGGCACATCCGCTCGCAAGACGCGTCCCGCCTCGGGAGCCAGGACGGCTCCTTCGGCCGCAAGGGCGGCGCTCGCCGAGCGCTGCGACCGCGCCGCCTCCACCTGGGCTTGCGCCGCACGGGCTGACGCCTGCGCCTGGTCGAGGCGCGCCTTGGCATAAACGCCCCGATCATAGAGATATTGCACTCGGTGGAGCTCGGCTTGCGCGTTTTCCGCTTCCGCCGACGCGGCGGCGATTTGCGCGTCGAACGCGTTCGTCAAGAATCCCAGCCGCGTCTCAACGACGCGCCCGATCAGCTCGCCCTTGGTCACCTGGTCGCCCTCGCGGACACTGAGCTGGACAAGGATGCCAGCTATTCGTGCAAGGGCCTCTGCCTGCTTTCGGGTGGTGATCTCGCCGGCGAGCGGCTTCAACTGGGTGACGCTAACGGCTTCGACCGTCAGGTGCTCGCCGCGGGCGGGGCGCGCTGCCGTGGGCTGCGGCACGCTGCTTCCCCCGCATCCCGCGAGGAGAAGTGCGCAGGCCGCAATCGCCGAGCGATACTTCATTCCGCACATCTCCAACTCGGCCTGCTCTTGGACGGCAGCCAGCTTCGCCCCAGCGGCTCGGATGGCTGATCGAGACTAATGGCCGGCCCTCCCATCCCGAATCCGGTTATTCCCTTATGGAAACGCAGCTGCGTTCCTCCGATCCTGCCCAAGCATTCCATCGCCACGGGCGGTATATATTTATTTGCGTATATACTGCAACTACGTATATATACCCGGGGTCAGGCAGGAGAAGCCGTCGTGACTGCAAAGATCGTCGTATTGGGAGCGGGGCTTGGCGGCATCCAGACGGCGCTCGCCCTTCACGAGAGGCTCGGCCAGCGGGCAGATATCACCGTGCTTTCCGACAGCGACAAATACACGTTCGTGCCGTCCAATCCGTGGGTGGCCGTGCGCTGGCGCGACGTTGAAGATATCGAGGTTCACCTTCCGCCCGTGTTCGCGCGGCGCCACATCGACTTCACGTCCGTTGGAGCAAAGCGGGTGGTTCCCCCCGAGAACCTGATCGAGCTCAACGATGGCACGAGCCTCAGCTACGATTATCTCGTCATAGCGACCGGGCCGCACCTCGCATTCGACGAAGTGGAGGGCCTTGGACCCGAGCACGGATTCACGCAGTCCATCTGCACTGGAGCGCATGCCGGAAGGACCGCGCAGGCATTCGACCGGTTCGTGGAAGATCCTGGACCAGTGGTCGTCGGCGCTGCTCAAGGCGCTTCCTGCTACGGCCCAGCCTATGAGTTCGCGATGATCGTCGACACCGAGCTTCGCAGGCGGCGCATCCGCGACAAGGTCCCGATGACGTTCGTGACCGCCGAACCCTATATCGGCCATCTCGGACTGGACGGTGTCGGCGACACGAAGTCGCTGCTCGAGAGCCGCATGCGCGACCGCGACATCAAGTGGATCACCAATTCACGCATCGCGAAGGTGGAAGACGGCACGATGCATGTCGAGGAGATCGCGCCGGACGGAACGGTGGCAAAGACCCATTCGCTTCCGTTCAAATTCTCGATGATCCTGCCAGCCTTCAAGGGCGTACCGGCAGTCTTTGGAATTGAGGGGCTCACCAATCCGCGCGGGTTCATCCTCGCCGACAAGCATCAGCGCAACCCCACCTTCAAGAATATCTATTCACTTGGCGTGTGCGTTGCCATTCCGCCGACCGGGCCAACGGCAGTACCGGTCGGCGTGCCCAAGACCGGCTTCATGATCGAGAGCATGATGGCCGCGATCGTCGAGAACATCGCAGGCGAGCTCGAAGGCGAAGAGCCGCAAAGTGAAGCCACCTGGAATGCGATCTGTCTGGCCGACTTCGGTGACGGCGGTGTCGCCTTCGTGGCGCAGCCGCAAATCCCTCCGCGGAACGTGAACTGGTCGGCCGAAGGCAAATGGGTCCATCGCGCAAAAGTGCTGTTTGAGCGGTACTTCCTCTACAAGGTCCGTCACGGTCGGCCTGAGCCGATCTATGAACGGCTGGCGCTCAAGGCGATGGGCATCGGCAAGCTGAAGCTTCGGCCGACCCGCACCAAAGTCTCGGAAACAGTAGGAGCCTGATCGATGAACATTGATCGTGCCGTATTCCTGTTCGCTGGATTCGTGGTCCTTCTCGGCATCCTGCTCGCAGTGATGGTAAGCCCGTGGTGGCTGCTCCTGGCGGCTTTTGCCGGTCTCAACATGATCCAGGCGTCATTCACGGGATTTTGTCCCGCCGCACTGCTGTTCAAGGCAATCGGATTGAAGCCCGGCAACGCCTTTCGATAGGGCGTTCGCCAAACCAGCCTCAGTCGAAAGCGCGCCTGACGGGGGACGCGGCGCCAAGCGTTGCGCGTGCAGCTCGCTTGGCCGCATCCTTTGCGCGGTGCAGCGAGGCGAGATCGATCGCGCCGCTATCGTCCTCTGCGAGGAGCTCGATCGCATGCTCGAGCTTTGCCGCCGCAGCTTCGAAATCGGTCACGATGTCTCTGAGAAGATGGTGATGATCCGAGCCGGACATTCGTAAGACCTGCAAGATTGAGCCAGGGTGGATCATCGCCCTGGTCGGAGCCCGCGCAAATACGCATTTGCCCTAGTGTTCTTGTGCCGACGCGTCCTGTTGCCTCCCAACCACAGGTTACAAAATTGTGTCGGCTGGATGACAAATGGCTTGTCCGTTTCGTACCCGTCACTAATTGGCGCGGCGAGCCATCCGCGCTCGCTTAACGATCGCATCCACGGCGACACCAAGGGGTACATTGATGAGAATACAGCACCAGCGCTTTGCGCTGCTGACAGGCGTGTGCGTCTCTGTATTGGCACTAACTGATCCGGCATATGCCGCAACAAATCCCGGGATCGACCATCAGGTCACCTCGGCGAATGTCGACGATACACTGACCATCTGCCTTGCAGACGACAGCTGCAATTATGGCGTCGCGTCAAGCGGGTCCGGCCTGGTCACCGCTGTACTCAAGAGCGTTGCTGCAGGCGAAATCCGCCAGGTCGGAACCGCGACTGGCATTGGCGGCAACGTTGTCCTCGACATGTCGAACGGCGGCGCAGCGTCCTTCTCCGCACTCGCCGACGCTTCCGCCGCCGGCGGCCTCGCCAGCGCATTTGCAACGATCAGCCCAGCGATCGTCCAGAGCGGCGCCGGTTCGGGAGATGTAACGCTCGAGCTGACGAATGCCGGAACTCTAATGATCAATGCGGCGGCCTCGGCGAGCGCGTCGCACGCGCTTGCCGCGGCAAGTGCGAATGGCGCCATCCACCAATTCGCCAATGCCACCGGTGCCGGCGATGCATCTGCATCCATCGCCAATAGCGGCGAGCTCGACATCATGGTCGCAGCGGCAGCCCACGGCGAGAGCGGCGCGGCGGCCATTGCCAACGTCGAGCGCGGAATCGGCAATTATGCCGCTGCGCTGGGGCCGGGCGACGCCTTTGCGAAAATCACCAACTCCGGAGACATCGCCATTGCCGCCGGAGCGACAGCGGCCGTCGCGGGGACCGCGGGGACGGCTTACGCGGAGGCGTTCATCAACGATGCCATCCAGCAGACCGTCTTTGCCCAGAGCGGCCTCGCCTCGGGCGAAATCAGCAATAGCGGTTCGATCACGATCGATGCCCGGGCCAGCGCTTCCGCCGTCACGACCGCTCCGGTCGCCGGCAGCGCGGCCGCCAGCGCGCTCGCCTTTGCGGTCAACAGCTATGCGATCGACCAGACCGGCTCGGCGGCAAGCGGCGACGTAAGCCTCGCCTTCAGCAACAGCGGATCGATCGATGTCAGCGTCGAGGCGAAAGCGCTCGCTGTGGTCGGCGGAGCCGGAACGGTCGCAGGGACAGCGTTCGCAAGCGCCTACATGCACGATCCCCTTTACCAGGACGCCTACGCGCCGGCGGGCGACATCGCCATCGCGGCGACCAACGATGGCACGCTCGACCTGTCGGCGCTGGCGGCGGCGACCGGATACAATGCGATCGCCCAGGCCCAGGTCGAATATGCGATCTCCCAGTTCGCCTCGGGCGCCGGTGGAACCGCGCAGGTCGCCTTCACCAATGGCGGGCGCATCGACGAGATGGTCAAGGCGACGGCCAATGCGAACGGCGGCCTCGCCTTCGCAATGGCCGAGCTGACCTCGGGTCTGTTCCAGCTCGCGAGCGCCGCGGGCGACGCCGGCGTCAAATTCGCCAATAGCGGCACGTTGAACGTCGTTGCGGCAGCGCGGGCGCACGGGGCAACCGATGCGGTTGGGGTCGCCTTCCTCAACTCGGCGGTCGAGCAATATGCGATTGCAAGCAGGGCAGCCGCGGCGACCATGTCCAATTCGGGCTCGATCGCGCTCGATGCCGCTGCGCACGCGACAGCAGACAAGGGACGAGCGACCGCGATCGCATTTGCCTCGCACGGGATCAGCCAGCACGCCTTTGGCGGGAGCGAGGCGAGCATTACGCTCGATAACAGCGGGACGCTCGACGTTCTCGCCACCGCTACCGCCAAGGCGGACGGACGCGCCTTCGGCGAAGCCGGGATCTTCCGGGCCATCTGGCAATCGGCATTCGCGAGCGGCGCTGCGACCGCGGACTTCGTCAACAGCGGAACGGTGATGATCTCCGCCAATGCGCACGGGGTAGGCACGGGCGACGGCAACGTCGGCCGCGCAATCGCCGTCGTCGTGCCGGCGATCTTCCAGGCAGCCTCCGGAAGCGAAGGGTCGCTCGCAACGATCAACAACAGCGGCAAGATCGACGTCCGCGCAATTGCCCATGCCATCGGCGGCGTCGGCGCGCCTGCAATCGCGCAGGCGGACGGCATCGCTCAATATGCAGCGGACGGTACGGCCTCATTCGTCAACAGCGGATCACTTTCGGTGTTCGCTTCGGCGCACGCCCATGCCACCGGTTCGAGCGCCTTTGCCGGGGTCAGGGCACAAGGCGTGCTCCAGAACGGCTATGGCGGCAAGGCGATCTTCCACAATAGCGGCGACCTCGCCGTCGAGGCAGTCGCCCAGGCTTCTGGCGCGGGGGGTTCCGAGGACGGAACGGCGACCGGCTATTATGTCCGCGGCGACCGTGCGACGCTCGACGTCGACAATTCGGGGAAGATCGACGTAGCGGCGATCGGCAAGGCGCCCGATCTTTCGCTCATGCATGCGCTCGGCATTCGTGCCGACGCGATCGGCGGTTCGGCGAGCAGCGCCACCCAGCAGGCGCTGATCAGCGGCAATATCGTCAATTCGGGCACCCTGCACGTCGTTGCAAGCGCCGCCGGCGGCGGTCCCGCCGTAAGCGTCACGAGCGGCGGCGGTCACTTCACCTACTGGCAGAGCAGCGCAAGCGCGATCGGCATCTCGTCATATGCCGGGGTCGATACCTCCACCATCACCAATAAGGGGAAGATCAGCGTCGACGCGGTCACTGCAGATGGTGGCCGTGCGGTCGCGCGCGGCGTCTTGATCCAGGGCAACGGCACGGGTCTCCCAGCCGCGCCCGGCGACCAGTTCACCTTCACCAACGACGGCGGGACGATCATCGTCCGGCAGTCGGGTGACGGCGGCAAGACGTGGCAGCGGGGAACCGCGATCGACGTCTCCAGCGCGCCCAACAAAAGCGTCATCAACCTTGTCGGCCAAGGCACGATCTACGGCGACATCGCGCTTGCCGCCGGCGACGAGATCAACGTCCGCCAGGGCACGACCTGGTTCGACGGCGTGATCAACCCGTCGCTGGAGCCGGCGGGCGGGATCACCGGCGCGGCACTCGACAGCGGATTGCACGGGGTCGGCACGCTCACGATCGGCGACGGCGGCAACCTCGTCCTTGCCGATCCGCGGCTGACCGGGCCGGCAAACATGTACGACGGTCCGGCCTACGCGCTCGTCGACACGCTGACGGTCGCCTCCGACGGCACGCTCACCTTCGAGCTTCAGCCTTCGGCGGGCGGTGCGCAGCCGGTGGGAAGCTACCCGCAGGTCTTTGCCGATACCGCCAACCTTGGCGGCAAGCTGGTTGCCGACATCACCACTGCCAACGGTCTCTTTGCCGACAGCTACAGCTGGCAGAACGTGATCGACGCCAACGTCCGCAACGGCACCTTTGGCCAATGCGTGCTCGGCGGACCCAATGCCGGCTCGCTGCTCCTGAAGCTCGCCTGCACCTACGACAGCAACGCCAATGTCGACCTCGCGCTGACGCGGGTCGCCTTTGGCGCGGTGGCAGGCCTCAACGGCAATGGCGTTGCCCTCGGCGGCGGGCTCGAGTGCATCTACGACGTCGCCCTCACCGGCGGCGCCCAGCACCTGTTCCACGACCTCTTCCTCATCACGGATGCCGCCAAGTACAATGTCGCGCTCAACCAGCTGTCGGGCTCGGTCTATGCCAACTACCTCAACTCGTTCCCGAGTTTGGGTGTTCACTACGACGACCTTACCGACCATGCGACCAACTGCGATGGTCTCCCGCTTGCCGGCTCGGTGCTCGAGTGCCGCGGCGGTTCGCCGGTCCATGTCTGGGGCCAGCTCGACTACCAGACAAGGAAGGCGAGCGGCGACATCGAGGCGGGATCGACGCGCTCGAAGCGGTTCACTGGCCTTCTCGGCGTCGACGCCGATGTCGGC
>DATIQO010000196.1:0-8967 GCA_035470745.1 Sphingomicrobium sp. | reverse complement strand
GCGAATGTAATGGTGGGAATGGCCCTGCTAGCATCGATTGAAGCGGGGGAATCTTGTGGTGGGGAAGTCGATCCTTTTTGCTGGCGCGGCAGCGCTCCTGGTGGGCCTCAGCGGCACCGCCAACGCAGCATCATGCGTCATGAATGGGGCAGTTGAGACGTGCACCTTCCTGCCGGGGAGCCCTCAGTTCCAAGTTGCCTTCAGTCCTGACGGCACGATCAGCGCAGACATCGGCCGCAGTGGTATTGGTAGCAAGTTTGACATTGGCCCGGGCACCGGAACCAAAGCCAAGCCCCTGACATTCCAAGACACCTACTCTTTTTTCATCGACGCGACTGGCCTTGGAAGCGGTAGTATCGTCACTTCGGGGTCTCTAAACTCCACGACCGATCTGGACTTCACCGCCGTTACCTTCAATGGTTTGCCAGTGCCAAGGTCACCAAAAGGGGCGTTCGAATACGCGGCCTTATCGGATGTGCCGATTACGGCTGGCGAATGGAACTCCCTGGTCGTGCGCGGCATTGCCCTTGGAAACGGCTCTTATGGCGGCAACCTGACGTTTGAGCCGACTGTCCCTGAGCCTGGAACATGGGCGATGATGTTGCTCGGGTTCGGCTTGACGGGAGGCGCAATGCGCTCGTCCAAGCGCAAGCAGAAGCTTGCCGTTTCCTACGCCTGATTGCGGCCCGAGCGTAGCAAAGAGCGCCGCCTGTCGAGAGATGCGCGGCGTTTTGCTGTGAGCCGAATGTCCGCTTTCCACCCATTGCGGACATAAACATAGGCGAGCGCTCTGCATGCTGAGGACACGCATTCAGGGGACGAACTGCCGGATTGCGCCCGGAAACCCAGCGCCTACGAGGCAGGTCCGGTTAGCCGCGGTGTTTAACCCGAATTAGAGTCAATTCTGGCAATCTGCGGAAATGGATACCGGCTTCATTAACCGCCCCATGTCAATCGCGCTTGACTTGGTGAGGGCAGGCGCTGCGTTCGCCGTCCTTGCCGGCCATGCGGCACAAATGAAGATCTATACCGGCTCATGGCCGTTTTCAGCGTTGTTGCAGCATGATGCGGTCGTCGTATTCTTCGTCCTTTCCGGGTTAGTGATCGCAAGTTCGACGGAGCGGAATCGGACAAATCTGCTAAACTATACGGTCGCCCGGTGCGCGCGCATTCTGCCGCTGGCTTTGTTTGCCACCGTCTTCAGCGTGACAGCGTTCTGTATCGCGGCGAGCTTGGCGCCCCATCCGCCGATTCCATCGGAATACGACCATCTGCAAGCGCGGATCGTATTACCACTTTTTTTCTCGAGCGAGACACGTTCGGGCCTCGGAGCGCTCTGGAACTCCCCTTATTGGTCCCTTTGCTACGAAGCCTGGTATTATGCTCTGTTTGCAGCGGCCTTCTTTTTACGCGGGCGCCGGCGCGCAGTGTCGCTCGCAACACTGGCGTTCCTCGCAGGCTTCAGAGTTCTGCTGCTGTTCCCGATTTGGATGATGGGAGTTTGGTTGGCGCGAGCGAGGGTGCAGCGTAAATTGAACTCACTGACGATGTTCTTCTGTCCGGTCATCGGATTGCTGCTGGTTCAGTTGGCGAACTTCGGTGCGGAACCTGTGAAAGCCAAGCTCCTGGTGATTTCAGAGCTAAGCCCCGCTGATCTCCGATTCTCTGAACACGTTCTAACAGACCTGCTGTTGGGCCTCGGAGTGACGCTCTGCTTCATCGGGCTGCGATTGCTCGCCGACGAATGGACCGGTTTGCTGGAGCGCTGCGAACCGCCGATCCGCTATGCGGCGGGTATGTCTTTCACGCTATACATGCTCCATTGGCCGATGCTGCGGCTTCTCAAGAGCTTTTCCATCAGCGCAGGCGATAGTTTGCTGCTGTTTGTCGTTTTTCTGATCGGGATCTGCGCACTGTGTGCGGCGATCGCATCTCTTATCGAGCGTAAACAGGCCTACCTGCGCCAAGCGATCAGCCGCTTGCTACCTGCGCCCGGTCCACCTGACGCCCTCACTGCCTGAGCAAACGCCCGGCCCACAAAGATCGGGCAGCAGAATTTGAATGAATATCGTCCAGGTGATGCTCAATCTTCTGGAAGTCGAAGGCCTGTCCAAAGCAAGGGCCGCATCCTGTCGCGCACAGGTCGCCCGGCTCGCTCACCCTCACCCGCGCATGCACTCACGGCGTCGCAAGAAAAGCTTGGTTCAACCATCCTAGTTGGTCCGTTTTCCGCCCTTAGCGGACCGTCAGCATTCGACCCATTGCAGACATTGGCGCGTTAAGGCCCGATGTCGCGCCCTGCCAGCAGGTCCTCGACATTGCGCAAGGACAGCGGAAAGCAAACGCACATCATCACTACCCGCCGGATCACCTCGGGCGAGGAGTTGAAGCAGGAAGCGGGCTGGCTGATTTGCGAGGACGAGGCATGGCCGCTTTCCCCTCAGATCCATACTGGCGGATGCATTTGCTCTGACAGCGAAGCTCGTATGGTGTCTAATGGAGAGGTGTTTGTTCTCGATTGGCGGGAACCACGAACCCTTGGGCCATATCGCCCAAGTCCGAGACCTGCTGAGCAGACGAAAAAGCGGCGCGAAGAGCCTTATCTCCTCGCGTCATGACGAAAGCGGAAGCGTTGTGGTTTCCCCCTCTGCCCGTCGCGAGCGACACCTCGATCTCTCCGAAATCGGGCGAGGCGATGCGGCCGACCGGGGCCTCGGGCTCCCATTCGATAACGAAATCCGGAAGAGAGTGCCGGCGGGGTCCGGCAAACAAATCGTCAACCCGGTGGATGTTCCTTATGAGCCTCTGTTCCGTTTCCGCGACCCGAATGTCCAACAGTCGCGCAAGCAGCCACTCGACGTAACGCCCCAGTTCCGCGCTGCCGGGCTCGAAATGACCTGGGTACTCGCGTCCTTTGACATTGAGACGGACCAAACCTTCACCTCCGCTCGTCATCGCGAAGGAGAGGGTATTCCGCCAAACCCGGCCCCCTACGTTGGAACGGTTGACAACCCAGTCCTGGATTCGTTCGCCAAGGAGGCTCGCGGCGCGGTACTGCATCCCGGGCGGAAGCGCACTTCGCAGGAACGCCATCACGTTGGGGGCGGACGGCTTTGCAGACCATTTCCTCCCCTCGCCCGAATAGATTGCATTGAGACGGCTCAGGATCTCGGCGAGAAAATGATCTTGTGCCCGGTTCGGCTCCATCCCGTGTAGAGCGAAAAGGACGAGATTGGCTTTCCCCTGCTTTTCCAGGGCCGACCAGATCCGGGCCAGTTGCCGGTCGGTTTCCTCGTAGACGGATAGCATTGAGTCGAGCGGGGCATCTGACGCGAACTCTCCTTGGACCGGCCACAGATTGTGGCCGGCCCGATGCACTTCGTACCAGCCGGTGACGAACAGGTCCCACGGCCGCTCCATGAGGTAAAGCGTTGCATCGGCTTTGGCCGTGACGGCTGCCTTGAGCCCGTCGCGAATCGCGAGGCATTCGCGCCTGGTCTTGGGGACAGGAACCTCCGCGCCGATCGGCCTGCGGCCGAAGCGGCGCGTGATATCCTGAAGGACCCGCCTGTCTGATCCGTTTGCCGCGCCGGAACTCTGGTAAGACCAGTTGGTGATCTGAAGGCAGGGCGCCTGTTCGTCATGCAATACATGCGCTATGTCGAAAGCGATCGTGGTGACGCCGGAGCGCGCAATTCGGTGCCAGAACGGCTCGATATAGAAGGCGTCCGACCAGCTTGCGTGGCCAATGCGCCGGAAGGCGCCGTCCCGGCTCGACCACTGAAACGGAAAATACTGTCCGTGCATCCCGGGCGGCTGCCCCGAATAGAATGTCGGCCAGACGCTCGCGCTTAGGTAGGCCGCCGGCGATTGGAGATCCGCGAGAGATCCTTCCTCTATCAGCGAGGACAGAAACGGCAGGCGGTCGAGATTGGCTCGAATGAATGGAAGGCTCGCCGCATCGAGCCCGAGCATGAAGAGGCTCGCTGGATCCCCTTGCACTGTCTCGTTCACGGACATCTCCACTCCATGGCTCCGCCGAACCTTGCAAAGGATCGTACAGGCCTTCACATGCCCGGGAAATCCCCGACTTGCCGAACTACGCGCGGGCGCGTGTCAGAATGAGGCAACCAACATGAAGACTGCTATCAAGGCACTCATCACTGCTGCGCTGCTGTGGCTCCTCTTCAGAAGCGTCGACGTTGGCAACGTATGGGCCATGCTGGTAGGCATCGATCCTGGCGGAGTGCTAGCGGCGCTGTTACTCACCAGCCTGATCGTCTTCGCGGATGCCGTGCTGCTTGCGGGGAGCATGCGGATCCTGGGCCGGCGCGTGCCCGTATCGGTTTCGCTGCTCTACAGCCTGGTTGGATGGTTTTTCAGCAACGTAGCGCCCTCGACCGTCGGTGGCGATCTCTTCCGCGGCATACAAATGTCGCGGCTCGGGACGCCGGTCCAGATCGCCGTGCGGGCTGTGGTGATCATGCGCGTCGCGTCGCTCGGGTCGCTAGTCGTCGTCATGCTAACCGGTCTTCCCGTCGCTTGGTGCCTGGTTGAAAGACCCGCCGACCTGTTGGTCTTCAGCGTCCTCCTGCTTGTCGCGGGCGGCGGGCTGGCAGTGCTGTTCCTTCTCGCCCACGTGCCCGTCCCTGAACGGATAATGCGACGCTGGCCGAGGATGTGC
Source organism: Sphingomicrobium sp. (assembly GCA_035470745.1). Classification (GTDB taxonomy): domain Bacteria; phylum Pseudomonadota; class Alphaproteobacteria; order Sphingomonadales; family Sphingomonadaceae; genus Sphingomicrobium. The sequence goes on along the minus strand of DATIQO010000196.1, from coordinate 4,283 downwards.
GAGGTGAGCGCGGCGTCGGGAGACCTCCGCAAGCTGTTGGTCGTCGACGGCCTCGCCGTGAAGATCTGGACCGCGGCCGCGGTGGAGCATTTGCTTCGAGTGCTCATCCTCGCGACGCTGGCGGCGGCGCTGGGCTTCGACGTCCCATTCGCTGCGCTTTTCGCCTTCGTGCCTGCCGCGCTGCTGGCGGCTATGCTGCCGATTTCGTTCGGCGGCTGGGGCGTCCGCGAAGCCGCTCTGGTCTATTTCCTCGGTACCGCGGGCGTAAGCAGGGAAGTGGCGTTGACACTGTCCATCGCCTTCGGCTTGCAGCGCGTGGTCGTGGGCGCGCTCGGCGGCATAGCCTGGGTCATGGTCGACAAGAACCGCTTCCGGGTCGATGCGCGGTCAGCCTAGGACCCTAGCTCCCTTCGCTCCGAATATCGAGGATCGAATGCAGGCGTTCCAGCGCCTCGCCGGTGAGGGGCGGAGCGAGCGCGGCGGCGATGTTCTCCCTAAGATGGACGGGATTGCCCGTGCCGGTTAGCACGACATCGACCCCCTGCTGATGACGGCAGTAGCGATAGGCCAATCCGGCAAGGCGGCCGATGCCGGCTTCGCCGAGGAGTGCCGCTAGGCGGTCAGGCAGAGCCTGAACCGTTCCATCTCGGTAAGTCGGCGCAGAAAGGCCGCGCAGGACAAACATGCCGATCGTCCCCATACCCGCTTCAGTCGCTGCGGGCAGGATCGCCTTGGCCGCGCTACGGTTCGCGAGGTTGAAGCCGATCATGACCGCGTCGAAACGCGCGTCCGCGACCGCAGCCCTAAGCATCGCGTGGCCGGGGTCGGACAGAAAACCCTCGGTGACACCAATGGCGCGGATCTTGCCTTCCTCCTTCATCCGGGCGAGCTCGGGCAGCGCGCGCTCTATCGCCAGGGGATACTGGTTCGGCGTCAGGGAATGTAGGCTGAGCAGGTCGATCCGCTCGACGCGAAGAACTCGCAGAGTCCGTTCGACATAGTGGCGGAGCGTTCGAGCCGAGCAAACCGTCCCGAAATGCCTAGCGACCCAGGCTGAGGCGCGGTTGGCGAGCTTTGTGCCGGTCAACACCACCGGGGCGGGGCCAAGATGGACCTTCGTCGAAATCAGCACCCGATCGCGGCAGTCGGCCAGTGCCTTCCCCAGAATGTCGTCCACGCCGCCGGCAAGACCAGCGCCGTCAAAAAAGGTAATTCCCTCGTCGACCGCGAGCCGGATGAGCCGAACGGCATCGGCCCTGCTCCCGCCGTTCTTCAGGCCGAACCGCCCGCTGCTCCCGCCGCCCAGGCCGATGACGCTCGAACGAATGCCCGACTTGCCGAGTGTGACGTATTCCATCCGTGCTCCGGCGTCATCCGATCGCCCTAAGAACTCGTAATTTCCTCGGCCCGCTTCTGTAGCAACTCGGGGCAGCAATGACTAAACCCTTGCATTATTTCATGTGACAATGAAACCGTTCAGCAAGAGTCCTGCAGTCGGAATGGCCGGGACGTATCGATCTCACACGATAACTAATGAGCGCACTCGATCATTAGGTTCAGGAGCGATTTCATGGGCGAAGGGGGAGTTGGTCTTGCGGGTCTACCCTCGCGCCCTTCCGGTGGAGACGAATCCCGCAAACCACGCGTCATCATTATCGGGGCCGGGCCCGCTGGGCTGACGGCGGCCTATGAACTCGACCGGCTGGGTGCTTGCCACAAGTCTATCATCCTGGAAGAGAGCGACAAGATCGGCGGAATCGCCCGGACCGAGAACTACAAGGGCTTCCGGTTCGATATCGGCGGACACCGCTTCTTCACGAAGGTTTCGGAGGTCGATGCGCTCTGGCACGAGGTTTGCGGCAGCGAATTTCTACTCCGCCCGCGCATGAGCCGGATATTATACCGTAACAAGTTCTACGACTATCCGCTAAAGCCCTTGAATGCCCTGCGCAACATCGGGGTCTACGAGACCGTGCGCATAGCCTTGAGCTACGCGAAATGGCGCGTTCGCCCCCACCGCGTCGAGGAGACATTCGAACATTGGGTAATGAACCGATTTGGCGGCAGGCTGTTTCAGCACTTCTTTCGAACTTACACCGAGAAGGTTTGGGGTATTCCCTGTGGTGAAATTCGCGCCGATTGGGCTCAACAGCGGATCAAGAACCTCTCGCTGAAGAAGGCGGTGTCCAACGCGTTCACCCACAAAGGAGATAGCCCGAGCCTGATCGAACGTTTCCATTACCCGCGGCTCGGCCCTGGCATGATGTGGGAAATGTTCCGCGACCGGATCGTCGAACGCGGACATGAAGTGCGGATGAACAGTCAGGTCGTGAAGATCCTCCGCAAGGGGTCCAGAATCGAGGCGCTCGCGGTGCAGGACCGCACAGGACGCAGTCTAGAGCACTCGACGGTCGCCGGCAGTGAGTTCATTTCGTCAATGCCATTGCGCGATCTCGTACGGTATATGGATCCCCCAGCCCCGGAGAAGGTGCGTGAAGCCGCGGAGAAGCTGAAATACCGCGACTTCCTGATCGTCGCCCTGATTCTCGATCATCCCGAGCCGTTTGCCGACAATTGGATCTACGTCCACAGTCCTGGCCAGCAGGTCGGTCGCATCCAGAACTTCCGGGCTTGGTCGCCTGATCTCGTTCCCGATGACGGCAAAAGCAGTATCGGAATGGAATATTTCTGCAATGTTGACAGCGAACTCTGGACGATGAGCGATGCCCGGCTGATCGAACTCGCGAAGCGGGAGCTGGCTGAACTTGGGCTCGCCCCGGCAAGTTCGGTCATCGACGGAACGGTAATCCGCCAGCCAAAGGCCTATCCCGTCTACGATAGCGAGTATGGCGAGGCGCTCGAAGTCATCAAAGGGTGGCTTGGTCAATTCGAAAACCTGCAGGTCGTCGGGCGCAATGGCATGCACCGGTACAACAACCAGGATCATTCGATGCTGACCGCCATGCTTGCGGCGCGGAACGTCGTCGGCGAGAACCACGATCTCTGGAACGTCAACGTCGAGCGCTCATACCACGAGGAATTTCAGGTCGACAGGAAGGCCGAGCCGACGACCGTCGCAGCGGAATGAAACTAACCGAGGAGATCGGCGCCAGCCGTTTGGCGGTGGTCATCCCCGCATACAATGCGGCAGCCACGCTGTCGGAATGCGTGTCAGCGCTTCTGCGATCCGAGCGCAGGCCTGATGAGATTATCCTGTTCGACGACGGGTCGACGGATGACACAGTCGAAATTGCGCGGGCCGCGGGCCTTCGCGTGGTCGCCAATGGCAAATCGAAGCAGGGCCCCGCCGTAGGTCGAAATGTCGGCGCTGCCGCGACGAGCGCGGCGATCATCGCCTTCGTGGATGCGGACGTCGCGGTTTGGCCCGAGGCGCTCGGCAGGCTCGAAGCGCCGATTATAGCCGGTGAGGCAGTCGCAAGTTTCGGGTGCTACGATGATCGGCCCCGCTCACGCCGGGTCGCGGCGCTATACGCCAATCTACGGCATCACTGGGTTCACCGGCATGGGAAGAGCGAAGCTTTCACGTTCTGGAGTGGCCTTGGCGCGATAAGGCGCGATGTCTTTTCGGCCCAGCGCGGCTTTGACCCGCGCTTCGCCGAACCTAGCATCGAGGACGTGGAGCTCGGCATCCGCATCGTCGAGAGCGGCGGGCGGATCAGGCTGGTAACGGATGCATTGGGGACGCACTGCAAGGATTGGGGCCTGGTACAGCTCTGGCGGACCGATGTCCTGCGGCGCGCTATTCCTTGGGCGCAGCTCATGAAGGACGGGCGCGGCCGCTCCGACGATCTCAACGTCTCGAGGCGCGAGCAGTTCGCGGCAGTGCTGGCCCATTGCGTGTGGGCGTCTGGGCTGGCCGCTCTGGTCCGACCAAGCCTCTGGCCGCTGCCGGTCGCCGCGATCGGCGGGTATGTTGCTCTCAACCGCCAGTTTTTCGCATTTCTTTTTCGCAGCGGAGGCCCGCGCGCCGGGCTGGCCGGCATCGGCCTGCATTGGTGTTACCACCTTTATGCCAGCCTTGCATATGTCTGGGTCGCTAGCGGACTGTCCTCGATCTTCGATCGATTAAGACCCGCAGAAAAATCAAAATGGCAAGACTCGGCAGGACCCAGGCCACGCGTCCCTGATAGCGATCCGTCACACCCGACAAGATCCCGCACACCGCGGCGTTAGCCAGCAGACCTGTCAGCGCGACCGCGACCGCGGCGAATTCGACCGGCCTGATCGCGCGCCGGAAAAAGAGCAGCAGCGCCAAGCTGCCG
>DATIQO010000195.1:0-11815 GCA_035470745.1 Sphingomicrobium sp. | reverse complement strand
CAGTCGTCAGTGCCGTCAGCGTCCCTGTGATCGCATCGGGGGGAGCGGGCGCACCCGAGCACTTTCGGACGGTTTTCCTCGAGACGGGCGTGAGCGGCGCGCTCGCGGCGACCGTTTTCCACGACCAGCTGATCGCTATCCCCGACCTGAAGGAATTCCTAGCACGATGCAGCATCGAAATGCGCCGCTGACGGCCGAGGACAGCGCTTCCCTCGCGTGGGAAAAGATGGACGGAATGCTGCCTGCAATCGTCCAGGATCGCAGCTCAGGCCGCGTCCTGATGGTCGCTTACATGAACCGCGAAGCGCTCGAGGCCACGCTGACCAGCCGCTTGGCAACGTTCTTCAGCCGTTCAAAACAGCGGCTGTGGCAGAAGGGGGAAACCAGCGGGAACCAGCTGCAGGTACATGCGGTATTCGCGGACTGCGATGGCGACGCGCTGCTGGTGCAGGCCGAGCCTTCGGGGCCGACCTGCCACCTTGGGACGATCAGCTGCTTCGGGGACGAGGCAATCGAGGGCCCCGGCTGGCTTGCCGTGCTCTCGAATATCGTTCGCGAGCGCGCCCATTCGGACGACGAGACGAGCTATACGCGCAAGCTGCTGATGGAGGGGCCGGCACGAATAGCGCAAAAGGTCGGCGAAGAAGGTTTGGAAGTTGCACTGGCAGCCGTGACCCGCGAGGCGGAAGGTTGCGCTGAAGAGGTGGCCGACCTCCTTTATCACCTGACGGTCCTGATGCAGTCGCGCGGGTTTGGCTGGCAGGAGGTCATCGCGACGCTGCGCTCGCGACACTCGGCTAGGAAGCATCCCGCATGATTGCGACGGCCGCCTCGTAGAGCTGAGGGCTCGCAGCCGCGATCAGATTGCCCGCGGAGAAGTTAGTTTCTCCGAGCCAGTCGCCGACGACCCCGCCCGCGCCACGCACAACCGGAATCAGGGCATGATAGTCATGAGGCTTCAGCCCGCATTCGACCACGAGATCAAGCGTGCCCGCCGCTAGCCTCGCATATGCATAACCATCGTGGCCGAACCGCGCCGTGCGGGCGGCGGAGCGGAGTCGCTCGAAGGCGTCCCCGGCGGCCCCGGTGAAAAGATAAGGATCGGTTGTGGAAAGTCTTGCGTCAACGAGGTCAGAGCAGCCGCTCGTATGGAGCTGCAACACTGAACGCTCAGTTTCGAGGAACGTCTGTCCAGGCATGCCGATGTATAGTTCGCCAAGACGGGGCGCATCGATCAGGCCCATCATCGGCACGCCGTCTCTCAACAATGCGATGAGCGTGACCCAGGTCGGTAGACCGCACATGTAGGAGCGCGTGCCGTCGATCGGGTCGAGGCTCCACGCAAATTGCCCGTCCGCGCGCTTTTCTGCGAGCTCTTCGCCGCTGACACCGTGCTCGGGGAACCGGTCGCCAATGAGCTGGCGCATCGCGATCTCGGCGGCCCGGTCTGCCTCGGTCACCGGATCGAAGCCCGCGCTGCCCCCCTTATCCTCTACCCTGCAGCCCTCGGCGAAGCGCAACAGCGTCTCGTCGCGGGCTGCCCGAACGAGTTCGCGAGCGAATAGCGCGAGATCGTCGATGGCAGTTTCGTCGAGTGAATCTGTCGCGCTCACCCAGCTGAATTAAGGCGAAAGGACCACGCAGTCGACCACCGAGAGAAGGCTGCTGGGAGGGGGCGCAGATCCGTCAAGTTTCGGAAGCGGCGAGCTGGCGAAATTTCCTGCCAGTTCCGCAACTGGTGACCCCAACGGGACTCGAACCCGTGTTTTCGCCGTGAAAGGGCGACGTCCTAGACCGCTAGACGATGGGGCCGCTCAAGGAGCGGTGTGCGCGTTAGGCGAGGGGCGAAATCCGGTCAAGCAACTCAAGCATCAAGCGAGCGCTCCATCCTCGACATGCATCTCCGCTGCATTGCCGCCGTTCCACTCGTCGCGTCGGATGGATCCGGCAAGCCACCATCTCCTGTCGCCAGGCGAAGCAAGCAGCGCCTGCCCGAGTTCGCTTGAGGCGCTTCGAAAGGCGATCCACTTGAAGCTCTTGCCATCCTCGCCGCAGGCGATGCCGCGCACATGGCCGTCTCCGACGATCGATGTCCGAAGCAGTCTTGCGGGACCTGCAGCGACACGCGGACTGGGCCAGCCAGCGCCATAGGGTCCCGCGGCGTCAAGGGCATCGCATAGCGCGCCACCAACTCCGCCAGGCGCAAGCACCGCGTCAAGGAGAAGTGCGCGCTCCCTGCGCGATTTCTCGATGTCCGCCGCGAGCCGCTCGTTCATGAAATCGCGAAATGACTCAAGCCCACCCGCGGCCAGCGTAAGGCCCGCGGCCATCGCATGGCCGCCACCCGCAATCAGCAAGCCGCTCTCCTTCGCCGCGAGCACAGCCGCGCCAAGGTCCACGCCGTAAATCGAGCGACCCGAGCCCTTCCCCGTCCCGTCCTCGGTCTCGGCAATGACGATTGCCGGGCGGCCGAACCGCTCCTTCAGACGTCCAGCCACGATGCCGATGACGCCCTGGTGCCACCCGGCGCTCATCACCGTGATCACCGGCGATCCCTCGACGAGTTCCGCCTGCCGCTCGGCCTGCTCGCACACCAGCATCTCGATGGCACGCCGCTCCTCGTTGAGGCGATCGAGCTCGGAGGCAATCTCACGCGCTTCTTCGGGATCGGTGCAGGCCAACAGGCGAACGCCAAGATCCGACTTGCCGACGCGACCGCCGGCGTTGATCCGCGGCCCCAGTGCGAAGCCAAGGTCGCGGCAGCTTGGCGCCTTGACGAGGCGAGCCGCCTCGGCGAGCGCTGATAGCCCGATGTTACGCCGCGCTGCCATGACCCGCAGACCTTGCGTGACAAACGCCCGATTGACGCTCTTGAGCTGAGCGACGTCGGCGACGGTGCCGAGCGCAACAAGGTCAAGCAGGTCAAGGATCTTGGGTTCGGCGAACGAATTGAAGAAGCCGCGACCGCGCAGTTCCCGGAGGAGTGCCACGCTCAAGAGAAAGGTCATCCCGACTGCGGCAACATGCCCGTGCGCCGCGCCGTCCTCGCTCTCGTCGAGGCGGTTCGGATTGATGAGCGCGTGGGCGACCGGAAGCAGGCTCGCACACTGGTGATGGTCGACGACAATCACGTCGAGCCCGGCCGCATGCGCCTCTTCGAGCGCGTCAAATGCCTGCGCCCCGCAATCGACGCAGATTGCGACACTGGCGCCCCGCGCTTTAAGCTCGAGCAACGCCTTGCCCGAGGGACCGTAACCTTCCATCAGCCGGTCCGGGATGTAGACGATTGGCTCGGCGCCGATCCGGCGAAGCACGAGGACGAGGAGCGCCGCACTGGTCGCCCCGTCGACATCATAGTCGCCGAAGACCGCGATCGTCTCGCCTCGCTGGACCGCCTCCGCAAGCCGTCTTGCTCCCTTTTCCATGTCTTGGAAGCAGCCGGGGTCCGGCAGGAAGTCGCGGATCTTGGGGTCGCGGTGCCGAGCAAGATCCGAGCGCGCAACACCCCGAGCCAGCAGCAGTTCGTCGACGAGCGCGTCCATGCCGGCATTGTCGTCAGGGATCCGCCGCCAACGCCATGGTTGGCCGGTCACCGACCGTTCGATGTTCAGCGCCGATCCCACGTCAGCGAAAGTAGGAGTCGACGAATCCGCGGTCTAGAGGCCGCGGTGCGCAAGATTGCGATATTCTGTGGACACTCGGCGAATCGTGCCGGTGCTCGCCCGCATGACGATGCTCTCGGTTGTCGTCGAGCCGCGACCCCGGTGAACGCCCTTGAGGAGCGAGCCGTCGGTGACCCCGGTCGCTGCGAAGATGCAGTCGCCCTTCGCCATGTCCTCGAGGCAATAGATGCGCTCGAGGTCCTCGATCCCCCACCGCCGCGCGCGGGCGACTTCGTCCTCGTTGCGAAAGACGAGCTTCCCCTGCATCTGGCCGCCGACGCAGCGCAGTGCGGCCGCGGCAAGGACGCCTTCCGGAGCGCCGCCGGTTCCGATGTAGACATCGATCCCGGTCGCCGGATCGCTGGTTGCGATCACGCCTGCAACGTCGCCGTCCGGGATCAATTTCACCCCGCAGCCGAGCGAGCGAAGCTCGGCGATGATTGCCTTGTGACGGTCGCGGTCAAGGACGCAGGCGGTGAGATCGCTGGGCTCGGCGCCCTTTGCCTTGGCGACCGCTCGGATGTTGTCCCCGATCGGGCGGCTAAGGTCGATCGTGCCCTCCGGGTAGCCAGGCCCGATGGCCAGCTTTTCCATATAGGTGTCGGGCGCGTTCAGGAGACAGCCTCGCTCCGCGATCGCCAGTACCGCAAGCGCATTGGGTCCGGCTTTGGCGGTGATCGTCGTCCCTTCGAGCGGATCAAGAGCAATGTCGATCTTGGGGCCGGAGCCCTTGGCCGATCCCACGCGCTCACCGATAAATAGCATCGGCGCTTCGTCGCGCTCGCCCTCACCGATGACGACCGTTCCGTCCATTGGCAGCTCGTTCAGCGCCGCGCGCATCGCCTCGACCGCCGCCGCGTCCGCCGCTTTCTCATCGCCGTGACCGATGAGCCGGGAAGCGGCCACCGCTGCTGCTTCGGTCACTCTTACCATTTCCAGCACGAGGACGCGGTCGAGGACGCGGCTGCCGAGAATCTCGGCCCGATCAGTTTCTTGCATTGAGCTCCCTTTTTGGCGCCGCCGATAGGCGGCCTAGGAGCCCTCGTCCACTGTGTGCTGGAGAAGCTCGGAGCGAATTCGAACTGCGCGTGCCGCGACCGTTGTTTCGTACAGAAATACCGCAAAGGCACCGCCGATCGCGAGCATCGAAGCAATGAACAGCAAGGCGATTTCGCTTCCGAAGCGAAAGCGCGACAGGCTCGCTGCAAAGAGCAGAACCACCACCAGGCAGATGAGAAGCGCCGAGATCACCGAGAGCGCCGTTGCCCAACTGACAAGCGACATGCGCCGGTCAAGGATCTTGAGATCGCTGACCCAGCGTTCATGTTCAGTCCCGCGGCTTGCAAGCAGCATTGGCTCGATATCCCGTGACCGGTCGACAATTCGCGATAGTCGCGTCGTGCAAACGTTCACGAAGGAGGCGATACCGCTGAGGAGGAACACCGGCGCAACCGCGATTCGGACCACATCCGCAACCGTGCTGACCGACAAATAGCTCGGGTCCTGCAACATGAGCGCCTTATCGAGGTGCCTCGCAAAACTCGCAAGTTGATGGCTAGGAAGACGCCTGCAGCTCGCAGCTTGATACTTCAAGCAGCAGCAGCCCGTTGACGACGAAACTGACCGCGAGGAACCAGGCGAAGCTCGCGACCAGGGGCTCGGTTGGGCCGAAGATACTGATGACGATCGTCGTTATCGATAGGCCCGCCATCAAGAGCAGGCCGAGGACGAGGTCCACGCCCGCCGAAATTGCGGTCCAAACCCTGACCGAGCCGTCGGTAAGCCTGATCGCAAGCGCAAGGATCAACCCGCGGATGAAGAGCCAGGCGATGATGGGTGTAACGGTCGGGAAGAAATGCGTCGTCGGGTTCAAGATGAACAAGAGCCCGGCGATCGCCGTCACGGTGCCCGCGGCCATCGCCAGAACCCGCGCCTCCCGGCGCAAGGAGCCCGCAACGCTCTCGATCAGCCCGGTCGCAACGAGCAGGCCGCCGATGAGGTCCGACGAAATGCTCTTGCCCGCCGGAAGCAGAGCGGCGCCCGCGCCCAAAAGGATAATCGCAATGCCCGCTACGCGCAGCCCTCGCCCGCGGTGCTTACCGGTCAGTGTCGACTGAGCCTGGGTAGCCAAATGCACTCCCATTGCTGTCTTGCTGCGCGAACCCAAGCCGCTGCGCCTCGGGCTCCGCACTGCAATTGCCTCAAGGCGCGATAACCCGCAGCGCCTTCTTCCGGATCCTGTACTCCAACGGCGGGGCCACGCGAACCACCTCGCCGTCGAGCGAAACGGCAAGTTGCGGGCGCGGCGCCGAAACGCGCAGCCGCTCGACTCCTTCCAAGCGCACCATATCGTCAGCTCGGCTGCGGCCGAAGAAGGCACGAAGGCTTGCTGCAAGGAAGCCGAAACGTGACTTCTTGCGCATCACGAACACGCATAACTGTCCGCCGTCCAAATGCTCGCGTTGGCCAGGAGCGCCAATGTCGATGCGGTAGTCGTTGTTGCCAACGAAGAGCAAAGGCGTGTCAACGCGGCCCGTCTGCTCGTCGTTGACGGTCAACGTCAAACGGTGATGGTTGAACCTGCCGAGCGTGCGCAGGGAGGCGACGATCATCGCCGCTCGCTTGCTGCGTCCAAGCCGCTTTTGCTGCAATTCACGGTCGAGCACCATCAAGGGGTAAAGGCCGATCGCGCTATTGTTGATGAAGACCCGGTCATTGATCTCGCCGATATCGACATATCGGTCGCTGCCCGAAGCGAGCAACCTTGCAGCCTCCTCGAGGGCTACTGGAATCTTAAGGTCGCGGGCAAAGTGGTTGAGCGTACCGAGCGGGAGAATACCAAGCTTGGTAGGCGTTCCAGCGAGCGCGGATGCCGCCGCGCTGATCGTCCCGTCGCCGCCGCCGACGATCAAAAGTTCGTCGCCGCGCTCGGCGACTGCTCGGCAGCGCTGGGCGCAATCGCCTCCTGAGAGCAACTCCAGTTCAACGTCGAGCCCAGCAGCGTGAAGTGCGTCGCGAACCTGATCGGCAAGCTCGGGATCCCGGGCTAGAGCACCGCCGTCGCGGTTGAGGAGGAGCGGAACAGCCATGACTGTTCCACCCGACTCAAAGCTCAGCCTTTCGTTCCGGATTCCTGTTCCGCTTTCGCTTCGTCGGCCGGTGTGCATTCGCCGATGCGATGCGCTTCGGACCGCATCTTCATGGACATGCTGCCTTCGTGACCGCCTTCCATGTTCATCGCGACGTTCGTCGCATAGCTGTCGGCCGAATAGGTGCCGCTGATATTCATCCGCATCGTGCCCGGCGACTGTCCCTGGCACTGCATTGCCGCATCGATCTTACCGCCGCCCATCGTGAAATGCTCGTAGCGGCAATCGTTTTGCGCCTTTCCGCTGAAGAACTTGCCACCCGGCCGCTTCGCCTCTGCGGGCGTGAGGCAATAACTGTAGGTCGTGGTGCCGTGCTGGCCCATCATCTGCTTCATCTGGGCCTGGGCTTCGGGAGGAAGGCCGGGAATGCTCATTTCCTCCATCGCACTACTGACGCGCCACTCGCCCGCGCGAAGGTAGAGATCGTTCGCGACCCCCGATTGCGAAACGGCCTTGGCGACTTCGGCAACGCTGGCGTTCTTCTCGTGAACTTCCGGCGACTTGTTGCACCCGCCAATTGAGATGATGCAGGCGGTCAGGACGACGAAATGCCTCACTGGCGGGCCCTCCTTCATTGCGCTTCGTACCTATAGACTCCGGGGAGTTCACGTCCAGCTGCGGACCAGGTCGGCGGTATTGGGGAGTGCGTCGATCGCACCGTGGACGATAACGACGAGGAGAAGGCTTCGCGAGCGCGCCCAGAGCACGCCAAGGGCAACGGACAGGGGCGAAAGCGTTGCGATCGTGAATGCTGCGACCTGGATCGGATCGGGCGACCATCCGTCAACCTCGGGCCCGCCACGAAGGTAAAGCCCGGGCCAGTGAGAGAGGGCAAAAAGGACTGAGGTCAGCGCTATTCCCGCAGCGGGCGACTGGAACCATGCGGTGAGCCGCGACTGGAGCGACGCTCGAAAGAGGAATTCCTCGCACAGCCCGGCTTCGACCGAGTTCCAGGCCCAGGAAGCGAGCACCCAGGCAATCGCGGCGGCAGGCGCCAGGTTCAGCGCTGCAATCTGCTTGAGGCCCGGACTGACAACCGCCAGCAACGCAAACATGAGGCCGCACAACAAAATGGCAAGGACCCAGAAGCCGCGGCGCTCGGTGCCTGCGTCGAACTGCCAGCGAATAGTCCCGCCGACCATCAATATCAGTCCGGCGGGAACGGCGACGTGGATCAGAAGCTTGTAGCCAAGGACGAGAAGGTCCTGCTCCGCGCCGCCAGGAACCGCGTGCTTGATCGAGCCAAGCAGGAGGCCGATGAGGAGCACCGCGTAGATGACGATATAAGCGAGCAACACGAGCGATTCGCGCGCCGGGTTCGAAACTTCGGGCGCGGGCGCTTCCGTCTTGCGCGTCAGGAAAAAGATGATCCCGCTAAGGATGACGCCGAAAATGACGAGTGCGGCGATCGGGAAAATCCAGTCGCCGCCGCGAAGGCCGATATAGGCAGTCGATAGGGCCCAAAGTGCGCAATAGGCGATCGCAGTGCGTCGGCCGTTTGGACCGAAGAAATCCGATGAGGCCATGTATTCACCTCCCGTTTCGCAGCCGTAATTAAACCAGGGACGAGCGCAACTACAACGACGCTAGCGCGGACGATGCGTGGGCGCGTGGAAGTCCGGGTGCTTGTTCGCGATCCAGACGAGGAACCGTCCGATCCGGGGGTCAGCCCTGATCGCTGCGATCGCGCCGCCAAAAAGCGCAAGCTCGGCGTTTGAAAAGATCCGGTGCAGCGTGCGGTGGCAGATGGGGTGGATTGCCACTCTTTCGCGCCCGCCGCGGCTCTTGGGTACCGGGTGATGAAATTCGACGCGCTCGCCAAGAGGGCGACCACACAGCCAGCAATGGCTAGTCACGATCACCAATCCCGGTGCAAACCAGCGCCGCGCCGTCGCATTCTTCCTCTCGTTCACCGGCCGATGATCTCGCCATATCGCAGGCGAGGGGGCTACGCGAACATGCGCTCGATGAGCTCGGCGAAGATGGTCTTGTCGAGCTCCGCTTGTTCAACGCCGCGGGCCCATGTTTGCGAAAGTCTTCGCGGCAGAAGCCTGCGTAGCAAGACGCCGCGCCCTTTGAGTTCTGCGCCTCGGATGCCAAGTCGCATCACGGCCTCCGTTGTTGCTGCCGTTGCCTGGGACCATATAGCTCGCGATGGCGATTCAAATCCGTACCTCGCTCGCTGAACCCGAGACCGCTGAAAACTTCGTGCCGCATAAGCCGGCGCGTCCTGACAAGGCCGAAGGCGGCAAGCGCTTCAAGATCGTCTCCGAATATGAGCCCGCCGGCGACCAGCCCCAGGCGATTTCGGAGATCGTCGACGCCGCGCGCGAGGGTGAAAAGAGCCAGGTCCTCTTGGGCGTTACCGGGTCCGGCAAGACTTTCACGATGGCAAAGGTGATCGAAACGCTGCAGCGGCCGGCGCTGGTCATGGCGCCGAACAAGATCCTTGCCGCCCAGCTCTACGGTGAGTTCAAGAGTTTCTTCCCCGAGAACTCGGTCGAGTATTTCGTCTCCTATTACGATTATTATCAGCCCGAGGCCTACGTGCCGCGCACCGACACCTACATCGAAAAGGAGTCGAGCGTGAACGAGGCAATCGATCGCATGCGCCACTCGGCCACTCGCGCGCTCCTCGAGCGCGACGACGTGATCATCGTCGCCTCCGTTTCCTGCCTCTATGGCATCGGCTCGGTCGAGACCTACTCGGCGATGACATTTTCCTTGAAGAAGGGCGGATCGGAGGACCAGCGGGAGGTCATCCGCAAGCTTGTCGCGCTCCAGTACAAGCGCAACGACAATGCCTTTGCCCGCGGCAATTTCAGGGTGCGCGGAGACAGCCTCGAGATCTTTCCTTCGCACTACGAGGACATGGCCTGGCGGGTCAGCTTCTTCGGGGACGAGATCGAGCAGATCAGCGAGTTCGACCCTCTTACGGGCAAGACGATCGCGGCCCTCGATTTCATCAAGGTTTATGCGAACTCCCACTATGTGACGCCGGGGCCGACCCTCAAGCAGGCGATGGAAGCGATCCGTCACGAACTGTCCGAACGGCTCAAGGAGCTCCAGGCCGAGGGCCGGCTCCTCGAGGCACAACGACTTGAGCAGCGCACCAATTTTGACCTCGAGATGATCGCCGCGACCGGTTCATGCGCCGGGATCGAGAATTACTCGCGCTTTCTGACCGGGCGCCTTCCCGGCGAGCCTCCCCCGACGCTGTTTGAATATTTGCCCGACAATGCTCTTCTCTTCGTCGACGAGAGCCACCAGACAGTTCCGCAGATCGGCGCGATGGCGAGGGGCGATCACCGGCGCAAGATCACGCTTGCTGAATATGGCTTCCGTCTGCCGAGCTGCATCGACAATCGCCCGCTCCGCTTCAACGAATGGGACGCGATGCGCCCTCAGACCACCTTCGTCTCGGCGACGCCGGGCGACTGGGAGCTGAATGAAACCGGAGGTGTCTTTAGCGAACAGGTCATCCGTCCAACCGGGCTCATCGATCCGCCGGTCGAGATAAAGCCCGTCGAGGACCAGGTCGACGACCTCGTTCACGAGGCTAAGGAGACCGCGCGGAAAGGCTATCGCACGCTGGTCACGACGCTCACCAAACGGATGGCGGAGGACCTTACCGAATATCTGCACGAAGCTGGCCTCAGGGTCCGCTACATGCATTCCGACGTCGAAACCCTCGAGCGCATCGAGCTCATCAGGGAGTTGCGGTTGGGCGTTTATGACGTCCTTGTCGGCATCAACCTCCTGCGGGAAGGTCTCGACATTCCAGAATGCGGCCTCGTGGCCATTCTCGATGCCGACAAGGAAGGCTTCCTGCGCTCCGAGACCTCGCTGATCCAGACCATCGGGCGAGCGGCGCGAAACGTCGAGGGCAGGGTAATTCTTTACGCCGATACCGTGACCGGCTCGATCGAGCGCGCGCTTGCCGAAACAAGCCGCCGCCGCGAAAAGCAGGTCGCCTATAATGAGTTGCACGGCATCACGCCCGAGAGCGTGAAGCGCCACGTCAGCGATATCCTTGCCGACGTCACGCAGCGCGACGGGGTCGTTGTCGAAACGGGCGACGAGGAGCGGCCGCACCTCGTCGGCCACAATCTCAAGGCCTACATTGCCGACCTTGAGGAGCGAATGCGCAAGGCGGCAGCGGATCTCGAGTTCGAGGAAGCCGCGCGCCTTCGCGACGAGATCCGCCGCCTCGAGGAAGACGATCTTGGTATTCCCCACGACAAGCGGATCGCACCGCGCCCGCCTGGAAATTCAAACGAGGGGAAGCCAGGCACCCGAAAGGGCCGGTTCGGGAAGGTCAGCAGGACCCGGCTTGGCGGCCGCCGTTAGCGGCCGCCCGACACCGCATGGCGGTAGTCATGGAACCTCGCACGACCCGGATCGAAGCGGCGCGCTTGCTCGAATGACCACGAATTACCGAAGTATGCCCTTCTTTTCCTGCGCGCGGGCGTAGAGGAACAAGGCGACCGCGATGATCAGGATGACGGCAGGCATCACCTTCATCATCGCACTTGCGCCCGCACCGGGCATCGGCGGAGCAAGCAGCATCTGATAACCGATGCTGAGCACAGCACCGACCAGCGACAGTCCGAACGACCACACCGCCCAGCGGCTCCGGATCAAAAGCAGCACCGAGCCAAGAAGCGCCAGCCAGACGCCCATTCCCCAGCCGATCTGCGCGTACATCGGCATCGATTCGATCCACGCCAGCCCGGCATTGGGATCAATCCCGGGCATCGCCTTCTTGAGATATTCCATGTTGTGCGTTCGGGTCATGGTGTAGTCATATGCTCCGAAGCAGTTCCACAGGAGCGACAGAACGCCGACGATCCAAAGGTGCGCGGGAGCCCGCGCCGACACGGCTTGTTGCATCTTTCATTCCCCCACCGGACCGCGCTCCCCAGCGCGGCAGAAGGATCAGGCGCCTTATCGCCCAAGCTGTCAATGCCGCTGGCGCAAGCGGCTCAGCGGATTGGGATTTCC
>DATIQO010000194.1:0-26638 GCA_035470745.1 Sphingomicrobium sp. | reverse complement strand
AGACCGATGGTGCGCGGCCGTCCCGGAACAATCTTGACCTGCGTGCACGCACCGCAGACGACGAAGCGCGACAGTTGGTTGCGCTCGTCGAAGACGTTGGTTGCGAACAACTCGGCGCTGTACCGGCTCCAGTCGTAGCCGAGGAACAGGTCGACTACCGTAGATGCCTTGATCTTGCCAATGAGGGCGGCGTCCACGGGACGAAGGTCCGCAAGCGCCGAGCCCTGGTAGCTGATCGCGCCCTGCACATGCGCGTTGCCGGTCCAGACCGGCCAGGTATAGCGCGCCGTTCCGCTCGCCTTGAACTTGGGCGTGATCGCCAGCCGCGAACCCGACGGGACAACGATGAAGTCCTGCTTGCCGTTGGACTGCAGGCCGGCGCAATTGGGATCTGGATCGACGACGATTGCGGCCTTGCAGATATTGCCGCTCGTCTTCGCGTTCGTGTAGGCCGCAGCCGCCGACAGTGACAGACCGCCGCCGGAATAATCGATTTCGCTCTCGATGCCGTCGACCTTCGCGTCGCGGCCGTTCTGAATGACGGTGAGGCTGTTGGGGCCGAGATAGCCGAACTGGAACGACTGCCAGACCTGGTGATAGATCGCGCCGTTCCACCTGAGGCGGCTGCCCCAGAACGTGGTTTTCCAGCCCGCCTCGTAGTTGACCAGGAAATCCGGCGCGTAGGGCGGTGTCTCTGGCTGACGGTTGATGCCGCCGGGACGGAAACCCTTCGACCAGGTGGCGTAGAACATCAGGTTCTGCTCGGGCTTCCACTGGATGTTGAGGCGATGGATGTGGCCCGTGCCCGTGCTTCGGCGGGGTACGGCCTGGCCGTTCGCGCCGACATCCGCGACGTTGTAGCAGGGGATGTTCAGCCCGCTCGTGCCGGGCGCCAAGGGAGCGCCGGGGTCCTGGTAGGTCGGGAGCCCGTTGACGGTGAGGCAGCGGCTCTCGCCGGTATGTGAGAAAGCGGGATTTGGATAGGGCGCGAAGCCCGCGAAACCATAGAGCGAGTTATCGAACCTGTAGAAGCGAAGTCCGCCGGTGAGCGTCAGCGTTGGCGTGATGTCCCAATTGGCTTCGCCGAAGATCGCGTAGTCCTTGTCCTCGCGCTGCTGATTGGTCAGCCACAATGTTCCGGGATAGCCCGTGACCGACAGGTTCGTTGCGAGGTTGTCGACCAGATAATCCTGGAAGATGTGATTCTTCTGCTTCTGGAAGAAGCCGCCGACCAGTGCCCGGATCGGCTTGTCGGCCGGCGTCGCGACGCGAAGCTCCTGGCTCAGCTTCGTGAAGTGATCCGTCCCGACGATATGCTGGCGCGGGTTGATGATGTTGCCGGAATTGTCACGGAAGTAGAAGCAGTTGGCGATGCCGCCGCAATATTCGTATGAATTGTCATAGGCGACGGTGTAATCGTTATAGTCGCTCGTCGCATAGCGCGGCCGGTCCATGTAGGCGCCGGCATAAGTGACATCGAAGAAGTTGGCGATCTTGCCTTCGACGGTCAGTGCGGCCTGCCAGAACCGGTCCCTTGCGACCTCCGGCTGGTAGCGCACGGTCTGAAGGTCGCCCTTGTCCGCGTCCATGAAGAACACGCCGTGGGCAACCATTCTCTGGTACATGAACTGCGGAAGGATGGTCCAATTGTCGTCGAGGTCGACCTTCAGCGCAGCGCGCCCGCCGTAAGTATCAAGATCGTTGAAGTTCTTTTTGACGAACTTGCTGTTGTCGTAGTGAATGCCGTTATGGACGCAGCCGTTGATGTTGCCGTCCTGGTCGAATGTCGGATCGCCGCATAGCGTCGTCTCACCAAAGACGTTGTCGATGTAACCGGCGTCATGCTGAAAGAAGGCGACGCCGCGGAACGCGACCCGGTCGCCGAGAGGGACGTTGATCATGCCCTCCAGCTTGCCGCCGACATCGCCGTGGGCGACCGAGTTGATCTCGCTGTCGATGCGCCCGGACGTCACCCCGAGCTGGGGCTTGTTGGTGATGATGCGGATGGTTCCGGATTCGCTCGACGCTCCGAAGAGCGTCCCCTGCGGCCCCGAAAGGCTCTCGATGCGCGCAATGTCGTAGATGTGAACGTCGAGCGTTCCACCGATCGTCGTAACCGGCTGCTCGTCGAGATAGGTGCCGACCGTCGGAAGCGACCCGGAGTGGTTGCTGTCGTCTCCGCCGGTGGCGATGCCGCGCATGTAGACGGTGGTGAACCCCGGCTGCGCGGTACTGAAGGTGACTGCCGGAAGCTGCTTTGTATATTGCTCGAAGTTCGAGATGTTCAGCTGATCGAGCTTGCGGGTTCCGAGCACCTGAACGCTGATCGGAACGTTCTGCAGATTCTCTTCACGCTTGGTCGCGGTGATGATGATCTCGGATTGATCCGGAACCCCGGCCGCGGCCTGCTTCTTCTGGACAGCCACAGGCGGCGACGTGACGTCTGTCGCATTCGTTCCTGGCGCGGGCGACTGGCCCGTCGTTTGCGGCTGCGCCGCCTGCCCTAAAGCTGCTGTTGAAATGGTGGTTGAAGCGAGAAGGCCGAGCGTCAGTGCCCGGGACTTGCGGCTGAACATCGAATTCCCCCAAATCGGCGATGTGACACTATTGCGACACCAGCCACGACCGCTTGTCAACAGGAAGCGCGGCGCGCCATTCAGAATGTTTCGCTACCGTTGCGGATATGTATCGGGTGCGTGCGGGTAGGTGTCGATAATCTCGCCCAGAGCCTGTTTCAGCGATCCGAGATATTTCTCATACGGCCGCCACTCCTCGGTCGCGTCGCGATAGATGGGCTGGCGTACCTGTTCGGAGCTGGGCGTGCGAACGGCGCGCTCGGTCTTGTAGAATTCAAGGCACGCGGGTTCGAACTCGAGGCCGCAATGGTCGAGAAGCTTGCGCACCTCATGTTCGGTGTCATCGACCATCCGCTCGTAGATCACCCGGTGGACCCGGCCGGGGAGGACTGCATCCACGTGCGCCATCAGCCGGACATAGTCCGAATAATATCGCCCGAGATGTTCAAGATCATAGCTCCACGTCTGCCCGTGCGCGAAATGTTGGCGGAAGTTTGAAAAGCAGCAGCTCAGCGGATGGCGGCGCGCATCGATGATCTTGGCGTTGGGGAGAATGAGCTGGATGAAGGGAACCCACATCCAGTTGTTGGGCAGCTTGTCGATGAAGAAGGGCTTGTCGGTCCGGCGCTGGACCGCCGTGCGCTTCAGATATTCCTCGCCAAGCGCTCGGCGTTCATCCTCGCTTAGCTCGAGCGCGCTCCTTGGATATTTTTCCCGGCGCCGCGCGAGGATGGGAATGTCCTGAAGCTCTGACGTCCCCTCGACGAGGCTGTGGCTCGAGAGAATCTGTTCGATGAGGGTCGAGCCGGCCCTCGTCATGCCGACAATGAAGATGGGATCGAACGAATCGCAACCGCCGGGTCGTTCGGCAAAGGCCTCGGCGGTAAAAGCGGCGATGCTTCGGTCCACGAATTTGTGGACGTCGCTCGGCGCATAGGGATGGAGCTTCAGGCGTAGAGCGTTCGCCCGCGAATAATGAGCAAACGCCTCGTCGGTCCGGCCGCGGTCGTGCATTGCCTTGCCGAGCGCGAAATCGAGGTGGAAGCGATCATCATCGCTGATGCCCGGCGCTTCGAACGCCCGCTCCATCGCCGCGACATCATCGTCGGTGAACTTCACGGTCTTGAGGTTGGCAAGGCTCCACCAGGCTTCGCCGAGCGCCGGCCGAAGCTCGATCGCCCGCCGGTAGGCAGCAATCCCGTCGGCAAGCCGTCCGACGGTCTTCAGGAGATGCGCGTAGCTCATCCACACCTTGGGCTGATTGGGCGCCCGGCGCAGGACTGCCTCGTACATCGCGATTGCTTCGCCAAAATCGCCGAGACGCCCGAGCGTCGCGGTCTTGAGGTTCCAGTGACCAAGTTCGTCGGGCTCCCTCGCGAAGACGTCGTCGAGGAGCTCCATCGCTTCGGCGGGTCGCCCCATCCTGCCAAGAACGAGCGCGAGATTGGCCTTTGGCGGGGTCCAGCCGGGCGCGAGCTCGACGGCGCGGCGAAGCAAATTCTCGGCATCGCGCATGCGGCCGATACGCGCTGCAAGCTCGGCGAGCATCCTGACCGCCGCGGCGTCGAACGGGTCTTCCTTGAGATAGGGCTTGAGGATCCGCTCGGCGATATCGAGCCGGTTCTCATTGAGCGCCAATGCCGCCTCGATGAGACGCGGATGGTATCGGGAAGGAAGCGGTGCTTGCGTCGCCACGGTCAAAACCTAGCGCCCTCCCATACTCGCGCCAAGCCGGCGCTCCCGCTATGCGCCCGCAATGATCTATTTCGAAGACCTGGAAGTAGGCGCCGAGACTTATTTCGGCTCATACCAAGTGACGCGCGAGGAAGTTCTCGAGTTCGCGGCAAAATATGATCCGCAGCCTTTCCACCTTTCCGACGAGGAGGCGGCAAAGACGCATTTCGGACGCATTGCGGCAAGTGGATGGCACACGGCGGCAATGACGATGGCGGTCATCGCCCGGCATGTCGTCGAGCATCGCCAGGCGGGGCTCGGCTCACCCGGTATCGATGAGCTTCGCTGGAAAAAGCCCGTCTATCCCGGCGATACGCTCCACGTGCGCGGCAAGATCCTCGAGAAGACGCCCTCGCGCAGCAGGCCCGAGATGGGCTCGTTCCGAACGCACACGAGCGTAACCAACCAGGACGACGTCCTCGTCATGAGCTTCACCTCGATCGTGCTGATCCGGCGCCGCCCAGCGGGCTGATCAGCGCCGGCGCTCACTGGCTTTGGCGGTGGTGACGGCTTCCCGAGCCGTTCCTGCGATCAAACCCGCTCCAGTTGTCGCGAACGCGGCTGGTGGTGCCGCCCCTCAACGAGGGTGAACGCCGCGTCCAATAGGAACGCTGGGTGGTCGTCATCGCATGTGGCCGGCGGTACGTGTCGTAGACGTACATGCCAGTGCCCGGGTAATAATAATTGTCGTACCAGCCGAAGTAAGGCGCTCCGTAGCCATACCCATAGCCGCCGTACCCGGGGCCGTAATAGCCGCTCGAATAGCCGACCCCCACATAGGGACCGCCCCAACCGTAATTGCCATAATAGCCGCCGCCGTAGCCAAGGCCGTAATAATCGGCGCAGCCGCCCAGTGCGAGTGCACCTGCGGCAATGATGGAGATGTAGGGGATCCGCATTTTACACCTGTCATACGCGAGGAGACGAGCGTCAGAACGATCGAGGCTTCAGCCTCGTTCCTACGGCTGGACGTCTCCCGATTTGCCGACTGAGATGTACTGCGTTGCCTTGTAGTTCGCCTGAGGCTCAATTGATCAAGAAAATCCGGCAGCTGTCATCGCGGATGCCAACAATCGTACGCTCGTGACGGCCAATGTGCAGGACTTTCCCGAGCTGCGCGTCCTCATTCCCATGACGGATTGAAGTTCCAGCGGTCGACGGTCGGCCCAATTTCCCCCAGCCCAACACGGCTGAAAAGAACACCGCCGGCGCGCGACCAAGCGCGCCGGCGGCGATCGTCATCAACTCGCCAGGTGCTTAGCCAGCCACTCCGGCCTTGGACTTGGCGCGGCGCGACTTCGCCTGGTTCTCGGGTTCCAACGGGCCCGTCACGCGGACCGCCCGCTTCGCTTCGTGCCAAACCTGTTGATAGGCGAAATAGCCAAGGATCGTTCCGATCAGCAGGAAGATGACGACGGCAAGACCGGCGGCATGGCGCGCTTCGAGGTTGGGCTCGGCAGTCCAAACGAGGAACGCTGCGACATCCTTCGCCATCTGGTCGACGGTCGCTGGCGTGCCGTCAGCATAGGTCACCTGGCCGTTGGTCGTCAGCGGCGGCGGCATCGCGATGTTGAGGTTAGCGAAATACGGGTTGTAGTGCAGGTTCGGCGGCGTCTTCGCGTCCGGGAATTTCTTCAGAAGTTCCGGCGGCTGGTTCTGGAAGCCGGTCAGGATCGAGTAGACGTAGGCCGCTCCGCCTTCACGGGCCTTGGTGATGAGCGACAGGTCCGGCGGAAGCGCGTTGTTGTTTGCGGCGCGCGCGGCGACTTCGTTCGGGAACGGCGGCGGGAAGGTATCGGACGGCAGCGGCTTGCGCGTCGAGGCTTCCCCGGTGTCCGGATTGATGCTCGGGACCTGGATCTTCCACTGCTGGCCAGAGCCCGCATAGGCTTTGACCTCGGCATCGCTGTAGCCGAGCTGCTTCAGGTCGCGGAAGGAGACCAGCTTGAGGCTGTGGCAGGCCGAGCAGACTTCGGTGTAGACTTGGAGTCCGCGCTGGAGCTGGCGCTTGTCGAACTTGCCGAAGGGCCCGTCGCTGGCGAGATGCAGCGGCTTTGGTGCCTGGTGGAACTCTTCAGCGGCGAGCGGCGCCGGCGGGTTGCTGACGTAGGTCGCCACCCCGCTGATCAGCGAGATGAGCAGGACACCGGCGAAGACCGCGCCGATGAATCCGAGAATGAAACGCATTTGTCCCCTGCCCCCTTACTCGGCTGTCGCCGTTGCGGTCTTGGTACGCCCCGTCTTGCTTCCAGCGGGCGCGGCTTCGGCTTCCTCGCCGTGAAGCACCGATTCGCTGATCGAACGCGGCAGCGGAAGCGGCGTCTCGAAGGCGGAAACGAGCGGCAGGATCACGAGGAAATGAAGGAAATAATAGGCTGCGGCGAGCTGGCTCACCACGTTGCGGAACGGGTTGGGCGCGCCGCCGCCGGCCCAGCCGAGGATCACGACGTCAATCACCAACAGCCAGAAGAAGCGCTTGAACACCGGCCGGTACGATCCCGAGCGCACCGGCGAGCGGTCGATCCATGGCAGGAAGAAAAGCAGCAGGATCGAGGCGAACATCGCCAGCACGCCCCACAGCTTTGCCGGGAGGATGAAGTCGACGGTGAAGGAGCGAAGAATCGCGTAGAATGGCCAGAAATACCATTCAGGGACGATCTCCGCCGGCGTCGCGAGCGGGTTCGCCGGGATGTAGTTGTCGGCGTGCCCAAGGTAATCCGGAGCGAAATAGGTAACGATCGCGTAGACGAGCAGGATCGAGCCGGCGAACCAGCCGTCCTTGGCCGTGTAGAAGGGGTGGAACGGCAGCGTATCGCGCTCGTCCTTCACATCGACGCCGGTCGGATTGCTCGACCCGGGAATGTGCAGTGCCCAGATGTGGAGGACCACCACCGCCGCGATGACGAACGGCAAGAGATAGTGGAGCGAGAAGAAGCGCGACAATGCCGCCTGGTCCGGCGCGTAGCCGCCAAGGAGCCAGATCCGGAGCGGTTCTCCGACCACCGGGAAGGCCGAGAAGAAGCCCGTGATGACCTGCGCGCCCCAATAGCTCATCTGGCCCCAGGGAAGCACGTAGCCCATGAAGGCCGTCGCCATCATGAGCAGGTAGATGACGAGCCCGAGCATCCAGACGAGCTCACGCGGCGCCTTGTACGAGCCGTAATAAAGTCCGCGGAAAATGTGGACGTAAGTGACGATGAAGAAGAAGCTTGCACCGTTCATGTGCGCATAGCGCAGCAGCCAGCCCGCGTTGACGTCGCGCATGATCAGCTGGTTGACCGAGTTGAACGCACCGTCGGCCGAAGCCGTATAGTGCATCGCAAGAACGATGCCGGTGACGATCTGGATCGTCAGGAAGACCCCGGCGAGGACGCCGAAATTCCACCAGTAATTGAGGTTTCGCGGCACCGGATAGCCGCCGCCGATCGCTCCATAGACGAGGCGCGGCAACGGAAGCCGCTGGTCGATCCACTGCATCAGGGGATGCTTGGGTTCGTAGGGCTTGGCCCAGGAAAAGCTCATTTACTCACTTCCCCTTAGCGCCGATCGTGACGATCGTCGGCTTTGTGAATTCATAGTCGGGCACGACCAGGTTCTTGGGCGCGGGCCCCTGGCGGATGCGGGCGGCTGTGTCGTACTGCGAGCCGTGGCACGGGCAGAAATAGCCGCCGAACGGGCCGCGGTTCTCGCCTTCGCCAATGCCGAGCGGCACGCAGCCAAGGTGCGTGCACACGCCAAGCGTGATCAGCCAGTTGGTGTGGCCAGGCTTGGTGCGCTGCGCGAGCGTCTCGGGATCGCGGAGCGCCGAAAGCGGAACGGCATTCGCTGCCGAGATTTCCGCGGGCGTCAGATTCCGAACGAACACCGGCTGCTTGCGCCAGCTGACCTTGATGCCCTGGCCGGGCTTGATTTTCGAGATGTCGACTTCCGTCGTCGAGAGCGCAAGCACGTCGGCCGACGGCGCCATCTGCACCAAGAGCGGCGCAATCGCGACGACGGCACCGACGCCAGCGAAGCTGACGGCTGCGACGTTCAGGAAGTCGCGGCGACGGACTCCCTCTTCGCCATCAGTTGGACCTGCGGTCTGCGAAACCTCAGCGGACCTTGCCTTGGTGGCCATCATTCCCCTTTTGTGACGCGATGTGACTGCACTTGCCGGAAGGCAGGTGAGCAGGCTCGCCCCAAGCGGAAGCCGGAGCGATTGGCGGGCCTGATAGCGACGGGTTTCGGCTCTGTGAAGGGGCTGCAAACCTCTTTTCGGGCTGCGCCGGGTCGCCGGCGGGCAGCTGGATCGGCGGCGCCTCGGGCGCCCTCCAATACTTACAAGAGGATAGGCCGCCTCGCCGCGCGTCGCCAGCCAGGTGACGTCGGCGAAGCGGCTCTGATGATGGCGGCCCGATCAGAAATGATGCGTGCACAAAGCGAGAAGAAGGATGATCGGGACCGGAATGCCGATGAGCCAGAGCAGGATAGAGCGCATTACAAAACCTCCGTTACACCCGCCCGGGCGCAAGAATGAGCCGGGTGCGCAACGGTTCCACGGCGCTTCAGCTGGTCGCCACTGCCTCTTCGGGAGTAAGGATCGGCGCCCGGCGGCCAGCCCGGGCGGATCGCAGCATTACCGCGGCAGCGTAGAGCACGACGACGATGACCAGCCAGCGCAGGAGCTCGAGCGGCATCGTCTTGACGATGAATGCAGCGACGAGGACCGCGGGAATGCCGCCAAGGCCGAGTCCCACGACCACCCGCAGGTCCATCCGTCCCATCTGGATGTGGCGCACGCATGCCCCGGCGCCGGTGACCGCTGCGCCTGCCGCCATGATCGGGAAGATGAGGCGCGGATCCATGCCCATGAGGCTTAAGGTCACGAGCGTCGGAGCGTAATTGCCAACGCCGAAGTTGAGAAGGACGCCGAACGCGAAATTGGCGGCGATGGCGGCGACCGTCAGTGCAAGCGGCAATCCTGACGCGGTGCCGCCTCCCGGGAACATGTGGAGGTTCGTCATCGCATAAGCGATCGCCGCGAGGAGGAGGCCGATCGCGACGATCGTCTGCACGATCCAGACGCGGCATTGAGCGACGAGCGGGGCTCCGACCAATCCTCCCAGAAGCACGGCCAACGCGCAGCCAAACAGGAGCATCGGGTCGACCTTCACGCCGAGGAGGATGAGGAAGATGATGCTTTCCATCATTGCCGGCGGCGTCAGGCCGACGAGCATCGTCGGGGGAATCAGCCGGTCCGGCACGAGCCGCCTGAACTTCAGCCAGGCGGTCGTGGGCGCGAACGAACCGATGCCGAGCGTATCGAAGAAGCTGACTATCGCGCCGAGCAGCAGGGATTCGAGCGTCGGAGCGGCGCGGGCCGCGATCGCGGCCCTCGCCAGGAAGAAGCCGAAGAGCAGGATGGCGAGCCCAAGCGGAACGAGAAGTGCAACGAGCATGGCCACGCCCCCACGGATCGGGACGATGCTAGTCGATCCTCGCCGGGGCACAACGGCGGCGGTGAAATATTCGCTGCCCTCCTGACTCTCCCGCTCAGCTGGGGAATCTGCGTGCGCAAGCTCGAATCGTCCTTTCCTCGGCACAGCTGCGCAAGCTGGCGTCGAGGCGAACCTAGGCGCCGGGCATCACTCAAGCGGGTTTCCCCCGACGGTGGGCCCGTCAAAGTCGGACTTTGACGGCTACCTTGGCGGGGAACGACGCGACGGAAGCGGGAAAATTCACATGGCGACCAACGCAGGCACTATCCTTTCGCGCATCAAGGACGAGGAGATCGACTGGGTCGATCTTCGCTTCACCGACCCCAAGGGCAAGTGGCAGCACCTCACCATGGCCTCCAACGTCATCGACGAGGATAATCTCACCGATGGCTTCATGTTCGACGGCAGCTCGATCGGCGGCTGGAAGGCGATCAACGAATCCGACATGATCCTGAAGCCCGACCTCGACGCCGCTTATGTCGATCCGTTCAGCGCGACGCCGATGCTGGTGCTGTTCTGCAACGTGGTCGAGCCCTCGACCGGGGAGCTTTATGGCCGCGATCCGCGCTCGACCGCGACCCGCGCCGAAGCCTATCTCAAGCAGACCGGGATCGGTGACACGGTCTTCGTTGGTCCCGAAGCCGAGTTCTTCATGTTCGACGATGTTCGCTTCGAGGACGGCTACAGCGTCTCTTCCTTCCGCATCGACGATATCGAGCTGCCAACCAATACCGCGCGCGAATATGAAGGTGGCAATCTCGCCCACCGGCCGCGCGCCAAGGGCGGCTATTTCCCGGTTGCGCCGGTCGACAGCGCGCAGGACATCCGCGGCGAAATGGTCTCGACGATGCTCGAGATGGGCTTGCCGATGGACAAGCATCATCACGAGGTGGCAGCCGCCCAGCACGAGCTTGGCCTCACCTATGGCGGTCTCGTCGAAACCGCCGACCGCATGCAGATCTACAAATATGTGGTCCACATGGTCGCGCACGCCTACGGCAAGACCGCGACCTTCATGCCCAAGCCGATCGCCAAGGATAATGGCAGCGGCATGCACACGCACATGTCGATCTGGAAGGGCGGAAAGCCGCTGTTTGCAGGCAATGGCTATGCCGGCCTTAGCGAGATGGCGCTCTACTTCATCGGCGGCGTCATCAAGCACGCCCGCGCGCTCAACGCGTTCACCAACCCGACGACGAACAGCTACAAGCGCCTCGTCCCGGGCTTCGAGGCGCCGGTCCTGCTTGCCTATTCGAGCCGCAACCGTTCGGCTTCCTGCCGCATCCCCTACGGAGCCGGCGAAAAGGCGAAGCGCGTCGAATTCCGTTTCCCCGACGCGCTTGCAAATCCCTACCTCGCTTATGCCGCTTTGCTCATGGCGGGCCTCGACGGGATCCAGAACCGGATCCACCCGGGCGATCCGATGGACAAGAACCTCTACGACCTCCCGCCACAGGAGCTCGTCAACGTGCCGACCGTTTGCGGCTCGCTTCGCGAAGCGCTTGTGAGCCTGTCGAACGACCGCGCCTTCCTCACCCGCGGCGACGTGTTCAGCGACGACCAGATCGACAGCTACATCGAGCTCAAGTGGGAAGAAGTCATGCGTTGGGAGACCACCCCCAGCCCCGTCGAATTCGATATGTATTATTCGTCATAATTGTGCTGTAAGATACGCCTTTCGGGACGCCGGTGGAGGGAACCCTCCCACCTTCCCTTTCCCTCCATCGGCATCATCGGGTCCCCATTTTCCCCCGTGCACGATTGCGTAACCATGCCGCGCTTATGATCCCCGCGACCCGAGCTACGGAGCGCGCGGATGAACATAAGGGCGAAGATTTACGGCACCGGGGGAAATGCGCCGAAGGAGCCGATCCTTCCCGCCAAGAATCCCAAGGGAGCTAGGGCCCAGGCACTCGACACGATCAGCGTCGAGCGATCGGAAGCCCGCATGACCGACAGTCGCTCCGAGGACCGTCACCGCCTTCTCGACGAGATCGCCGCGATCGGCTCGGGCAAGGCGAGACGCGAAGTCGAACTCATCAATGTCTCGGGCGGCGGCGCGATGGTTCGCAGCGACATCGCTTTGAAGCTGTGGGACAAGGTCGAGCTTCACCTGGGCGAAAACGGCACCGTCGAATGCGCCGTCCGCTGGATAAGGGACGATCGGTTCGGGCTCGAATTTGCCCACGAAACGAGGATCGACTGCGGCGCCGACGAGCAGGCTGGAGTGCTTCGCGAGGTCATTCGCAGGAGCTTCCCCGATCTCGAATTCGAGGCCGATACCGCGCCCGCGCCGGAGCATTCAGGAGCGGAGTGCAGGAGCGACCGGCGCCACCCGCTCGTCTGGTCTGGCCTGCTCCACCACGATTACGAGAGCACGCCTGTCAGGCTGCGCAATATCTCGGCAACGGGCGTCATGATCGACTGCCCCGCCTATCTCACCGTCGGGTCGGAGCCGCTCCTCGAGCTTGGCGACGATTTGTCGCTGCCCGCGACCGTCGCGTGGATGGTGGGCGACCAAGCCGGACTTCGCTTCAACTCGCCGTTCGATCTCTACGATCTTGCGCGTTCGCGCCCGGCAATCGCGTCGGCGCGGTGGGAGCCGCCAGCCTATCTTGCGACCGAAACCACGAACAAGTCGCCCTGGGCCGACCATTGGGGCCGTTCGTCGCTTGGCGAGCTCCGCCAGGAGCTCGAAGGCTTCCTCAAGCGCTGATCAGCCGCGCGACCTTGCCCGCGCCCGCTCGGCGGCGCCGCTGCCGTAGATGAAATAGAGCAGGATCCCGATCACCTGCGCCGTCACGAAGAAGATCTGCGTGCGGTTCGGCAGGCTGATGAAAAGATAGATGCAACCGAGAATCCCGACGGTGCCGACCAGGGGTGCAAGGGGAGCCCGGAAGCGCCGCTCGCGGTCCGGCTCGCGGCGGCGAAGCACAAGCATTGCTGAGCAGACCGCGACAAAGGCCGCAAGCGTTCCGGCGTTTGCAAGCGCCGCGATCGCGGCAAGCGGGATCAGGCCGGCGAAGACCGACGTCACGATTGCGGTGAAGATCGTAATGCGCACCGGCGTTCCGCGCCGCGACACGCGCGCGAGACTGCTCGGCAGGAGCCCGTCGCGTGCGACCGTGAAGAAAATGCGGCTCTGGCCATAGAAGAAGGCAAGGATCACCGTTGGAAGGGCGATGACCGCGGCCGCGCCAAGGACGCGCGCTGCCCACGGCTGACCGATTTCGCGAAGGATCAGCGCGAGCGGCTCGGGGCTGTTGGCAAAGCCGCTGTAGACGACGGCGCCGATCGCAGCAGCCGCGACCGCCATGTAGATCAGCACGCAGACCAGCATCGATCCCACGATCCCGATCGCAAGGTCGCGGCTCGGGTTCTTCGCTTCCTCGGCAGCGGTCGCGATCGCATCAAAGCCGTAGAAAGCGAAGAAGATGATTGCAGCTGCTGCCATGACGCCGACCTCGTGGCCCGATGGTCCGCTCCGCGGGAAGCCATAGGGCATGAACGGGTGGAAGTGCGCCGGGTCGAACACCGGAAGCGTGACTGCAACGAAGAGCGCAAGGGCGGCGATCTTGATGACGACGAGAATGGCGTTGAGCGTAGCGCTCTCGCGCGTACCGGTGATCAGCAGCCCAGCGACAACGACAATGATGAAGATGGCGGGAAGGTTGAGAATGCCGCCGAGCTCGGGCCCCTGGACGAGAGCGTCGGGAAGTCCAAGGCCAACGGACTTCAGGAATCCCGCCGCATAGCCCGACCAGCCGACCGCGACGGCGCTAACGACGAGAGTATATTCAAGGATCAGCGCAACGCCGATCATCCAGGCGATCAGTTCACCAAAGACGACGTAGGAATAAGTGTAAGCCGAACCCGAAGCGGGGATCATCGTCGCCACCTCGGCATAGGCAAGGGCCGCGCAGGCACAGATCACGCCGGCGATCGCAAAGCTGAGAATGACCGCGGGGCCGGCCTTGCCGGCCCCAACGCCGATCAAGGTGAGGATGCCTGTTCCAACGATCGCACCGACGCCGAGCGCGACCAGGTGAGGCCAGGAGAGCGACTGCCTAAGCCGGTGCTCCTCGGGCATGTCCTCGCGAGCGACGACCTCCTTGCGGATATTCCAGTTCTTCATCCTGCTGACCCCTCCCCTTCGCGGCTGCATGCCTAGCCAAGCAACCGCGCGCTGCGCAACTTTATTGCCGCTTCAGCCTCGGGGCCGTCCCGATCGCGCTCAATAGTCCTTGCTGACGCGAACGCTCGCATTGGCGCGGCCGATCGTCGACACCGTCGAAAGGATCGAGAGCCACCGCGTCATTTGATATTCGACATTGGTCGCCGAATAGCCCTGGCCGTCGGTCACCACTTCGACGAAGAGCTTGCGCCGGATATATTTGCCCGCCGCAATGGCGGTCTTCTGGCCGGTCGCGACATCGGCCGGAACGATCCGCAACCGGTCGAGCCCGATCGCCCGGCGCAGCGCATTGATCGGGTCGAGGCTGCCGGATCCTGATTGCAGTGCAGCGACCGCCGATGCGAGCTGCAGCGCATCGGGCGCGGACAGGTTCGTGATCGACGTGCCAAAGAGGATCCGCGAGAGAAGCTCGTCCTGCGGCAATGGCGGCGAGCTTGCGAAGGTGATTTCCGGCTTGAGCCCCGTACCCTGGACGATGACGCTCGCGTCGAGGCCCTGCACTGCCGCCACGGCATGGATGTCGAGGCGCGGGTTCGGCGGGCTCTCGCCCGCGAACCGGATGATGCCGCGGTCGAGACGGAAGATGCGCCCGGCAAAATCGTAATTGCCAAGCACGAGGTCAGCCCTGCCAGTGAAGCGCGGAGAATCGGCGAAACCGCCGACCTGCAGGCTCGTCGTCCAGCGGCTGTTGATTCCAAGGCCAACCACCGACAGGTCGTTTCCGGCGATCTTCAAGTCGAGCTTCCAGTGATGGACCGCCGCCGGTTCGATCACCGCCTCTTCTTCAAGCCCGGTTTCGCGCACGTTGAGCTGCGGAACCGCGGAGGCCGCGCTCGCGCGCCCCAGCTGGAAACGCCCCTTGTTGAGCTTGAGGTTGCCGGAGATCGTACCACCGTTGGCATCGGAGCGAATCCGGAGCGGTCCGGTTACGCGTGCCGAAACGTCGTCGCGATTGAGAAGCAGGGCCTGCTGGGCATCGAAGCCGAGGTCGATCGAGGCATTGGTGCCCGAGAAGGTGACCGATCCATTGCCGGTAATCGACCCGCCAGCAGCGGTCTGGCCGGTGATCTGGCTGAAGATCAGCTGCGGACCCGAGAAATGCGCGTCGGCAGCGATATTGTCGACCACCATGCCGGTGACCTGGCTCTCGAGGCGCGCTTTTTGAGTGCGCAGCGATCCCCGGATGACCGGATTGGCAAGCCGACCGCCGATGTCCGCGCCCACTGCAAGCGGACCCGACATGTCGATCACTTCGCTTCCCGTGAGGCGCCAGAGCGTGTCCGCTGGGCCTGAGTAGCGCAGCTGCGCGAACAGCGGCGCATTGAGAAGCTCGGCCATGAGCGGGCCGTTCCCCATCGGCGCGAAGCGCGCCTGAGCGCGCCCGACGATTGCTCCATCGCTTGCTGCAATGGCACGAAGCGCCGCCTGATTGCCGTTCACCATGGCGGCGATGCCGATGTCGACCGGCTTGGAGGCAAGCACTAGGCCGGCATGGCTTAGCCCGCGGATCTTCAAGTCGAGCCGTCCGCTGCGGTTCGATTGCCAGGCATAATCGACACGCCCGGACGCCGTGCCGAGGAGATCGACACTGGGCCAGAAGACCTTGAGCGCGGCAAGCGGCATCGCGCTCAGCTGCGCATGCACTTCGGGCGCCGATCCGCTTCGGCCCGAGACCGTGGCAGCGCCGCCGGCAAAGGTGATTCTGGTCGGCGCGAGCGCCCAGCCGTCGCCCGAGCGGGTGAGGACGGCCGGCTCGTTCAGAAGGAGCGGCTGGCGCTCGATCTGTCCCTTGCCGGTCAGGCTGATCCGATCCGGCGATATGTTGGCAAGCGTTGCAAATTCGAAGGAAGCGCCGCGGCGGCCGGCCAGTGCCGCCTGCACCTGCCCCGTGCCGTTGACGAGCTTCGCGTTGGCGGTCAGCCGCGCCAGCGTCATTCCGCCTGCCTCGACCCCGCGCGCATCGACGACCCCCTCGATCGTCGTGTTATCGCCGGCAAGAATGACGTCGCCGTCGGCACGGCCGCTATGCACTGCGAACGCGCCCGGAAAGCTCGCGTTGCTGAAAGTGAGATGCGCGTCGATCCGCTGTGCGCCAGCGACAGGCGAGAAGTCGAGCGTTCCCCCAAGGGTCCCGTTGGCAAGGGCGAGACGACCGCTGAACCCGCCCGGATCGGAACGAAGGCTCCCGCTTGCGTGCGCCCCGCCGACATCGAGCGCGGCGATCGCGATGGTGGTCGGCGCATCGCGCGGGAGGAGAATCTGACCGTTGCTCGTGAACGGCCCGAGCTTTGAACCGCCGCTCGCCCGGTAATCGAAGCCGGCAGCGCTGGGGGCGAGCAGCAGGTGCATCGCCTTGATGCCCAGCGCCTCGTTCGGGCTTTCGAGGTACATGTCGAGCCTCGGCCGATCGATCTGCCCGTCGAGAATGAGCCGAACCGGTCCATATTTCGCCTGTCGTCCGCTTGCGACGATATGGAAGGTGCCGTCCTTGAAACGCTCGCCGGCGCCGGTCAGCCGCAGCTTGGGCGAATAGAGCTGGAGGCCGGTGAAATGGACGATGCCGTCGTTCCCGCGCTCGAGGTTGGTTGTCAGGGAAGGCAAGCCGCCGGTGAGCTCACGAAAGAAGCTGTTATCAAGACGTCGCACCCAGGCCTTGCCGCTCCCGACGACATGCGAGCCCTTGCCTCCTGGTCCCGGCACGACCCGCAAATCGGTCATGACGTCGACGATCCCGAGCCCGGGGATCAGGTAGCGCTGCATCGCCCCTGAAAGGAGCACCTCGAAGCGGCCCGTGACGAGATCGATGAGGACCGACATCTTGCCGGTCCACTTGGCGCTCGTGATCTTGAGGTTGTCCCCCCGCACGAGCTTGGGCGTGATTGTCAGCCAGCCTTCGATCCTCGGGTTGGCGAGCATCGCACCGGCAACATCGCCAATGCCGGTGATGGCCCGCGCCGAAAGCCGGATCGGGACGCGCAGCGGCCACTGGCTGAGGCGCCCAGCCCCCTCGGCATGAAGGCCAAGGAAACCGTTGTTGTCGAACTGCACGTAGTTGGATGTCAGCCGGTAGGAATAGTCGGCGCTGTCGAAGGGCCCGTCGAGCGTCCAGACCAGGCGGATGCCCTTGCCGGTCATGTTTGGAAAAAGGGCGCGGGTCTGCAAGAGATCGACGCCAAGCCGCATGCGCTGGTAACGGTTGTGCGCAAGGTCGATTGCGCCCCTCGCGACAGCGCGGAGCTCCGCGCTCGCCGCGGACAGCTGCCCCTCGAAGACGCGATCCTTGAACGTCCCCTCGCCTTTCAGCGTGACGAGCGGGACCGTGAGCCGCCGAAGCTTGCCCGTGAGGAATGGCGCGGGGGACCATTTGCCCGCAAGCCGGTAGAGGCCCTTGTCCACTCCCAGCGCCAGCCGCGCCGTCGGCCGCCCGGAAAGATCAAGCGCCAGCGTGCCCCGCCAGCGCTGCCAGCTTCCATTGCCCGCGACCGCGAGATCGACAGCGTGATCGATGCCGACCATCTTTGGGAGGAGCCCGTCGGCGGGTGCGACCACCCTGGTTCTCAGGTCGAACTTGTTGCGATCCGGCTCGGCGTCGAGGTGAAAGGCGATACGGTCGCCGCCATTTGCAATCAGCGCCTGCAACTCGACCAGCGCGCGACCGGAGTGGACATCCGCCTTGCCCCACAGGCGGCCGCTTCGCGCTTTCCCGCTCACCTGCGGTCCGATGTCGAGCCTCTCGATCCTCAGCTCGCCGACATGGATGTCGAAGCCAGGGAGGATGGGGCCTTTCTTCGTGCTCGGCTTGAGCCTGGGGAGCCGGATAAGGGTCATGCGCTCGGCAGTGACGCTGTCGACATGCAATCGGTTGTAGAGCCAGGCACCCGGCGTCCAGTCGAGCTTGATGTTCGGCGAGGTCAGGAAGACCCCGTTCTTGTCCGCGACCGTGACGTTGCGAAGCTCCGACTTGCCGAAGATCGAGCCGTCGATCCGCCCGATGTGGATGCGCAAGCCCGAAGCGGTTTCGAGCTTGCCGAGCTGATCGACGATGAACCGGTGCCCGGGCGCGCTGTCGAGAAGGACGATGAGGCCGGCAAGGAGGAACAGGAAAGCAATGAAGAGCGCGAACAGCTCGTTGAGCAGGCGCCCGCCCCAGTCCCGCCGGAGCCGGACGGTGCCGGCATCCCCTTCGCCATGCTCGATGACCGCCTCGGCCATCAGAAGGCCTGACCGAGCGAAACCGTCACTGCGAACGGGCCGTCGCCCTTCTGCCGGTTGAGCGGGAAGCCAAGATCGATGCGGATTGGACCGAAGCTCGAATAATAGCGAACGCCCGCGCCGGCGCCGAAACGCCAGTTCTTGAAATCGGGAAGCACCTCGGTGCTCAAGGAGCCGCCATCGAAGAAGGGCACAAAGCCGAAATTGCCGCCGAACTGCTTGAGCCTCATGCGAGCCTCGAGAGCAAATTCGGCGAGGCCGCGTCCGCCGATCGGGTCGCCGTCGACATCCTTGGGGCCGAGTTGCTGATAGCCGTAACCGCGTACCGATCCGCCGCCGCCCGAATAGAAGCGGCGCGACGGCGCAATGTCGAAATTGTTCGCTCCGACGATGGTGCCAAGCCGCACGCGACCGGCAAGGACGATCCCGTCCGACACGGGATGGTAGGCGCTCGCGTCGATTTGCGAGCGAGCGTAGACCAGGCTTCCGCCGTGGCCTGAATATTCGGGGCTGATCCAGCCGCTGAGGCGAAAGCCATGGCTCGGGTCGAGCAGGCTATTGCTTCCGTCATAGCCGAGCGTCAGCGGAGCCGCCGCGATGAAGAAGGTGCGGGTGTCCTTGACGCCTGCGGCGCTGAACACGCCCCGCTCGTCGGTCGCAAGCAGCTGTCCGCCGTAGCTCCAGGTCCATTTCTTCTGCCAGATGAAGTTGCTCAGCCGCTCGATATGGCCGCCGAGCTGGATCGTTCGCGCCTCATAGGCATCGAACCTTTGGTGCGATCCGCTGATTTGCAGGTCGAGCGTCTGGTCCCGCTGCACGAAATTGGAGCGGCGGAACTCGATTCCGGCGAGCTGCTCCATTGTGCCGGCGACGCCGCGAAGGGTCAGCGCGCCCTCGGGATTGAAGAAGTTGCGATCCGTCCAGCTGCCCTCGATCAGCACGCCCTGCGAGGTGCCGTAACCGATATCGCCGGCGATCGTGTGCCTCGGCGCCGGCTCGAGACGGACATTGACGTCGACGACGCGGCCGCCGTCGACCGGGACAACCTTGATGTCGGCATTGGCGACGAGCGTTGTCGCGATCAGCGCACGCCTCAAATCGTCGATCTTCGAACGCTGGAACTGGTCGCCCGGCTTGAACCGCGCGATGATCGCGACGTGGCGCGCGCTGAACGGCGGGCTGCCGCTGACGTGGATCGCCCCGAACCGGGCCACCGGTCCGGGTGTCACCGGGAGGACGAGCGTTGCAAGGTGGGTCTGGTGATCGACCTCGATGTCCTGATCGCCGAGCCTGGCCCCGGCGAACCCCTCCTCGGCAAGTGCCGTCGTGAGCGCGAGCCCTCCGGCGATCACCTGCTGCGCGATCACCGGATCGCCGGCTTTGACCGCGAACGCGCCGCGCAGCTTGGCGGCATTCGGCCCGGCCGCCTCGAGCCCAGGAAGCGCGACCGAGGCGAAGCGATATTGAACGCCAGGATCGGCAGCCAGGATAACGCGCAGCGTCCCACCGCTTCGTTCCGTCCGCGGTTCGACCGTCGCGTCATAATAGCCCTGGCTGCGCAGCAGCTGCGTTAGCAGATCCGCGTCGGCGCCTGCCCGTCGCTCGATCTGGGCGGCGTTCGCAGGATTCTTGCGCTCCGCCAGCAGCGTCGATTGCTGATGGAAGGCCTTGAGCAGCTCCGGCGCGTTCCCGAGCGCTGCCAATCCCTCGACGTCGACGGCGTAGCGGAGCGTTCCGGAAGCATCGGTGGTTTCGGACGAGGCCTGCTGCTGGGCGGGGGATGTCGCTGGCAGCGGATTAGCCGTTGACGGGGCAACCGGGGGCAAAGCTTCCTTGGCATTGAGGTCCGGCCAGTCGACACCAAGGTCCGGAAGCGGAGCAAGAGGGGCGTTGGGGTCGAGCTCGGGCTCGGTCGAGGCCGGTGGTGGCTGCTGCGGCGCGGCAGCCTGCCCCCACGCCGGGGCGCCCGACAATGCAATGCAGCCGGCTGCGCAAAGCAGCCGCGCGGCATTTCCACCTGAACCCCGCCCGCTCATCAGGTAAGCAGCCTTAGCCAGCGGTCCTGAACGGCGCCAGTCCGAGAAAAGACCGTGCCGGTTAAACGAGCCCCTTAGTTCAGGGACTTAGTGGACAGTACCAATGACATCGCCGCAGCTTAGCGTCGCAATGACGCGCTCGATCTGTCGCCAGTGGCAGAAGCGGGCGACATTTCCATCGCCGCGGCTGCGCTTGGCGCGCGCGGCCGCTTCGGCGGCGGCGTCCTCGCCGAAGCGCTCGATGAGCTCGGCCGCGTCTTCAAGCGCGACGCGGCCGTTGATGAAGGGGGCGTCCATGGGCGCGCTATAGCGCCATGCCGTTTCGCGACTGCCGACGAATGTCGTGAACGCCGCGTTGACCATATTGAGGGCGCGGAGATCCCTCCCTGCCAGCAGGCCGGGCTCCCTTCTTTGCGCCATGGGCCCCGATCCTGCCTCGGCTTCATGGCGCCCATTTCCCGCAACTGGAGCGATTCACCGGCGCGACTGGCACAGTCACGCGCGCTCTGCCATGAGCGCAGCATGCAGCAAGGTAGCCGTACCCGCGCCGGCGGGTGTTTCCTCACGATCTTCATCCTTCTTGGCTTTGTCTACGGCCTGTCGCTGCGCAATCCGCTCAAGGGAGTGCTGATCGGCACGGCAATTGGCGCCGTGTTCGCGATCATCACCTGGCTCGTCGATCTAAGGCGCCGCGGCAGCTAGACGACGCGCCGGCCGGCCCAGATGACGCGCCCGATCGGCCTGATCTCCTCGAGGCTGCAGTCGGGCCAGTCGGGATAGGCGGGGTTGTCCGATTGGACGGTGATGCGGCGGCCGGTGGGGTTGAGGGCAAGCCGCTTCACGACGAGCGCATCGTCGATCCGCAGCACGTAGATGCCATCGCGCAGCCGTTCCGCCGCGTCGCCAAGGTCAACGAGAATGTCATCGCCCGCGCTCAGCGTCGGCGCCATCGAATCGCCTTCGACGCGAACGATCGACAGCTTCGAGGGCCGGCTTGGCGTCAACGCCTTCAGCCAGCGCTCGTCGAACGCGAAATAGGGCTTTCCGAGCTCCTCGGTGACTAGCGCGCCAGGACCCGCCGAGACGCTTACCGGGTGCCGCTTGACGCTCACGAGCCCGAGCGGCTCCTGCTGGCTCTCGGGCGGCCCGCCAAGCAGTGTCTCGGGAACCGAGAAATAGCGCGCGAGCTTGCGCCGCTCCTCCTCCTTCAGCCGCTTGGGCACACCGCGCCGGACATATTGCTGGATATAGGCCGGATTCCGGCCGAGCATCCGCGAGAGGCCGGCGAAATCTTCGCCGCGCTCCGCGCAAAGGCGCTCAAGGACCAGGCGCGGCTCCAGCATCGTCGAGATTGGGGACTAGTGATAGGTATCTTCCTACGCAAGTAGGAATTTAATTGGAATTGAACGAGGAGCGGCGTGACGCCCGGCGAGGACGATCGAGAGGATTTGCCGGCTCGCGACAGCCGACTAGCGGATCGAACGGCGAAGCTCGGCCAGGGCCTCGTGAAGCGCCTGCGCGGCATCGGAGGAGCGCGCTGCGGTTGCCTCGCCATCGAGATGCTTTTCGATCCGCAGTCTCAAATCCCCCGCCGTCGGCATCGATGCGGGGTCGAAGAGGCGAACCACGCGGGAATCGGGGCCGAGCTCGGCAAGGATGTCATCGAGGAGAAGCGGATCTGTTCCGCGCGACGGCTGATCGAGGCGTTCGGTCAGGAGCAATTCCGTAGGCTCGATCGGCTCGATCGGCTCGAGCTCTCGGACATCGAAGATGGCGACCGGCAATCTGCGAGGTTGCGGCTGAATGCTGCCGAGCAGGCGAACGCTCAGGAAATAAGCCGCTGCCGCAAGCGCGGCGCTCGCGGGCAGCCGGGCAACCGCCCCTGCAAGCCATTGGCTGGCAGCAAAGCCGCAGGCGAGCGCAAGAACCGCCGAGGCGGCGCAATCGGCAAGCTTTTCGACCCTGGCGACTGATCCGCGGTGCATCGGGCAGGCTTAGCCCCGGATTGGTTTCCAGACCGTTAGGCCGGAAGCTCGCTTTTGTGGCGAATCTCCGAAACGGCGGGCTCGCATTCGATGAGCTCGATCAGGGCATTGGTGAATGCCTCGACATCCTCTGGATTGCGGCTGGTGACGATATTGCCGTCGGTCACCGCCGGCTGGTCGACCACCTTTGCCCCAGCATTTCGAAGGTCGGTGCGGATGGACGGCCAGCTCGTAGCCGTCCGGTTGCGCAGGAGGTCGGCCTCAACCAGAAGCCACGGCCCGTGGCAGATGGCAGCGATTGGCTTTTTCTGTTCGGCAAAGCGCGAGATGAGCGCGATCACATTGCGGTGAAGGCGAAGCTGGTCCGGGTTCCTGACCCCGCCCGGCAGGATCAATGCGTCGAAAACATCGGCGTTCACCTCATCGATGACGAGGTCAGGCCGAATGGTCTTGCCAGGATCGTCGTGCACCGTCGCCTGAATAGGGTCGCGTTTGAGCGCGGCGAGCACGACCGTAGCGCCGCGCTGCTGCAGGATTTGGCGCGGTCCGAACAGTTCCCATTCCTCGAAACCATCGGTGGCGACGATCAGCACCCGCGCCTCGGACACCTGCATTCCAACGACTCCTTTCTTAGCAAGAGGAACTCGCCCGCTTCCTCGCTCGCTTAGGAGCCCGAACGATCAGGGTGAAGTCATTGTTGCGACATTCTAGCGATACGGAACCGGGATACAGCCGCAAGCGGATGGGTCGCTACTGGGCCTATTTCGACACCGATGGAAAGCGTATCACCGACCGTGACGAAATCGATCGCCTGAACGCGATCGGGCTTCCCCCTGCCTATGAAAATGCCTGGTTTTGCGCCGATCCCAACGGGCATCTGCAGGCT
This sequence comes from Sphingomicrobium sp., assembly GCA_035470745.1. Taxonomy (GTDB): domain Bacteria; phylum Pseudomonadota; class Alphaproteobacteria; order Sphingomonadales; family Sphingomonadaceae; genus Sphingomicrobium. The sequence goes on along the minus strand of DATIQO010000194.1, from coordinate 3,534 downwards.
ACTGGCATCGATGCGCGCGGACGCAAGCAATATCGCTATCATCCCGATTTCCGCGAAAAGCGCGAGAACGCCAAATACGAAGGATTGCTGGAGTTCGGAAAGGCCCTCCCGAAGCTGAGGCGCCGGGTGGAGGGGGATCTCAGGCATCGGGCGCTATCGCGCGAGGCGGTGCTGGCGGCGGTGGTCCGCCTTCTCGACACCGAGCACATCCGGATCGGCAACGAGCAATATGCAAGGGACAACAAGAGTTACGGCGCGACAACGCTGAGGACGCGGCACCTGAGGCGCACCGGGCACGGGCTGATGATGCGTTTCACGGGCAAGCACGGCATCGTCCATGAGGTGAAGATCACCGACACGAACTTGAAGCGCATCTGCAAGCGCTGCCAGGATCTGCCGGGGCAGATGCTGTTCCAGTACATCAACGGCGACGGCGAACCCAAGCCGATCACGTCGAGCGACGTCAACGACTATATCAGGGAAGCGACCGGCGGGGACTTCACGGCCAAGCATTTTCGCACTTGGAGCGCGAGCGTCATTGCCTGCGATCAGCTCCTGAGAAAGGCCGAGAACGCGCGCATCACGGTAAAGACCGTGGTCGAGCCGGTCGCAGAAGCGCTCGGGAACACGCCGGCGATCAGCCGCAAGTCCTATGTTCATCCGAGGCTGCTCGATGCCGTCAAGGCCGACGCGCGTGACCCGCTCCAGGGGTTGGAACGGCCGCGTGGCCGCAAGCGCCTCTCGTCAGCCGAAGTTGCGCTGCTTGAGTTCCTCGCGCGCGGCGGCAAGCGTCGAGGAAAGGCCAGAACGGCTCCGCGCGCATCGACAACGGAGAAACAGGCGGCGGCTTGATCGGCGGCGCCAGCGCCGCCAAGACTGCGTCGGATGGCGATGCCAAACATCTGGAGCTGGTTCGAAGCGAACCGTGAAGGCCTGCTGATCGGGCTGATTGTTGCCCTTGTCATCGTCGCAATCATGCTGGTCCTTCGAAGTTTCGGCAAAAGGACCGTTGCAAGCGACCCCGAAGGGTGGAGCTGGCGAACCGTGATCGGCCGGGTTTTCGCCAGGACCAGCGTCCTTTTCATGATCCTCGCCGCCGCCGACGCGGTCTCGAGCTACGCGGAACTGCCGCACAAGATCGGGCGGCTGCTCGACATCCTGTTCGTTATCGCCTTCGCGCTGCAGGGCGCCGTCTGGGCCCGGGAGCTGATCCTTGGCGTCATCGGCCGGAGGGTCGCCGAGGACAGCGGAACAAGCGGGCTTGCCAATGCCATGGCGATCATCCGCTTATTGGTCAGCGTCGCGCTGTTCGCGATCGCGGGCATCCTCATCCTCGACAATCTCGGAGTGAACGTCACTGCGCTCGTCGCCGGCCTTGGCGTTGGCGGCATCGCCATCGGCCTTGCCGCGCAAGGAATATTCGCCGACTTGTTCGCCGCGCTTTCAATCCTCTTCGACAAGCCCTTCAAGAAGGGTGATACGATCCGGTACGACAACAGCACTGGGACGGTCGAACGTATTGGACTGAAGACGACGAGGCTTCGCTCGATCACCGGCGAGCAGCTCATCATGGCCAATACCAAGCTGCTCGAGCGCGAAATCCACAACATGGCCTTGGCAAAGTCGCGGCGCGTGACGCTCTACCTGGCGGTTGCCGGCGAACCGTCGGCGCGCATGATCGATGCCGTTACGGCTGCCGCCGACGCTGCCGTTTCAGCCGAGAAAGGCTGCAAGCTCGTGCGCTGCGCGCTTTCCGGTGCCGGCGGCGGCGGGCTTGCGTTCGATCTCGTCTATGACGATTCCACCCGCGATGCGGACAAGCTCGCCGCCGATCGTGCCGCCATTCTTCGCTCGCTCGTGGACGTGCTCGAGCAACACCAACTGAAGCTCAGCCGCGCATCGGAACAGGCGCCGGCCCCGCTGCCCTTCTAGGCGCCGGGCAGCGCCGCGACCGCCCCATGGAACGAGCCGCGGCGCGGCGGTGGATCGCAATGCCCCTCCTTCCCGCCGCTTTGGCGGGATTGCCCCTTTGGTTCTTCAGGCTAGAAAATTGCCATGCCGCTCGCCAGCCTGCCGGAAATCCAGAGTCGCGTCGCCCAGGAAGTCGGCGTTTCCGGCTGGATCATGGTCGACCAGGCCCGGATCGACCAATTCGCGCGAGCGACCGAAGACCACCAGTTCATTCACGTCGATCCGCAGGCGGCTGCGCAGAGCGCGTTCGGCGGGACGATTGCCCACGGCTTCCTCTCGCTCTCGCTTCTCTCGCGCATGGGCGCCGAGGCAATGCTCTTGCCCGAAGGCATGACGGTGGCCGTGAATTACGGTCTCGACCGTGTCCGCTTCCTCGCGCCCGTTCGCTCGGGCAAGCGCGTGCGCGGCCGCTTCAGGCTTGACTCCATCGTGGAGAAAGCGCCGGGGCAATGGCTGCTTCGTCATACGGTGACAGTCGAAATCGAGAATGAGGGTAAGCCGGCCCTCACCGCGGAATGGCTGACCCTCTTGATCGCCTGAGGAGAGAAGAATGGCCCGTGATGCCGTGATCGTTTCGACCGCCAGGACGGGCATCGGCAAGGCCTATCGCGGGGCATTCAATCTCACGCCCTCCCCGACCCTTGCGGCGCATCCGATCCGAGCGGCGATCGAACGCGCAAAGGTCGATCCAGCAGAGATCGACGACGTGATCATGGGCGCTGCGCTGCAGCAGGGTGTGCAGACCACGATCGGCCGGACCGCGGCGCTGCGGGCGGGCCTTCCCGTCACCGTCGCCGGCATGTCGATCGATCGCCAGTGCGCTTCGGGCCTGATGGCGATCGCGACGGGCGCAAAGCAGGTCATTGTCGACAGGATGGAAGTCGTCGTTGCAGGCGGCGTCGAGAGTATCAGCCTCGTGCAGACGGGCGAGATGCGGCTTGGCCCCGATCCCGAGCTGCTCTCGATGCACAACGCGGTCTACATGCCGATGATCGATACTGCCGAGGTCGTCGGAAAGCGCTACGATATCAGCCGCGAACGGTGCGATGAATATGCGCTTCGCTCGCAGCAGCGCACTGCCGAGGCGCAGGCGAAAGGCAAGTTCGACGAGGAAATCATCCCCGTTTCGGCGACGATGGCCGTCAAGGACAGGCAAACCGGCGAAGTTTCAAAGCGCGAGGTGACGCTCGCCATGGACGAAGGCAATCGCCCTGAAACGACGCTCGAGGGTCTCGCCAAGCTCGAACCGGTGCGCGGGCCCGGCAATCTCATCACTGCGGGCAATGCGAGCCAGCTATCCGACGGCGCCTCCGCTTGCGTGATCATGAGCGGCGAACTTGCGCAAAGGCGCGGGCTCGAGCCGCTCGGCCGCTATGTCGGGATGGCCGTCGCCGGAACCGAGCCCGACGAAATGGGCATCGGGCCGGTCTTCGCGGTTCCAAAGCTGCTCGACCGCTTCGGCCTCAAGATCGACGATATCGGCCTTTGGGAGCTCAACGAGGCCTTCGCGGTCCAGGTCCTCTACTGCCAGGACAAGCTGCAGATCCCCGACGACAGGCTCAA
>DATIQO010000193.1:0-2150 GCA_035470745.1 Sphingomicrobium sp. | reverse complement strand
GAGGAAATCTCAAGCGCGGACCGGGTCATCCTCCCCGGCGTGGGTGCTGCCGGGTTCGCCATGAGCCGCATCGATGCGCTCGGCCTGCGGTCGACACTGACCAGTCTTGGACAGCCCGCGCTTGGCATTTGTCTTGGCATGCAGCTGCTTTTCGAAGGCAGTGAGGAAGAGGATGCGGATTGCCTCGGACTGGTTGAAGGCCGCGTTCGCGCGCTCACGCCGGCGCCCGGCCGGCCGGTGCCGCACATGGGCTGGAGCAGGATCGACGTTCGTACGGCCGACCTTGGAATACGCACTGGCGATTATGTCTATTTCGCGCATAGTTTCGCCTGTGATGACGGCGTCGCCACGGTCGCGACTGCTCGTTATGGCCGCGACATCCCCGTCGCGGTTCGTCAGCGTAATTGGCTGGGAGCCCAATTCCATCCGGAAAAGTCGGGTGAAGCAGGTGCGCGCTTCCTCGAAAGCTTCCTCGCATGATCATCTACCCGGCAATGGACCTGATGGGCGGCGAGGCCGTTCGCCTTAGCCAGGGACGGTTCGATCAGGCCACTTTATACGATTCAAAACCCGCCGACGCGTTGCTCAAATTTGCAGAGGAGGGAGCGCATTGGGCGCATGTCGTCGATCTCGACGGGGCCCGCGCGCGCAAGCCGGTCCAGCATCGCCTCATTGCCCAGCTTGCCGGTTCGACTGCGCTGAGACTGCAGGTGGGCGGAGGCTTCCGCACGCGCGAAGAGGTCGAAGCAATGTTAAAGGCGGGTGCCGAGCGCGTGATCGTCGGCAGCCTCGCCGTGAAGGCCCCCGATCTCGTCAACGGATGGATCGAGGAATTCGGTGCGGAACGGATCGTCCTTTCGGTCGACGTGCGGATGATCAATGGTGCACCCATTGTCGCGGTTTCGGGCTGGTCCGAGAACACCAATGCGACACTGTGGGAGGTTGCCGCTCAATTTCCAGCGGCGCGGCACCTTCTCCTCACCGATATCGGACGCGACGGGATGCTGGAGGGGCCGAATTTTGAACTCACCGACGAGGCCGTCGAGCGCCTGCCCTGGTTGAAGATACAGGCGTCCGGAGGAATTTCATCGATTGACGACTTGCGGCGTCTGCGCACCGATGGGGCCATTGTCGGCAAAGCCCTGTGGGAAGGCCGCTTTAGCCTCAAGGACGCACTTTCCCATGCCTGCGCGTAGGATCATCCCCTGCCTTGATGTAAAGGACGGGCGCGTGGTCAAAGGCGTCCAGTTCCGCGACCACCGCGATGCCGGCGATATCGTCGAACAGGCGATTCGCTACCGGGACGAGGGCGCGGACGAGCTGGTCTTCTACGACATCAGCGCCAGCGCGCAGGACCGCACCCTCGACCTCGAATGGGTCCGGAAGGTCGCCGAGGTGATCGACATCCCGTTCGCGGTCGCGGGAGGAATTCGCAGTCGGGACGACGCGGCCGCCTGCCTTGATAGCGGCGCCGACAAGATCTCGATCAACTCGCCCGCGCTCGAACGGGCAGCGCTGATCGACGAGCTGGCGCGGGAGTTTGGAAGCCAATGCGTAGTGCTCGGCGTCGACAGCTTTGAACAAGCCGGCAACCATTTCGTAAAACAATATGCAGGCAGCAGTGAGCGGATCTGTGACTCAGGACGGCGAACGCTCGATTGGGTCCACGAAGCCTGCCAGCGCGGCGTCGGCGAGATTGTGCTCAACTGCATGAGTCGCGACGGGGTCCGCGCGGGCTATGACATCGCGCATACGCGGGCAGTCGTCAGTGCCGTCAGCGTCCCTGTGATCGCATCGGGGGGAGCGGGCGCACCCGAGCACTTTCGGACGGTTTTCCTCGAGACGGGCGTGAGCGGCGCGCTCGCGGCGACCGTTTTCCACGACCAGCTGATCTCTATCCCCGACCTGAAGGAATTCCTTGCACGATGCAGCATCGAAATGCGCCGCTGACGGCCGAGGACAGCGCTTCCCTCGCGTGGGAAAAGATGGACGGAATGCTGCCAGCAATCGTCCAGGATCGCAGCTCAGGCCGCGTCCTGATGGTCGCTTACATGAACCGCGAGGCGCTCGAGGCCACGCTGACCAGCCGCTTGGCAACGTTCTTCAGCCGTTCAAAACAGCGGCTGTGGCAGAAGGGGGAAACCAGCGGG
>DATIQO010000192.1:0-14166 GCA_035470745.1 Sphingomicrobium sp. | reverse complement strand
TGGCGATTGCGCCGCGCAAGGCTAGTTGACGAGCGGAAGGCCAATCCAGGTGCCGTCACTCCCGGTGAACACCTTCTGCGTCGCTGGCCGATAGTCGCTCGGCCTCGCGAAAAAGATGTTGGGAACGAACGTCTGCGGGTTGCGGTCGTACAAGGGGAACCAGCTCGACTGGACCTGGACCATCAGCCGATGCCCCGGCTCGACGACATAATCGACGCTCGGAAGCGCGAAATCATATGTCAGCGGCGCGTTGGGCTTTAGCGGCTGCGCGTGAGCGGGGTCGCTGCGGTAGCGGCCGCGAAAGATGTCCATCGCTATGCCAAGCTCGTAGCCGCCCATTTCCGGCTTCTGGGGATAGTGGGAAGGATAGACGTCGATGAGCTTGACGACCCAGTCGCTGTCGGTTCCGCTTGTGGACGCGAGGAGATGGACCTGCGGAACGCCCCTCAAGGTGACCGCCTGCGTCAGCGGAGCCGTCTCGTAGGTGAGGACGTCCGGACGCGCTTCGGCAAACCGCTGGTCGTCCTCGAGCCAATAGCGCCAGCTTGAGCCGGTCGACCAAGGCGAGATGTTCGGGCGCTGCCGATAGGTAACCGGCTTTGAAGGGTTCGAAACATATTCATCGAACGCTCGCCCCGAGGGCGCGGTGAAGCTCAGGCTCTTATCAGGCCCGAGATAGAGCGGCGTCAGGCCGGCCCCGCAGCCGCGCGCGCAGGCGGTCGGCCAGTCGGGGAGGCGCTGCCATTCGTTGGGCCCGACTGCAAATGCCGTGACGCGCGCGATGTTCGCGGGTTTTGCGCCCTTCAGATGCTCGTCGAGGAAGGGAAGAAGCACATGTTCGCGAAACCACTTGGCCGTGTCGGAGCCCCAGTCGAGAATGCCAAGCGAACTTGCCCCGGCATTGGCCTCGCCGTGATGCCAGGGGCCAAGAACGAGATGGGCGTTGCCGTTGTCGCTGCCCTTGACCGCGTTGAAGACGGCAGGAGCGCCGTAAATGTCTTCCTGGTCCCATTCGCTGTCGACGAGGAGCGTCGGAACGGTGAGCGGCTTTTGGGCCAGGAGGCGATCGACCGCCTGGTCCTGCCAATATTCGTCATAGTCCGGGTGCTGGGTGAGGCGGACCCAGAAGGGCAGCTGCTCCATCCCCATCGCGTCGGCATAGGCGCCGGCGGAACCGTAGCTGAGGTAGGTCGAATAATCGTCATAGCCCTGACTGAACCAGTCCTCGTCGGACGACTTGGTCGCGGTCTGCCCATAGACGTAGCTGATCATCTCCTGGCGGAAGGCGCCGTTGTGGAACCAGTCATCGCCCTTCCAGACGTCGACCATCGGGTTGATGGGGACGCTCGCCTTCAGGGCCGGGTGCGGGTCGACGAGGCTCATCAGCGTCGTGAAGCCGTCGTAGCTGGTGCCGATCGTCCCGACGCGGCCGTTGCTTTCGGGAACGTTCTTCACCAGCCAGTCGATCGTGTCATAGGCGTCGGTCGAATGATCGACCGCGGTTGGGTTAAGCGGTCCCCGCAAGGGGCGGTTCATCACATATTCGCCGCCCGACTTATACTTCCCGCGAACGTCCTCGTAGGCGACGATATAGCCGGCACGCACGAGCTCGGCCGAAAGCGGCGAGAGGATGTTCTCGGGCAGCGGTCCAAACGAGCCGCGGGAGGTGCCCTTGTCGGCCGAATAGGGCGTGCGATCGAGCATGATCGGGAACTTGCCCGCCTGCTTGGGGATAATCAGTACGGCGTAGAGCTTCACGCCGTCGCGCATCGGGATCATGACTTCGCGGCGGACGTACTGGAAGCTTGCGCGAGGCGCCGTGAAGCGCTGCGGAATGTCGCCCCCTTTGGGGATCGCCGGGACGGTCGCATGGAAGTTCGCAGGGATGTCCCCGCCAGGCTGGACGGCAGGCTCGACGTGGGTTTCCGCGGCCAGCGGCGCTCCTAGAGCGAGCGACGCGGCAATAAACCAGAACTTCGTGAACTGCATTCGATTCCCTTCTGGGATGGGGCTCATGGCACGGTGAGGCGCGGCGAACAAATCTCAGTCTGGGTGCACCCTCAGCGCCTGCGCAGGAACAAGGCGCACGCGCCTGTTCGACTGGACCTTCACCTTGGCTCCGACGTTCCAGGGAACCCTTTCGCCTTGAGCGCGGCTTATCGTTGGAACTCTTCCCGCCGCGCGGGATTGCAGGCTGCTAAACGTAACGGAGCCACAATGGCCGATCGAGATCCGATAGATACATTTACCCGCATTGCAGCCGGGGACGACAAGACCAATTACGACAATGTCGCCATCAGCCTTCACTGGTTGACCGCGTTCCTCGTTGTTATCCAGTTCGCGCTTGCCGAGACCTGGGACTGGGCCGGGAAGGATACCCGGGAGACGATGCAGAGCATCCACGTGTCGCTTGGGATCCTGCTTGCGATCGTCGTCGTCGCCAGGCTGATCTGGCGCTGGACCCCCGGCCATGAGCGCTCTTCGATGGTCGGCGGCTGGGTCAAGTTCGCGTCGGAGGGTGTTCACTATCTCCTCTATGTGCTTCTAGTCGCGCAGGCCGTGCTGGGCTTCCTGATCGGCTGGTCGGCGGGGCACGCCATCCATTTCTTCGGCATTGGAATCCCCGGTCCCATGGGCGCATTGTCAAAGCCGCTCAGGCATGAAATCCGCGACCTTCACGGCAATGTCGGCTGGGCAATCATCATCCTTGCCTTCGGCCACGCGCTGGCGGCGCTCTATCACCATTATGTCCTGAAGGACCGCCTGCTCGGGCGCATGCTGCCGCTCGCGCGGCGATCGGGACGGGGACGCTGATCGCTATTCGATAAAGCTCGTGACGAAATCGCTCGCCGGCTGGCGCTGCACTTCGGCGGGCGCTGCGAATTGCTCGATGCGCCCCTCGTTCAGCAGGGCAACGCGATCGGCAAGTGCGAAGGCCTCTTCCTGGTCGTGGGTGACGAAGATCGAGGTCAGGCCCAGTTCGTCGTGGATCTGGCGAAGCGCTCCGCGAAGCTCGCGCCGAACCTTGGCATCGAGCGCGCCGAATGGCTCGTCGAGAAGGAGGATGCGCGGCTGGCGCGCGAGCGCGCGGGCGAGAGCCACCCGTTGCCTCTGGCCCCCGGAAAGCTGGCTTGGGTAGCGCTTGCCAAGGCCCGAAAGCTGGACCAGCTCGAGCAGCTGGTCGACCCGGCGTGCGATCTCAAGCTTCGGCGGCCGGGAGCCTCGCGGCATCACCTCGAGGCCGAAGGCAATGTTCCCGGCGACGCTCATGTGGCCGAACAAGGCATATTGCTGGAAGACAAAGCCGATCCCGCGCGAGGCGGGACCATCGAAGGTGACGTCGCGTCGGTCGAACCAGACCGTGCCGCATTCGGGCGTTTCGAGGCCGGCGAGAATGCGCAGAAGCGTCGTCTTCCCGGAGCCCGATGGGCCGAGCAGCGCCACGAACTCGCCCGCGTCCACGCTCAATGACACGTCGTTGAGCGCAGGATAAGCGGAGAAGCTCTTCGAGAGGCGCTCGACGCGGATCGACATGTCAGTGTCCCGCGGCAAGCTCGTCCCTGTGCTTCCACTCGAGCGCGGACTTGAGGGCGAGGGTGACGAGGGCGAGAAGAGCAAGGAGCGAGGCAACCGCGAAGGCGCCGACAAAGTCGTAGTCATTGTAGAGTGCCTCTACCTGTAGCGGCATGGTGTTGGTCTCGCCGCGAATGTGACCGGAAACGACGCTAACCGCTCCAAACTCCCCCATCGCCCGGGCGTTGCAAAGCAAGACGCCGTAGAGAAGGCCGAAGCGGATGTTGGGAAGCGTCACCCGCCAGAAGGCCTGCCATCCCGAGGCGCCGAGGGTGAGCGCGGCTTCCTCGCTCGCTGAACCCTGCGCGGTCATGAGCGGGATCAACTGCCTGGCAACGAACGGGAATGTCACGAACAAGGTCGCAAGGACGAGGCCCGGGAGCGCGAAGATGATGCGGATGTCGTGGGCCTCGAGCCAGGGTCCAAGCCAGCCCTGGGCTCCGAACAGCAGCACGAATACGAGCCCGGAAACGACGGGCGAGACCGAGAAGGGAAGCTCGATGAGAGCGGTGAGGAGGGCTTTGCCGCGAAATTGGAACTTCGCGATTGCCCAGGCGCAAGCAACGCCGAAGATGGTATTGAGCGGGACCGAAATCGCGGCAACGAGCAAGGTGAGGCCGATCGATGCCCGCGCATCGCCCTGGGAGACCGCTGCAAGCCAGACCGGCCAGCCCTTGCGCAGCGCCTCGAACATGACGGCGCCGAGCGGGAGGAGAAGCATCACGAACACGTACACGAGCGCGGCGATCACCAATATCGCGCGTACCGGCAGCGGCTCGCGAAGGCCGGCGCTCATGCGCTTTTCCTGTGCTGGAAATGTTGCAGCAGGTTGAGGAGGAAGAGAAGGGCGAAGGAAATGAGGAGCATGACGCAGGCAATCGCTGCTGCGCCGGCATAATTATATTCTTCGAGCTGCGTCACGATGAGCAGCGGAGCGATCTCCGACTTGAACGGCACGTTCCCCGCGATGAAGATGACAGAGCCATATTCGCCGGCACCGCGCGCAAAGGCGAGCGCAAAGCCCGTCGCGAGTGCCGGTCCGATCGCCGGCAGGATCACGCGGGAAAATGTCTGCAGGCGCGTTGCCCCGAGGGTCATTGCGGCTTCCTCGACATCGCTCGAGGCCTGGGCGAGCACCGGCTCGACCGTCCGCACGACGAAGGGAAGCCCGATGAACGTCAGCGCAACCACGACGCCCGCGGGCTTGTAGGCGATCGGCAGGCCGGCCGGCTCGAGGATTCGGCCGAGAACCCCCGTGTCGGCGTAGATCGCGGTCAGGGCAATTCCGGCAACCGCCGTTGGAAGCGCGAATGGCAGGTCGATGAGTGCGCTAAGCAATCGTCGTCCCGGGAAGCTGTAGCGCACCAGCACCCAGGCGACGAGAAGGCCGAAGATGCAGTTGACGAGGGCCGCGAGGGCGGCAGCGCCGAAAGAGAGACGGTAGGCGGCAAGCGCGCGCGGCGAGAAGGCCGCGGCCCCGAAGTTGCTCCAGCCCTCGCTCACGCTCTTGGCGAACACCGCCGAAAGAGGGATGAGCACGACCAGCGAAAGCCACAGGATCGTGATGCCCAGCGAAACCCCGAACCCGGGGAGTGGGGAGGATCGGTTCCGGAGCACGCCGGGCATCACGAACTCGTCAAAAGTCGAGGTGGAGACGCGTTGCGAAGGCGTCGCCCTTGGTCTTCGAGCCGACTGGATCGAGCGGGCTATTGTCGCCCCAGAAGCGGACCCAGTTGAACATGAGCTTGGCGTAAGGATTGAAATACCAGTTGAGCCCGGCCGTGACGCTCGATGCCTCGTTGCCGGAGCGCGCGAGGACCGGGGTCTCCGAGAGGTCGAGATGATCGTAGCGCAGCGCGACCTCGAAGGCGCCAAGGCCGCCGTTTCCAAGTTCGTGGAACGGCCTGATGCGATCGAAATTGCCGGCCTTGAACGGGCGCGTCTCGCCCGTCAGCATATAAGCCGCATAGCCATAAAAGCCGGAGAAATGCTCGTTGCCGGCGCCCGACCGATCGAGCCACAGGCGCCCGCCCTCGCCGGCTATCGTGAGCGGTCCGAAAACGCCGGCAGCCTCGACGCCGGCGTAACTAAGCGAGTGAACGTTGGTGATGACGCCGCTGTCGGCGATGTTGCCGCCGTCGATGCGGATATTGGGCCGGTCGGACAAGCGCACGGCATCGGGCGTGTCGCCCGACTTGAGGCGCGTCCGGTAATAGCCCGAGATCCCGACGTGGATGATCCTGCCCGTGTCGAAGACCGGCTCAAAGGTCGCGCGACCGTTGACGCCCCAGCTTTCGCCGGGAGCGGCGCCGCTGCCGCGGCTGATGCTCTCGTTGTCGCCGAACACGCCCGCGCTGAGGTTGATATTCTCCTTTGGCGCGTAACCCGCGGCAATGCCGATCCGCCGCTCCGCGCCGGCATTGCCGAACGCGTTGGTGAACATTCCGCGCTCAAGGAAGGTGTTGTAATTGTCGCTGTTGTTCGACTCGAGCCCGAACGGCGCCTTGAACTGGCCCGCGGTCAGCACCGTCCTGGGGATCTTCGTATACTGGAGATAGAGATCGGTGATGTTCACCGCGTTTCCGGCAAAATCGACTTCCGCCCGGTAGTTGAACCATTTGAAGGCGGTGCCTTCAAAGCCGAGGCGGGCGCGGCGAAGCTGCGTCCCGTCGTTGTAATGATAGCCGCCCTCGCGTTCGCTGAAGACCGCCGCGTCGGCCTCGATCACGCCGCGCGGCTTGAAGGTGAAGCTTCCATTGGGATCGGAGATGGTGGGCGCCCATCCGAACTGCGCGTTCTTGGCGGCCCGGTTCTCGACCGTCTCGATGCGGCCCTCGTTGAGCTCCGCCTGCTGCCTCAGCGCCGCATTCTCCGCCTCAAGCTGGCTGACCCGGCTCTCGAGCGCGTTCAGCCGGTCAAGAACCGGATCGCCGGTCGGCCTGGCGGTGGTTTGCGCGGGCTCGTTTTCCGCCGGCACCAGGCTGTCGAGCTGGCTCGCGCTTGTGGGCTCGGACTTGTCCGCGACCTGCGCCAGGGCAGGTGAGGCAAGCGCGAGGAGGGAAGCTTCCGCGAGAAGCAGGATACGCATGGTCGGTTTTCCCCTTTGCTTGGCAGTCAGCGCTTGGCGGCTTCATATTCCTGGTCGAACAGGCCGCCGTCGTTGAAGTGGAGCGCCTGGGCCTTCGCCCAGCCGCCGAAGTTGCGATCGATCGTGAACAGCTTGAGGTTCGGGAACTGGGCCTTGTACTTCGCCGCGACCTCGGCATTGCGCGGCCGGAAGTAGTTGCGCGCGATGATGTCCTGGGCTTCCGGGGTGTAGAGGAACTTGAGATAGGCCTCCGCTGCAGCACGGCTCGAATGCTTGTCCACGACCTTGTCGACGACGGCGACTGGCGGCTCGGCGAGGATCGAGACCGACGGCACAACGATGTCGAACTTGCCGCGCCCGAGCTTGTTCGTCGCAAGGAGCGCCTCATTCTCCCAGGCAATCAGCACGTCGCCCTGGCCGCGCTCGACGAAGGTCGTCGTTGCGCCCCGCGCTCCAGAGTCGAGGACGGGGACGTTGTGGAACAGCTTGGCCATGAAGAGCTTTGCCTTTTCGGGCGAGCCGTACTTGCGCTGCGCATATCCCCAGGCCGCGAGATAGTTCCAGCGCGCGCCCCCGCTCGTCTTCGGGTTGGGGGTGATCACCTTGACGTCCGGCCGGATGAGGTCGTCCCAATCCTCGATATGCTTGGGATTGCCGTGGCGGACGAGGAGGACGATCGTCGAATAATAAGGAGTGCTGTTGTTGGGCAGCCGCTGCTGCCAGTTTGTCCCGATCAGCCCGCGCCTGGCGATCTCGTCGATGTCATAGGCAAGAGCGAGGGTGACGACATCGGCGGGAAGCCCGTCGATCACCGCGCGCGCCTGCTTGCCCGAGCCGCCGTGGCTCTGCTTGATCGTGATCGGCTGCTTGGTCGATGCCTGCCAGCGCCGAGCGAAGGCGGCGTTGATCTGCTGGTAGAGCTCCCGTGTCGGGTCGTACGAGACATTGAGGATCTGGGTCGGCGCGGCCGGCACGCCGGCCGGAACGAGCGCGCTCGCCAGGGCCAATGTGATCCCGATATTGCGAAGTAGCGTCATCACGAAATTCCCCTGTCCACGACTCTGCCAGGGATAATCTCTAGTTCTCTACTAGGAAATAGGGGAATAGCTTCGATTCACCGCAGATTGGCCGCGGTTGGGCGCTGATCGGCGAAATTTCATCGCGCGCTCCATGCCCCTCGCGGCGGCCCGGGAAGAGGCGCGAGTTGCGCAAGACCAGAAATGGTGATTGGCTGCTTCCCCTCTGAACAAGAGGGGGGACCAATGCGTAACTTTCACTCCATCGCCCTGGTCGGGGCGACAGCGATCTCGCTGACGCTCGGCGGCTGCAACGATTCAACTGCCGGCAAGGGCAGCGACGCCGAAAGCGTGACGAAGGCGATCAAGGCCGACGAGAAGAAGTGGAACCAGGACTTCAAGGCCAAGGACACTGAAGGCATGGCCGGCCACTATGCCGACGAGGCCTATTTCGTCGCGCCAGGCGTCGCGGGCGCCGAGGGGAGGACGGCAATCAGGCAGATTTTTGCGAACGCATCCACCGATCCCGCATTCGCGATCCAATTCGCAAGCGACAAGATCGATGTCGCCTCGTCGGGCGATCTTGCCTACGCGCGCGGGAAGTTCAGCGAGAAATATACCGACAAGAAGACGGGCAAGGTGATGAGCAACAACGGCTCGTACATCACCGTCTACAAGAAGCAGGGCGATGGAAGCTGGAAGGCGGTTGAGGATTTCGCTGCGGCGGATCCCGATTCCGCCAAGCCCGTTGCGCCGGAAAAGCCGGCTGAACGCGCCAAGATGACGTCGCTCTAGGCGTCAGCCTCGGCGAGGAACCTTGCGCCGGCGCTGCCGGGGAGGGCCCAGCGCACCTGGGCCTTCACCTCGCCGATGTCGGGGATCGCGATCGCGAGCCATTCGCCGATGCGGAAATTCTCGCCGGTCTCGATGCGGCAGCCTTCAATGGACACGTTGGTGAGCCGGACAGCCTGCGAGCTGCCGTCGCCGCGATGAACGACAGCTTCCATCTCGACCGCGTCGCGATCCTTCCGGCCGATCCATCCATGCATGCGCTGCACGACGATTGCTCCCACCTCCAAGGAGGCGGGTTGTGACATGTGCGAGTTAACTTAGTTTAAAGTCCGATCCGAAAGCGGCCTATGCCGCGATATCGTACGGCTGGATTTCGCCCGAGAGGTAGAGATTGCGTGCCTTGGTCCGCGACAGCTTGCCCGAGCTGGTCCGGGGCAAGGTGCGCGGCGGCACGAGCTCGACGACGGGCGTGATCCCGGTAATCGCGCGAACCCTCTCGCGGATCTCGTCGCGCAGACGCCCGCGTTCCTTTGCGTCCGAAACGCGGCAATGGACGAGAACGGCGGGAGTTTCCTCGCCAGATGGGCCCGTGATCGCGAATGCGGCGATGTCCCCGGACTTGAAGCCCGGCAACTGCTCCACCGCCCATTCGATATCCTGCGGCCAGTGATTGCGCCCATTGATGATGATCATGTCCTTGGCGCGGCCGACGATGAAGATGTAGCCCTTCGACATGTAGCCCATGTCGCCGGTATCGAGCCATCCGTCGCTAAGCACCGCCCGGGTCGATTCCTCGTCGCGGAAATAGCTGTGCATCACGCTCGTGCCGCGAACGAAGACGCGGCCGATACCGCGGTCGGGAAGGATCTCGCCCTGATCGCCCCTGATCTCGATTTCCATCCCCGTGACGGGCCGCCCGCAATTGACGACCGCGCGGTAGCGGCGCGGCCGGTCGTCGTCCTCGGCAATGCCGCCGGAGAGCTCATTTTCCTCGACGAGCTCGAGCCTGATGCCTTCGCCCGGAGGCATGAGTGAAACCGCAAGCGTAGCCTCGGCTAGCCCGTAGCTCGGACAGAAGGCGCTTGCCTTGAACCCGGCAGCGGCAAAGCAGTCGACGAACGACTGCATGACGTCGGGCCGGATCATGTCGGCGCCATTGCCCGCGATCCGCCACCGCGAAAGGTCGAAACGATCCTCGGCGCGCGTCTGCGAGCTCATCCGGCGCGCGCAGATGTCGTAGCCAAAGGTCGGCGAATAGCTGACCGTCGTCCCGGGGTTGCGCGTGATCATGTCGAGCCAGGCGAGCGGACGCCGCGCGAAATCCTCGGTCTTCATATAATCGGCCGAGAATTGCTGCGACATCGGCGAGAGGAAGCAGCCGACAAGGCCCATGTCGTGATACCACGGGAGCCACGAGATCATGCGGTCGGTGTCTTCGACCTCAAGACCGATGCCGTGCGCGCGCAGATTTCCAAGGAGCGCCCGGTGGGTGACCGCAACGCCGTGCGGGAAGCGCGTCGAGCCGCTCGAATATTGGAGGTAGCAGATGTCGTCGGGATGCGCCTGCGGGAGATCGGCTAAAGCCGGTTCAACCTCTGCAAGCGATTCCCAGTTGCGCGGCGTGACCCCGGCCCTGCCGGCGGCATCCTTGCAGAAGTCGGTCAGCTCCACAGGGTAGAGGAAGAGGACGGGATCGCTGCTCTTCAGCTGGATCGAGAGCTGCTCGACATAGGCGTCGCGGCCGCCGAAGCTGGTCGGAAGCGGGAGCGGAACGGGCCAGGCGCCGGCATAGACGGCGCCAAAGAAACAGGCGGCAAAGTCAGGGCCTGTCTCGGCTACAAGCGCAATCCGCTCGCCAGCCTTGATCCCGAGCGCGATCAAGCGCTGCGCATGGACGAGCGCGTCCCTGCGCAGCTCGACATAAGTGTAGGTACGCTCGAGCGTCCCCCGCGCGTCGTGGAAGTTGAAGCCGCGCTTTCCCTTGGCCGCATAGTCAAGCGCCTCACCGAGCGTTTCGAAGTCGGCGATCCGTCGCGGAAGACTGTCGAGGGTCGGTGTTGCGCCCGCTGGGGCAAGCTCGTTCTTAACTGAGGCGTTGCGTTCGAGCACGCCGTCCCTTCCTTCGCTATTATCTTCTACGGGCCGAGCGCTCTTGCGCGGCCGATTTCCTGATGCGTGGGGAGTGTGGCACAAAAACGGCGCAATGGCACGCCCGCGCCCCCCAAGGTCTCCGGTTCCGCTCGACCGCAAGCGCCTCGAAGAGATGGCTCTACGCTATGTCGGGCGCTACGCGACGAGCCGGGCCAAGCTCGTCTCCTATCTTTCCCGCAAGATCCAGGAACGCGGCTGGAGCGAGGAGCAGGATCCCGGCCTTGCTGCACTTGCGGATCGCTTTTGCTCGCTTGGCTATGTCGATGATGCTTCCTACGCCCTTGCCAAGGCGCACGCGCTGACCAGCCGCGGCTACGGCAAGCGCCGGCTGGGCGATAAATTGCGGCTCGCCGGGATCGAGGGAGATGCCGCGGCGGATGCCCTTCGGCACGCCGATGCCGAGGCGCTCGAAGCGGCGCTTCGCTTCGCCAAGCGGCGAAGGATCGGGCCCTTCGCTGCGCGCGAGAGTGATGCAAGGGACCGCGAAAAGGCAATTGGCGCCATGGTCCGCGCAGGCCATTCCTACACCTTGGCTAGGGAAATTGCGGATATGCCGCCGGGTGCGGAGGTGGATAAACAGCAATTGTATGAGCGAACTGGCCTTACCCTTAGCTAAAGTCGGTTTCCCGACACAAACTCAAGTGTTAATGAGGTCCCATGGTAAGCGCGTTAGCCAGTCTGGCCGAGGGGGAGGTACGGCCCACCGTGGAGTCTGATAATGATTTGCCCGAGACCGAGCTTCCGCCGGTCACGGGCCGCGTGAAGTGGTTCGATGCGACGCGTGGCTTCGGCTTCCTCGTCAGCGACCAGATTGACGGCGACATATTGCTGCATTTCAGCGTGCTGAGAGAGCATGGCCGGCGAAGCGTGCCCGAGGGGGCCGTGATCGAATGCGTGCCGGTTCGGCTCGAACGGGGGCTGCAGGCAAAGAAGATCCTCGCGATCGATCTCAGCTCGGCCTTGCCCCAGCAGCCGCGCTCGTCCATTCCGGCCTCCGAACGCGCCGACCGCAGGGCACTTGCGGAATCCGCCGGCGAGTTCGAGCCGGTGGAGGTCAAATGGTTCAACCGCGTTCGCGGCTATGGTTTCGTCAAGCGCCCCGAGGAACTTGGGGGCGAGGACGTGTTCGTGCACATGGAGACGGTGCGCACGGCGCACTTGCCGGAGCTTCAGCCGGGTCAGAAGCTGGAAGCGCGGATCGCTCCCAGCGGAAAGGGTTTGACGGCGGTCGAGCTTCGCGAATTCGGCATTTCGGTGGACTAGCCCTTGCCGCCGCCGCCATTGCGGCGTGCAGCCCGCAGGCGCCCGCGCAGAACCTGTCCGTCGAACAGGGGAGCCCGCAAACAGGACTTCGCCAAGTGCCGCTGACGATCCGGTCCGCGACCGGCGAGCATCTCTTCACGGTCGCGGTGGCCGCTACGCCCGAGCAGCAGGAGCATGGCCTCATGTTCTACCGCTCGCTCGGGGCGGACCAGGGAATGATCTTCCCTTATGATCCGCCGGCGGCGGTCTCGTTCTGGATGAAGAACACGCTGATCCCGCTCGACATGGTCTTCATCCGCGCCGACGGCACGATCGCGCGAATCGTGACCGCAAGGCCGCTCGACGAGACGCCGGTGCCTTCCGGCGAACCCATTGCCGCAGTGCTCGAGCTGCGCGGTGGAAGAGCGGGCGAACTTGGCATTCGCGAGGGCGATCATGTGGAGTGGCAGCGCTGATCCACGCCTCCCGCGCGCGGAACGAGCAACTTCAGTGACGGCCATCCTCGACGCTCCCTTGCAGGGATGGGAGGTTTCCGGCAGAGGCACGCACCCATGGGTTTCTGGTCAAAAACATTCACCTGGTGGACGGGCGCGACCTGGGGGACAGCGCTCTGGACCCGCCGCTTCGGTTCCGAGGTTGGCCGCGACGATGCCGGCAACGTCTATTATCAGGACGCGAAGAAGCCGTGGCGTCGCTGGGTGATCTACAACGGCAGCAATGACGGCAGCCGGGTACCGCCCAACTGGCAGCTTTGGCTGCGCGGGACCATCGAAGACCTGCCTGAAAAGGCGCTTCCGCCGGTTCGCAAGTTCCAGACCAAGCCGACCCCGAACCTGACCGGCACGATCGAGGCTTTCCGGCCCGATGGAGCGCTTGGCAGTGGCAGGATCAGGCCGGCCTCGACCGGGGACTACGAACCCTGGATCCCAGAATAAGCGTGAGGAAGCTCGCCGCATCGCTGGTGATCGCACTTGCCCTCGCCGCATGCGGCCGCGGCGGGCAGCAGCAGAACGCGTCCGTGACTGCAACCGTCAAGGTGCCTGCGACCGCCGCCGGGCAGGGCGGGGTGACGCCGATGGCGCAGCGCGTCGCGGTGATCGGCATCCTCAACAAGCGCAACGGCATCGTCCAGAACGTCACGCTTCGCCCCGGCCAGTCGGCGCGGTGGAAGGACGTGATCGTCCGCCTTCGCGCCTGCGAGACCACCGCGCCGTGGGAGGAGGAAAAGCTCACCGGAGCCTTCGTCCAGGTCGACGTCCAGAAGCCGGACAAGACATGGAGCCGGGTCTTCTCGGGCTGGCTATACAAGGAATCGCCCTCGCTCAACGTAGTCGAGCATCCAGTCTACGACGTGTGGCCCAAGAGCTGCGCGATGACATATCCCGTCGGACCCGCGGCTCCGGCTGCGCCGGAAAGCTCGAGCAACCTGTCGAGTGCAAGGAAGTCGGGCGCCGGGTCAGGGGCCAAGACCTTGCCTTCGACAAACGCTGCTGAGGCTCCTCTCGCGCCGCCGAGCGCTGCGGCGAGCAACGCCACATAAGCCTCGCGCGGGATGGTGACCGCGCCCAGCGAAGCGAGATGCTCGGTCATGAACTGGCAGTCGAGAAGGGTGAAGTTCCCGACCTTGAGGCACGCGACCAGCCATGCGAGCGCGACCTTGGATGCATCCGTGCGTCGGCTGAACATGCTCTCGCCGAAGAAGGCGCGGCCAAGCTTCACGCCGTAAAGGCCGCCCACCAGCCGATCCTCGTCCCATACCTCGACCGAATGAGCCTGGCCCGAGCCGTGAAGCGCCAGCATGGCGCGCTCGAGCTCGGCATTGATCCAGGTCTCTTCGCGGTCGGCGCAGGCAGCAATCACGGCCGCGAAATCGCGGTCGTGGGTGATCGCGAACCTTCCCGAGCGCAGCGTCCGGCGGAGCGAGCGCGAAAGGTGAAAGCCGTCCAGTGGAATGATCGCGCGGTTCCGCGGCTCGACCCAGAACAGCTCGTCAGCATCACGGCTGTCGGCCATCGGGAATATCCCGGTGGCATAGCCGTGAAGAAGGAGGCGGGGGTCGAGGCCAGTCATCTCACCAGCTGATCCTGAGGCTCCCACCACGCTCGGGAAAGAGCGCCGTTCGCTCCAATCTTTGCTTTGAGGCGCCTTGGGTCAAGCGGGGCGGCCGGGCTCGTCACAGGATCTCCCGCACCTTGTCCTGCGGCCGGCACAGCCGGACGCCGTTGGAGGTTTCAACGATCGGCCGCTCGATGAGGACCGGATGCTTGACCATCGCATCGAGGA
>DATIQO010000191.1:0-11008 GCA_035470745.1 Sphingomicrobium sp. | reverse complement strand
ATCCTTGATTCTCCCGAAGCGCCGATCAGCCATCACTGGCTCGATTCGAGCCATGTCACCTTTGGCGTGCTGACGGCCGGCCTGGTGCTCGACCGGGTGAAGATCGAGGCCAGTCGCTTCAACGGACGCGAGCCCGACCAGTACCGCTGGAATATCGAGACGGGGCCGCTCGATTCGACCTCGGTACGCCTTTCCTGGAATCCGACAAGGACGCTCGCGCTGCAGGGCAGCTGGGGCCATTTCGTCGACCCCGAGGAGCTCGAGCCCGGGGTCAACCAGACCCGCTGGTCGGCTAGCGCGCTCTGGGCAGACGATCCTGCGCCCGGCTGGCACGCGGCTGCCACTCTCGCCTGGGGGCGCAAGTCGAGCGAAGGGCATAATGACGATGCCTATGTCGCCGAAGGATCGCTAAGGCACTCGGACTGGACGCTGTTTGGCCGCGGCGAGATGATCGATAACCGCGAACTTCTCGGAATCTCGGCGGGGCCCGCTTACCGGGTCGGGAAGCTCTCGCTCGGTGCAGTCCGTGATTTCCGGCTGATCGATCATCTCTCGCTCGGCGCGGGCGGCCTGTTTTCCCTGAACTTCGTCCCGGGCGCGCTCGAACAGCTTTACGGTAGCCGTAATCCCGTCGGCATGATGGGGTTCGTGCGGCTGAGGCTGAACTGACGGGGGAAGGGGCGCTCCCGGCTCATTGGGGGCGCCTCACCGGCAGTCGGGGGTGAAGGCCGCCGCCGATCGCCGGGTCAAGCGGATCGACGCGGTGGGCCATAAGGCCTAGTGCCGCCTTGGTTGCGAACCACTTACACGAGCCGCCCGATGGGATCGACGAAACACGAGCATTGGACGAGGGTTTACCACGAGAAATCTGCCTCGGCGGTGAGTTGGTACCAGGCCGAGCCCGAACCTTCGCTGCGGGCTCTCGATCGCTTCGGCGCGCGGCCGTCCTCGCCGCTCATCGATATCGGCGGCGGCGCATCGATGCTTGTCGACGCGCTCCTTCACCGAGGCTGGGAGGACATCACCGTCCTCGACATTGCAGCGCCCGCTCTGGCGGCGGCAAGGGAGCGGCTCGGGGAGGAAGCGCGAAAGGTCCACTGGGAGGTCGCGGACATTACCTGTTGGAAGCCCTCTCGCCGTTACGCGATCTGGCACGACCGTGCCGTCTTCCATTTCCTGGTGAACTCCGAGGAGCGCGAGGCATATCGCCGTGCGTTGCACGAGGGCCTTGCTCCTGGCGGGCTGGTGATCATCGCGACCTTCGCCCTTGGCGGGCCGGAGAAATGCAGCGGGCTGCCGGTCCGAAGATATGACGAGGCGAGCCTCGCGAGCGAATTAGGAGATGCCTTCACCCTTCTTGCAGGATGGGGCGAGGAGCATGTCACGCCCTGGGGCAGCACCCAGTCGTTCAACTGGTGCGTCTTTCGCCGGGCCGAATGAACGCCGGCCCCTCGAGGGATCAGCTTCTGCGACCACTGCCTCGAAATAACGCCAAGGGCCTCGCTGCCACCGGCGTTCCATTCCTCGATTGAAGCAATCGAGCGCCGCCTTATACGAAAATCCGCCCAAGGAGCTTGTTTGCGAATGAGAGTTGCAGTTGTCGGCCTCGGCTATGTCGGTCTGCCCCTGGCGGTGGCGTTTTCCCGTAAGCATGACGTCGTCGGGTTCGATATAAGCGCAGGCCGCGTTGCCGAGCTCAACCAGGGCCTGGACTCGACCAACGAGGTGGCTGCCGACGAGCTTCGCTCGGCGAGGTTCGCGATCACCGACGATCCATCGGCGCTTCGCGGACGCGAAATCTTCATCGTGACGGTGCCAACGCCGATCGACGAGGCGAACCGCCCCGATTTCTCGGCGATGCTGCTGTCTTGCGCGACCGTCGGGCCCGCGATGGGCAAGGGGGCGATCGTTGTCTTCGAAAGCACCGTATATCCCGGGGTCACCGAGGAGATCTGCGCGCCCGCGCTCGAGCAGGCCTCGGGGTTGCGGGCAGGCCTTGATTTCAAGCTCGGCTACAGCCCCGAACGGATCAACCCGGGCGACAGGGAGCGCAGCGTCGAAAAGATCACCAAGGTGGTTGCCGGGCAGGACGACGAGACGCTCGAGAAGCTTGCCGAACTCTATGGCTCCATCATCGAGGCCGGCATCCACCGCGCTCCCTCGATCAAGGTCGCCGAGGCCGCCAAGGTCATCGAGAATACGCAGCGCGACCTCAATATCGCGCTGATGAACGAGGTCGCGAAGATCTGTCATCTCCTTTCCATTCGCACCCGTGACGTGCTCGATGCCGCCGGGACCAAGTGGAACTTCCTCAAATTCCATCCGGGGCTGGTGGGAGGCCACTGCATCGGCGTCGATCCTTATTATCTCACCGCCAAGGCGGAGCAGCTCGGCTATCGTCCCGAGGTGATCCTCTCGGGCAGGCGAGTGAACGATGGCATGGGTGCCTATCTCGCGCAGCGCGTCGTCAAGCTGATTGCCGCCCGCGGGCAGCCGATCGGCGGGGCCCGCGTCGGGATCCTCGGTTTCACGTTCAAGGAAAACGTCCCGGACATCCGCAATTCCAAGGTCATCGATACCTACCGCGAGCTTCGCGAGTTCGGGATCGAACCGATCGTCCATGATGCACGTGCGGATCCTCGCGCAGTCCTCAACGAATATGGCGTGGAGCTCAGTCCTTTGGACGAGTTCGAGAATCTGACGGCGCTCATCTACGCGGTCGGTCATGACGAATATCGCCCGCTCCACGGGCGCATCAGCGACATGGTGGCCAGTGGCGGCATCCTTGCCGACGTCCGCTCGCTGCTCGATCCGGCGGGCATCCGGCCCGACATCGCTTACTGGAGCCTGTAGGAAGGCCCTAGATCGGATAATGACCTGGCTCGCCCGCGAGCGTGATCCACCTCAGCTCGGTAAAGGCCTCGATGCCTGCCTTGCCGCCAAAGCGGCCGTAGCCCGACGCGCCGACGCCGCCGAAGGGCATTTGCGGCTCGTCCTGCACGGTCGGCCCATTGACGTGGCAGATGCCCGAGCGGATGCGCCGCGCGAGGCGAAGCCCCCGCGCCGTATCGCGCGTGAAGATGGCCGCCGACAGGCCATACGGGCTGTCGTTGGCGATGCGGATCGCCTCGTCTTCATCGCTGACGCGAATGATCCCGACGACGGGGGCGAAGCTCTCGTCATGGTATAATCGCATCGAAGGCGCGATCGCGTCGAGAACGGTCGCCGGGCCGCTCGAGATCGCCTTCGCGCCCTTGGCGAGCGCATCGTCGATCAACGATCGGGCCTGCGCCGCCGCGCTATCATCGACCTGCTCGCCGACGGCAGGGGCAGGCATTGAACTGGCTTTGGCTGCAAGCAGGCGTGCAAATTCCTCGGCGACCGGCTCGACGACGATGATGCGCTCGGTCGACATGCAGATCTGGCCCGCGTTCATGAAAGCGCCAAAGGCGGCGGCCTTGACCGCCTCGTCGAGGTCGGCGTCTTCAAGTACGATGAGCGGGGCCTTGCCCCCGAGCTCGAGGAGAACGGGTTTCAGCTGCTCGGCGGCGCGCTTCGCGACAATCCGGCCGATGGCGGTCGATCCCGTGAAGTTGATCCGCCGAACCGCGGGATGATCGATGAGGGTGCCGACGACATCGGCGGCATCTTCGGGGGCGTTGGTGACGAGGTTGACGACGCCTTCCCTGAACCCCGCGGCGACGAACGCCTCGACAATCAATTCGTGCGTTCGCGGGCAGCGCTCGGACGCCTTGAGGATGACGGTGTTGCCGCAGGCAAGCGGGGTCGCGATGGCGCGGCAGCCAAGGATCACCGGCGCGTTCCAGGGGGCAATGCCAAGCACCACGCCGACCGGCTCGCGAAGGGCGAGGGAAAGAACGCCGGGCTTGTCCGAGGGGATCACCTCGCCGGTGATCTGCGTCGTCAGCGCGGCGGCTTCGCGAACCATGGCGGCGCCAAGCATCACGTTGAACCGCGCCCATGGCTGCGATGCGCGAAGCTCTTCGGCCATGCATTTGACGAAGGCGTCGGCGCGCGCCTCGAGCTCGAGAGCCGCGCGATTGAGCAGGGACCGGCGCGCGTTGGGCCCGAGCGCCGACCAGTCGGCCAAGGCGTCGGATGCCGCGTCAGCGGCACTTGTTGGCGAATGCTGCATGGATTGTCGCTAGCGCGATCCTCGCGCTGCCACCACCGATCTTTCGAAAGACGAGGTTAAACCATTTTGGAACAATGGTTTAGACCTCCAGAACAAGGCGCGCCCTAGTAGCGGCGCAATGGCCTCTTTGAAGTCTCCAGGGTCGGCAAGACCGCGCGAGCTGCGGCGCCGCGTCCTTGTTCCGGCAAGGCTTCGGCTCGGGGCTTCATGGAGCGATGCCTGCATCCTCAACGTCTCGTCGCGGGGGCTCATGATCCGAACCGCCCGCCACGTGCCGCGCGGCACGCTGGTCGAGCTTCGTCGCGGCGACCATGTCATCGTCGCGCGGGTTGTCTGGCGCGACGGGGCAAGGGCCGGGCTCCAGGCCAATGACCGGGTGCCCGTCGAGGAGATCATGACCCTGGGTCAGGCGGGCGCGCTGCAGCTGACCGCGAGGCCCGCCGAGCGCCGCAAGGCGCCGCGCACGGCCGGGCAAAGCCGCATGCGCGGACGAGCGGCCGAGTTTGCCGGCTTGCTAGCGATCATCGTCTCGCTGGCCGGAGCCGGCGCGGCCATGGTCGAGGCCGCCCTTGCAAGGCCGCTGGCCGCGGTCTCGGCAGCGCTCGCGCCTTAGCAAAGGTCAAGTGCCCGCGGTCTCGAGATAGGCGGCGAGCTCTTCGCTGCCATCGATCCTCTCGTTATCGATGAAGATGATCGGGGTCGTCGCGACGCCCTGCTCCTCCTTGAAGGCATCCACTTCCTCGCGCGAGGTGAGAAGTCGCTCGTCGAGCTTGAACCCTGCATCGCCGAGCATGCGCCTCGCGAGCAGGCCGTAGGGACATTCGTGGTCAGGAAGCTTCATCCGGTAGAGGGTCGCTGTGCGTCGGGACATGGGGAACTTGCTCGCTTTCAACATTTGCTTTTCTTGCGAATGCGTGCCGGCAATTTAGGTTGCCTCACTCGCGGCGAGCCGAGGTCCGCGCTATGCGAGCCGCCATGAACCGACTTTATGAACAGATGACCACCAGCGTCTTCGAGCGCATGTCCGCGCTCGCCGCCGAACATGGTGCCGTAAACCTTGGCCAGGGCTTTCCCGATTTCGGCTGGCCGCCGGAAATCCTCGAAGCGGCCGCCAAGGCCGTCGTCGAGGGGTCCAATCAATATGCCCCGTCACGCGGAACGGCGGCGCTGCGCGAGGCGGTTGCCCAACATTACAACCGGCACTTTGATCAAAGGCTCGATGCAAGCTCGGTGTGCGTGACGAGCGGTGCAACCGAAGCGCTCGGCTCGGCGATCCTTGCAAGTGTTGAGCCTGGCGATGAAGTGATCATCCTCACCCCCGCCTATGACAGCTATGCGCCGATGATCAGGAGGGCGGGGGCGAGACCCGTCGAGGTCGCCTTGCAGCCGCCCGCCTGGCGGATCGAGCGCGACGCGATCGAGCGCGCCATTGGTCCAAGTACCCGTGCCATCATCTTCAACAACCCGCACAATCCCGCCGGGCGCCTGTTCGGGATGGATGAGCTCGAGACCATTGCCGCGCTCGCCCGCGAGCATGACCTCCTGGTGATCAGCGACGAAGTGTGGGAGCATATCGTTCTCGACGGGCGCCGCTTCACGCCGCTTGCAACCCTTGAAGGGATGGCGGAGCGCACGATCAAGATCGGTTCGGCTGGGAAGATCTTCTCGCTAACCGGCTGGAAGGTCGGCTGGATGGTCGCGGCGCCTGCGCTTGCGCAGGTGCTTGCCCGGGCCCACCAGTTTCTCACCTTCTCGACCGCGCCCAACCTCCAGGCGGCCGTGGCCTTCGGCCTCGACGAGGGCGATTCCTGGCTGCAGCCGATGCGGGACCGGTTCCAGCGATCGCGCGATCTCATGGCAAGCGGGCTGAGCCTTGCGGGCTTCGTCACACTCGATGTCGCGGCGACCTATTTCATGTGCGTCGACCTTGCGGCGTCGGGCATCAACCTCGACGACGAGAGCTTCGCGGCGGCGGCCGTCGCGCAGGCGGGCGTGGCCGTTGTGCCGCTATCCGCCTTTGCCGAGCATGACCCGCCGCACCACCTCGTGCGTCTCTGCTTCAGCAAGAAGGACGAGACGATCGAGGCGGGGCTTGCCGCAATGGCGAAGGCGAAGGGCCTTCGCCCATGACCGCAGCGGAGGAAGCCGAGAAGATTCTCGAACTCGCCGGCATCGATTGCGGCGGGAAGCTTGCGAGCTTTTCGCCGATCGACGGCACTCGTCTCGGGCGCGTGACCGTCGGCGACCCTGACGCGGCATGCGCCCGCGCCGAGGCTGCCTTCCTCAAGTGGCGCGACGTGCCCGCGCCGAGGCGGGGCGAGCTCGTTCGCCTGCTTGGCGAGTGGCTTCGAGAGTTCAAGCCGCTCCTCGCCAAGATGATCACGCTCGAATGCGGGAAGATCCTCCAGGAAAGCCTTGGCGAAGTGCAGGAGATGATCGACATCTGCGACTTCGCGGTCGGCCTGTCGCGCCAGCTCTATGGGCTGACGATCGCAAGCGAGCGGCCCAGCCACCGGATGATGGAGCAGTGGCATCCGCTAGGGCCGACGCTCGTCATCAGCGCGTTCAACTTCCCGGTCGCGGTGTGGGCATGGAACGCCGCGCTTGCTCTCGTCTGCGGCAATTCGGTGATCTGGAAGCCGAGCGAGAAGACACCCCTGGTTGCCGAATGCGTGATGGTCGGCGTGCGCCGCGCCATCCGCGCCTTTGGCGAGGCGCCGGAAGGACTGGTCCAGATCGTCCAGGGCGACCGCGACATCGGCGAAGCCTTGGTGGAAGATCCCCGTATCGCGCTCGTCTCGGCAACGGGCTCGACGGCGATGGGCCGCGCCGTGGGGCCCAGGGTTGCCGGGCGGTTCGGGCGGGTGCTGCTCGAGCTTGGCGGCAACAATGCGATGATCGTCTGTCCTTCGGCCGACCTCGAGCTTGCCCTTCGCGCGATCCTTTTCGCGGCGGCCGGAACGGCGGGTCAGCGCTGCACGACGCTCCGCCGCCTCATCGTTCACGAAAGCATTGCCGACCCGCTCGTTGATCGCTTGCGGCAGCTCTTTTCGAGCGTGAAGGTCGGCGACCCGAGGCGGGACGATAGCCTGATCGGACCACTGATCGATGAAGCCGCGTTCGGCGCGATGAAGGACGTGCTCGGCGACAAGATCGAGCGGGTCGATGGCGTTCCCGGCGGCTATTACGTCCGGCCGGCGATCGTCGAGGTCGATGCGCAGGAAGGAAGCGTGCTCAAGGAGACGTTCGCGCCCATCCTCTATGTTCTTCGTTATCGCGACCTTGAAGAGGCGATTGCGCTCAACAACGAGGTTCCGCAGGGCCTCTCGTCCTCGATCTTCACCAGCGATATCCGCGAGGCGGAGCGGTTCATGTCGGCTTGCGGCTCCGACTGCGGGATCGCCAACGTCAACATCGGGCCTTCGGGCGCGGAGATTGGCGGCGCCTTTGGCGGCGAGAAGGAGACCGGCGGCGGGCGCGAGAGCGGCTCGGACTCCTGGCGTGCCTACATGCGGCGGCAGACCAACACGATCAATTACGGGACCGAGCTACCGCTCGCCCAGGGCATCCGCTTCGATATCGCCCCATAGGGCAAGCGGCTCCTCGGACATCAATTTGGGCCAGGAGCGGCCAAATCCCTTCTTCCAGGCGAGAAGCGCCTGCGGCTCGAGTGGGGGCGAGATGAGATAGCCCTGCGCAAGGTCGCAGCCGAGCTCGGCGACGATGCGCAGCTGCTCGACGGTCTCGACGCCCTCGGCTGTCGCGGTCAGGCCGAGCCCGTGGGCGAGGCTTGCGATCGCCTCGACGATGAGGCGGCTGTCGCGCGATGTCGCGATATCGCTGACAAAGGCGCGGTCGACCTTGACCTCGGTGAAGGGGAGCTGGCGCAGCTGCATCAGCGAGGAATAGCCGGTGCCGAAATCGTCGATCGCAAGGCCGATGCCCTTGATGCGGAAGCGCGTGAGCGTGTCCATGAGCTTTACGAGCGGCTGCGTTGCCCCTTCGGTGAGTTCGAGCACGACGCGGTCGGTCGGGACCTCGAGGCCCTTGCACATCCGCTCCACGAAATCCGGGAAATCGAGATGCTGCAGGCTGAGCGCGGAAATGTTGAAGGCGATCTGGATATCGATGCCTTCCTCGCGCCAGTCGAGCCACTGCCGCAGGATCGTTCGCAGGCCCCATTGGGTAAGGTCGTCGATGAGCCCATGGTCCTCGGCGATCGGAATGAAGAGCGCGGGTTCGACCGACCCCAATTCGGGATCGTCCCAGCGGACGAGCGCCTCGACGCTCTGGAGCGCGCCGTCGCGCATTCGCACCTTGGGCTGGTAGAACATGTGGAGCTGCTGCCCTTCGAGGGCGCGCGCAAGCGCGCGCAGCAGCCGGTCTTCGCCGCGCGGCGCCACCGCTAGAGCGTCGCCTTCAGCCGGCTCAGCATTTCTTCGAGTACCTCGAAGCGGACCGGCTTTTCGACTGGGCCGACCATTGTCAGCCCGAGCGCTTCGCCAAGCCGGAACGCGGATTCGAGCACGCGCCGGTCGAACCCGCTGACGATCAGCACCGGGGCTGCAAAATCCTGGTCGGCAAGGAAGCGGATGAGCTCAACGCCGTCCATTCCCGGCATTCCAAGGTCGAGCGCGACCATGTCGGGTTTCTGGACGAGGAATGCCTCGCGAAACTCGTCGTCCCGCTCGGTGATGATGGGTGCAAAGCCAACTTCCGCGGCCGCGGTCGCAAGGAAGTCGGCAAGCGCCGGCTCATCATCAATCAGCAGCAGGCGCGGCTGCGACATTCAACACTCTCCCCGCACACGACCTACGCACCAACAATGTTCCATTTCAACCGGATGAAACGCTCTTTTAACCACAGTGTCCATAAAGTCCCATTTTGAGGCGATCTGCGCCGGGTGAAGGGCCGTTTGAAAAACATGTTCTCATCGCTGATCCGCAGGAAACCGTCTCGGGGCGCGAGCTCCGAGACCGAGACCGCGTTCGACTCGACGACCGTCTCCCTCTCGACCGCGGTGCCGCGGCCGGTCGAGCGGCGCGAGGACGAGCGCATTTCCGCCATGCTGCGCATCGGCAAGCTGGTCGACTCCTCAGGCACTCAGCAGCTCATCCGGATCAAGAACATGTCGGCGGGCGGGATCATGGCGCTCGTCACTCATGTGCCGGCGGTCGGTGACCGTGCCGAGATCGAGGTTTCCTCGCAGAAGATCCCGGCCTCGGTCGTCTGGACCCGCGACGACATGGTCGGCTTCAAGTTCGACCAGAATATCGATCTCGGCGAGCTTCTCGCCGGTCGCAAGCCGCGGCTTGGCTTTCGTTCGCGTCCGCCCCGGCTGGAGATTGCGTGCAAGGCGTCGGTCAAGGTCGGGAAGGTCTATTATACCGTCGACGTCCACGACATTTCGCTTGGCGGGATGAAGGTCGAGCCGATCGAGGAATATTGCGTCGGCAAGAAGGTCGTCGTCGTCATCGAGAGCCTTCGGCCTGTCAAGGGCGAGGTCCGCTGGTATTCGGACCGCCGCGCCGGCATCGTCTTCGACAAGCCGCTCGATTTCGACGAGCTGTCGGAATGGGTCGGAAAACGCCTCGAGCTTGCAAGCCTCAAGGCCTCCTACAAGAACAATTGATCTTTCTCGCGCGTCCACGCGGGCGAAGAATGCCGCTTCCTGGCGGCGAATGAGCCCTGCTCCTCGCAATCGCTGCTCATGCTTCCTATTTGCGGCTCGAGCATAAGAAGGAGCTGACAGATGGCAGAGGAAGTCGCGGTACTGGCGGGCGGATGCTTTTGGTGCACGGAGGCGGTTTTCCTCGACGTGATCGGCGTCAAGTCAGTCGAAAGCGGCTATGCCGGCGGCCATTCTGCAAATCCGACCTACAAGGAGGTCTGCAGCGGCGACACCGGCCATGCCGAGGCAATCCGGATCACCTTCGATCCAGAGCAGCTGAGCTACGACGACCTTCTCGACATATTCTTCGCGACGCACGACCCGACCCAGCTCAACCGTCAGGGCAACGACATCGGAACGCAATATCGCTCGGCGATCTTTCCCCAAAGCGAGG
Organism: Sphingomicrobium sp.; assembly: GCA_035470745.1. Lineage (GTDB taxonomy): Bacteria > Pseudomonadota > Alphaproteobacteria > Sphingomonadales > Sphingomonadaceae > Sphingomicrobium. Next base: position 787 of record DATIQO010000191.1, on the reverse strand, counting down.
AACAGGAGCATAAGGCGCGCGCGGCGATCGACCGGGCGAACCGCGAGCATGGAGGCCGCGTCGTCACGAAGATCGAGCCGATGGGCAAGTGGTGGCCCGCCGAGGATTATCACCAGGACTATTGGGCCGGCGAGGGGCAGCAGAACCCATATTGCATCGCCGTCATCCCGCCCAAGCTCCAGAAGCTGAGGAAGAGCTTCCAGGCTCGTGCCAAATCGGCAACAGCTCAGGCCTAAATCACCAGAACCGACCGATTTCGTTTGGTATATTATTAACGCCGTGTAATGTCGTCCGTAACAGGGGGAAGGGGCGGCGCTCGGTCCGCCCCTTTTTTTGTCAGCGGCGTTCGACCGCCGCGCGCTGCAGGCGATCGTTGATCGCCGCGCCAAGACCCTCACTGGGAATTGGAGCGACGGCGATCCGCGGCTGTGCCGAGGCATCGGCTTGGTGAAGAAGGTCGAACAGCCTCGCCGCGGCCTCGACGAGGTCGCCGCTGTCGCTTAGGCTGGCGTTCCCGGCGACTTGGTTGAACCCGATGAGATATTCATCGGTCGTTGCGGCCGTGACGTTCAGTCTTAGCGGCTTCGATGGAGCGTAATGGCTTGCCAGCTGGCCGGGAGACTCGATCGCCGTGCCCTTGGCAGGGGCAGCGGCGATCTCGAGGGGGCCGCGCCTCAGGAGCCTCGCTTCGCCGCCGGTGCATGCAATGATCGTCGATTCGATCCCGCGCCTGGTCGGGCCGCCATCGATGATCAGTGCGATGCGTCCATCGAGGCTTTTCAGCACG
>DATIQO010000190.1:0-7945 GCA_035470745.1 Sphingomicrobium sp. | reverse complement strand
AGGGTCCAGGCGGCGCGCTCATCGAGAGGATCGGCGAGCTGTTCCCGGGCTGCGTCCGATCAGGGACGCTCGACCGCGACTGCCTTGCGCAGATTGTGCTCGCCGACCGTTCCAAGCTCGCTGTCTTGGAAGAGATTGTCCATCCGGCCGTTCGCGACTGGCGACAGGCGTTCATCGACAAGCACCGCGACGCGCCGGCGCTCATCTTCGAAATCCCGCTTCTCTTCGAAATCGGCGCAGAAAAGGATTTCGACAAGGTGATCGTCGTCTCCGCCCCCTTTGAAGTTCAGCGCGCTCGTGTTCTCCAGCGCCAGGGCATGACGCCAGAAAAGCTCGAATCCATACTGGCGCGCCAGATGCCGGATGAAGAGAAGCGGCGCCGCGCCGACTTCGTCATCGACACCGGTAAAGATCTTTCCACAACTGAGACCCAGGTACGTCACATTCTCGATTGCCTCGGCCTCTCGTCGGGCGGATAAAAACCCCATGCGGGAAATCATATTCGACACCGAAACCACCGGCCTCAATCCCGCGGGTGGTGACCGCATGGTCGAGATCGGCTGCATCGAAATCTACAACCGTGTCGAGACGGGCCGCCACTTTCACGCTTATTTCAATCCAGAGCGCGAGATGCCAGGCGAAGCCGAAGCGGTGCACGGCCTATCGACCATCTTCCTTTCGGATAAGCCGCTCTTTTCTGAACGAGCAGATGAGCTTCTCGAGTTCATCGCGGATTCGCCGCTTGTTGCGCACAATGCGATTTTCGATTTCGGTTTTCTGAACCACGAGCTCGAGCGCTGCGGCAAGCAGACCGTGTGCATGAGCCGGATGATTGATACGCTAGCGATTGCCCGCACCAAGCACCCGGGAGCAAAACACAGCCTTGATGCCCTTTGCATGCGTTTCGGCATCGATCGCAGCCAGCGCGTCAAGCATGGTGCGCTGCTTGATGCGCAGCTGCTGGCCCAGGTTTATGTTGAGCTGACCGGCGGCCGGCAGATCGGGCTTGGTCTGGTCGCCGACACGAAGAGCGTGGGCGTCTTGCAAGGATCTCGGCCCGTCACCGTCCGCGAAACTCGCCCGGCGCGCCCCCACGCAGCCGCGGAAGAGGAACTGGAACGCCATCGCGCGTTTATTGCTCAACTCGCCAATCCGCTGTGGGCACGCTTCGCCGGCGTCAGTTGACGTTGGCTTTTGGCGGGTCCTAAGCGGCCGCGATCGAAAGGAGCAGGTCAAGTGGACGTTCGGGTCGCAGACCATCAAGTCGATACCAGCGAATCGGTTCGCCAATATGCGCAGCAGCGCATGGCAGAGATTTCGCAGAAATATTTCGCGCGCGCCGTCGGCGCGAACGTCACGTTCGGCCGTTCGGCCGACAATGGGTTCAGCTGCGACATTGTCGCGCCGGTGATGCAGGGCATCGTACTGAAGGCATCGCACAGTGCTCGCGAGCCGCAGCTGGCGTTCAACGGCGCCGCCGATCGCATCGAGAAGCAGCTTCGGCGCTACATGCGACGGCTCAAGGACCGGAAGAGCGATGACCAGGGGCAAGCCTTTGTCGAAAATGCCGGCTACACGATCTTCTCGCCAGCGGTGGCGGAGGATGATGAAGCGGCCGTTCATCCGACGATCGTGGCTGAGACACGGGTCGATATTCCCGATGCAAGCGTTTCAGATGCCGTAATGCTGATGGACCTTCGGAACACGACGGCACTGCTGTTCAAGAACAGTGGAACCGGGGAGTTCAACATGATCTATCGCCGCGAAGACGGAAACATCGGGTGGGTTGAGCCGCGCCCGGCCTGAGCCCATCTTCCTTTCGAGTAGCGGCAATGCGAGAGCTGTCGCGGTTCAAAGGCTTTGGTAATGCACCTTTCAGACTTCCTTGATTTCGACGCCATCAAGACTGGCCTGCCAGGCGGCAGCAAGAAGGCACTGCTCCAGCAGCTCGCCAATCTCGCCGGCGCACGGCTTGAGCTCGATTCGGGCGCGATCTTGTCGAGCGTCACCGAGCGAGAGCAGCTTGGCTCGACAGGATTTGGCCAGGGCGTCGCGATCCCGCACGGGAAAATCGAAGGCCTCAAGAGAATCTATTGCCTGTTCGTGCGCCTCGCCGAGCCGCTCGACTATAAAGCGATCGATGGCCGTCCGGTCGACCTGGTCTTCCTCCTTCTCTCGCCGCCGGATGCCGGGGCTGAACATTTGAAGGCGCTCGCCGCGATAAGCAGGGTGACGCGCCACGCGGCAACACTTGAGAAAATGCGCGGCGCCCGGAGCCGAGATGCGCTCGCTGCCGTGCTCCTCGGCGCCGACGAACGGGACGCGGCCTGACCGATCGCCTCCCGACCCACGTCGAGGTCGCCGGGATCCTGCGGCAGGTTGCCGCCGGGGGCGGCTTTGCAACGGTCATGAAGAAAGGTGATCCTGACCGCGGCTCGCTGCTCATCCTCGTCAGCAGCCGAGGTCGGCACGTGGCATTTCTCGAGCGGGTGTTGAGCCTCGACGGATCCTATCGCTGGGAAAGAGTTGGCCCATCCGATTCGGCGAGTTCCCAGGAAATTGGCGATTTCCTCGCCCGCAGAGCACGCTTCGACGACGATTCATGGGCAATCGAACTGGATATCGCGGAGCCTGAACGGTTCATCGCTGAAACGACCGGCCTGGGTTGACCCTCGGCGCGGCTCAGTGAAAACCCTTACCAACAACAAGAGCGGGGGGCATTCGCTCGGGACTAAATTCCGAGAATGCCACGCGAGACGGGGAATCACGACAGACGCTTGCGCAAGTATTCGTAAGTAGAAAGCGTCTGATTTTCGGCGGTTCACCGCATGGTTACGGCTAGACTGTTGGCTTCTTTTCGCAGGGCGCTGCTGATTTGTGCTGCGCTGACCGCTTCTACGATTGCGCCGGCTGAGGCCGGACCTACGGGTGACACGCTCGTTTCGGTCGCGAAGGCGACTTTGGCGACGCCATCGGTCCCCGACCTGATCGATCCGAACGGTGAGCCGCACTTGTCACAGCCCGATGCGGTCTCGCCAGAGACGCCGGCCAACGGCCAAAACTCACAAATCAGTAGTCCTCAGGCGACATTGGATCGCTCGGAGAACCTCGCTTCGATGGTTGCCGACCTTCGTAGCCCGGAGCCCGGAAGCCGCGAGCTCGAGTGTCTTGCGACGGGCGTCTACTTCGAGGCTAAGAGCGAGCCGCTGCTCGGCCAGCTTGCCGTTGGGCAGGTCATCGCGAACCGGACCGAGAGCGCTGGCCGGTTCCCCTCGAGCTATTGCGGCGTCTTGTTCCAGCGCGGCCAGTTCTCGTTCGTTCACGGCGGTTCGTTGCCGCATGTCTCGCACGAGAGCAGGCAATGGCAGACTGCGGTCGCGATCGCCAAGATCGTCGACCAGGGCCTTAAGGATTCAGGCGTCGGCAACGCGCTCTTCTTCCATGCGCGTTATGTTTCGCCCGGTTGGCACCTCAAGAAAGTGGCCTCCATCGGGAACCACGTATTCTTCCGCTAAGAGAGTAAGAATGCGGGCGGGCGGCGGGCGAGCTTAGTCTCGCCCGCTTTTTTTATGCTTTGGGAGCAGGTCGTAAACGTCCCCGCATTGGCTGTTTTTGCGTTTTGTTCTACGAAGCGCCGATGCCGACGCAGTCCGACGCTCTTTGTTTCGCCGAGCTCCCGATCGCGGCCGATGTCGCACGCGGTGTAACCAGGTTGTTCTGCCGCCAGGACTTGTTTGCAATTTGCGAAATGCCGCTCCCAAATGGTCGACGCGCCGACCTCATGGCGATCGATGCCAAGGGCAGCCTCACGATTGTCGAGATCAAGGTCGCCAAGGCCGACCTCGTCGGAGACGGAAAGTGGACCGATTATCTCGAATATTGCGACCGCTTCTTCTGGGCGGTGCCACCGCAGCTTGCGCACATCCTCGACGAGGAGCGCTACCTTCCAGGCAACGCTGGGCTGATCGTCGCCGATCGCTATGACGCGGCGATCGTAAGGCAGGCAGCCCACCGCCCACTCGCGCCGGCCCGTCGCAAGGCCGAGTTGCTGCGTTTCGCGCGGCGCGCGGCGCGGCGCCTCGCCGCGCAGATCGACCCTTCGCTCGGCGAGGCTAGTTAGAGGCGTTTGCCGAGCTCTTGGGCTTCTTGGTCTCGATCAGCTTCAGAATGTCGCGCGCTCGAGGATCGCGCTGCGCATAGTCGCGCGCGGAATAGCCGGCCGCAGCGTCGGTATGGTCGGGATTGGCGCCGGCATCGAGCAAGTCCTTGACCATGCGTGCCTGGCGAAGCTGAACGGCCACGATCAGGGCAGTCTCGCCCGACTTGTTCGTCCCGTCGACCTTCGCTCCCTGGCCCAGCAGCCATCCGACGGCATCGCCGAAATTAGCTCTCGCAGCAGCGATCAGCGGCGTATCGCCTCCAGCGCCCGGTGCGTTTGGATCGGCGCCTTTGTTAAGTAGGAAGGCGGTCCAATCATGATCTCCGCCGCGAATGGCGATGATGAGCCCGGTATCGCCCTTGGAGTCCCTGCTGTTGATGACCGTCGGGTGGTCGGTGAGGAGTTGGGTCGCCTTGTCGCCATCGCGTTTCTGGACGGCGTCGAGGAACTGGCTGCTATCGGGTCCCTCGAACTGGGCGAGTGCCGGAGTGGCGAATAGCGCAAATGCGCCGATGACGAGAGCGATTCTCAACGACTTCATGTACTTAGCCTCGATGATTCCCCGCTTGATCGTTGCCGATTAGCAGAGCAAGGCTCGACTTGTCATGAATGATGCCGGGCCATTTTGGGAAAAGCCGCTCAACGCGCTCGATCGCGGCGAGTGGGAGGCGCTGTGCGACGGCTGCGGTCGCTGCTGCGTCCACAAGCTCGAAGACGAGGAAACGGGTGTCCTTTACGCGACGAACGTCGCCTGCAAGCTGCTCGACCGCCGTCACGGTCGCTGCCTCGACTATAAGAACCGGATGAAGCGGGTGTCGGACTGCGTGAAGCTCGATCGCAGGAATCTCGACGGGCTCGACTGGCTCCCGGATACCTGCGCTTACCGCCTCCGGGCCGCCGGCGAACCGCTTCCGCAGTGGCACTACCTCATCTCCGGCAGCAGAGAATCGGTTCACGAAGCTGGCCAGTCGACGCGCGGCTGGACCGTCAGCGAGGAAGACGCCGGCGAACTTGAATATCATGTGGTCGAACGGCCGCTCTGAAGCCTCGCTCGAGGCATCACTGCCAGCTCCCATCGAAATTCGCCGCCTGCGCAGCGCTCGGCGGCTTCGGCTCCGCTTCGACGAGGCGTCCGGAACGCTGAGGCTGACCTGTCCGTGGCGGACCAGCCGCCGTGCCGCGCTCGCGTGGGCGCTCGAGCAGCGCGACTGGATCGAGCTGCAGGTTAAGAGCGCTGAGCCGGGCGAGCCTTTCGTGCCGGGGGCGACGATCCCCCTCGAAGGACGCGACGTCGTGATCAACTGGCGCGCGGATTGGCCTCGCACGCCAAGTTTAGTCGAGCGCGAGATCCGCTGCGGCGGCCCAGCGACTGCGGTGGCTCGCCGCGTCGAAACGTTTCTCAAGCGCCTCGCGCGGGACACCATGTCGCTGGATATCGCACATTATTCGGCGGCTGCGGGCGTTACCGCGCGGTCTGTTACGATCGGTGACGCCTCGACGCGTTGGGGAAGCTGCTCGTCGCAGGGCCGGATCAGGATGAACTGGCGGCTCATCTTCGCCCCGCAAGACGTTCGTCGTTATGTTGCCGCGCACGAAGTTGCACATCTGGTGCACCTCCACCACGGACCTGAGTTCAAGGCGCTCGAGGCCCAGCTGTTCGGCTCAGGCGTCTCCGAGGCCAAGGCAGCCCTACGCCGGATCGGGCCGCGGCTCAGACGGATCGGCCGGAACCGTTGATCGCGGCTGCGGCTGCGGTTCGGCCGGATATCCCGGTTGCCTTGGCTGGGGTTGCGGCGGCGAAGCCGGCGGCCTCCTGATCTGCGGCTGCTGCGGCGGGAAGGCCTGGTCGAGCTCCTGCTGGTTCGGCTCGGCGGTGCCGTCGGGTTGCACCATCGGTTGCTGCTGCGGGTTGCCCTGCTCCCCAGGCGGGGTTCCGATTGGCATGCCATTCTCGTCCACCATTGGGCCGACATCGTTCATGTCGGTCGGCTGGTCGCCGTAAATTTCCTCTTCGGGTGTCAGCTGCCAGTCGGGCATCGGCACCTGCGTCTGGAATTGCTCGACCGGCCGGTTCGCAACTGCGACACTCATGAAGTCGTGGAAGGCGCGAGCTGGCGCCGTGCCGCCCTGGAGGCCCGGAACCGGCTTGGCGTCGTCGCGGCCCATCCACACGCCCGTCGTCAGGCCGCTCGAGAAGCCGATGAACCAGCCATCCTTGTTTGAAGTGGTGGTGCCGGTCTTGCCTGCCACCGGGCGTCCGATCTGGGCAGCTCGGCCGGTGCCGGACAGAACCGCCGACTGGAGGAGATCGGTCATCTCGGCGGCGACCCATGGCGCGACGAGAACCCGACCTTCCTCGGCGTCATGGGAGTAAAGCAGCCGTCCATCGGCGGTGACGACGCGGCGGATGCCATAGGGAGTTACAGCTGCGACATTGTTGGCAACCGAAGCGAAAGCGCGCGTCATCTCGATGAGACGGACATCGCTCGAGCCCAAAACCATCGAGGGATAGGTGGAGATCGGCGTCGTGATTCCGAAGCGTCGCGCCATGTCGGCAATGGTACCAAAGCCGACCTGCTGGCCGATCTTTGCACTGACGGTGTTGATCGAGCGCGAAAATGCTTCGCGCAAGGTGACTGGCCCGAGATTCGTCCGTTCGGAGTTGCGCGGACTCCAGCCGTTGATCGTCACCGGTTCGTCGACGATCGTGTCGGTCGGCTTCATTCCGGATTCGAGCGCGGTCAGATAGACGAACAGCTTGAAGGCGGAGCCCGGCTGACGCTCTGACTGCGTTGCACGGTCGTAGATGGAAGAGACATAGTCCTTTCCGCCGACCAGAGCTCGGACTGCACCGTCACGATCGATCGCGATCATCGCACCCTGGGCGCCATCGGGCGCGTTGGCCCGGATCGCCCGGTCGGCGGCGCCCTGCATTCCCGGATCGAGTGTAGTCCAGACGTCGATTGGGTCGGTCGTCTGATCGATCAGCGTATCGAGCTGAGGGAGCGCCCAATCGGTGAAATAGCGAACGCTGTTATTGCTGGTGGTCTGCTGGATCCGTACCTGGGCAGGATTGGCGGCGGCGGCTTCCTCGGGTGTGATGAAGCCGTTCTTGGCCATCGTCTGCAGTACCACTCCGGAGCGATCCCGCGCAGCTTCGACGTCGGCAGTCGGCGAGTAATTGGAGGGGGCTTTGACCAGCCCGGCGATGATCGCCGCTTCGCCGAGGCTCAAGTGATCCGCGCCGTGACCGAAGAATTTCCGAGACGCCGCATCGATGCCATAGGCGCCGCCACCAAAGTAGACCCGGTTCAGATAAAGCTCGAGGATCTGGTCTTTGCTGAACTTGCGCTCGAGCGCGAGCGCAAGAACGCCTTCCTTGATCTTGCGAACGAAGGTCCGGTTGTTCGTGAGGAAAATGTTGCGGGCGAGCTGCTGAGTGATGGTGGATCCGCCCTGCCGCCAATGACCGCTGCTGAATCGGACCTCGATCGAACGGGCAATACCGATCGGGTCGACGCCGAGGTGACTGCGGAACCTGCGGTCCTCGGTGGAGATGATCGCTGCGCGCATCTCAGGCGGGATCTGATCATAGGGGAGCCAGCGCCCGAAGCTGGGCCCAAGAGACAGGAGGACCTGGCCATTGGCCGCCCGGACGCGAATCATCTGGCCAAGGTCGGAACGCTTGGTGAGGTCTCCGTAGCTCGGCAGGTACGCGGTCGCGACCGCGACCGCGATCACGAGCGCGAGAAGTCCGAGTATCGCCGCATAGGCGACGCCTTTGAT
>DATIQO010000189.1:0-1616 GCA_035470745.1 Sphingomicrobium sp. | reverse complement strand
GTGATCGATAATCGAGGCTGTTGCCCATGTGAACAAGATAGAGCTGCGAGACGCGCAATTCCCTCGCCCAGCCAAGAACCGCGTCGAGATGGGCATGCGTTGGATGCGGACCGCGCGTGAGGCAATCCGCGATCCAGACGTCCGTTTGTTGATAAAGCTCCGCCATTTCGTTCGTCAGGCTACTGAAATCTATTGCATAAGATACCGATTTTCCGCCTTCTTCAAAGCGCAGCCCGAGCGAAGTGGTGGTCCCGTGGGGCTGGTCGACGAAACGGACCTGCGCCTCCCCGAAGAAGAGGCTTGCGCCAATCTCCCTCCCCTCGACGATCGGCCGGTAAAATTCCGAGCGGGTGAAGGCATAGGCAAATCGCTCGGAAAGCTCGTCGAGGACTTCGCTACGCGCGTGGAGAGGCACCGGACCTGCGATCGCCTGCGACACCGGCCTAAGCTCGTCGATCCCGTGGCAATGGTCGCCGTGGGCGTGGGTCACGATGACGCCCTCGAGCCGGTTCACTTCTGCTTCCAGTAGCTGCTGACGAAGATCGGGTCCGCAATCGACCAGCATTCGCTGGCCCGCGCTTTCAACGAGGATTGAGGTTCTTAGCCGGTAATTGCGCGGTTCGTGGCGATCGCACAGGCCCCAATCATTGCCGATCTTGGGGACGCCGGTCGAGGTCCCGCATCCGAGGATGCGGACCTTCACGCCGCCTTCTTGAACAATCTGAAGAAGTTGGCGGTGGTAGCTTCGGCAAGCTCCAAGGGATCATCTCCCCTCAGCTCAGCGACAAAGCTTGCAGTATCGGCGACGAAAGCGGGCTCGCATTTCTGACCGCGGTGCGGAACCGGGGCAAGGAAGGGCGAATCCGTTTCCACCAGCATCTGGTTCGGCGGCAGCCACTTGGCGGTAGCCTGAAGGTCGGCCGCGTTCTTGAAGGTGACGATTCCAGAGAGCGAAATGTAAAAACCGAGATCGAGCCCCTTGCGCGCAAGGTCCGCCGAGCCGGTAAAGCAGTGAAGGACGCCGGTGATCCCGCCCTCCTTCACGGCTGCGGCAAGCATCTCGTACGTATCCGCCTCGGCCTCGCGCGTGTGGACGACGAGCGGAAGCCCGCACTCGCGCGCGGCATCGATATGCGCCTGGAACCGCTCGCGCTGCGCTTTGCGGTCGGACTTGTCGTAGAAATAGTCGAGCCCGCATTCCCCGATCGCGATCACGCGCGGATGATCGGCGGCTTCGACCAGTGCCGCAGCGCCGAGATCCGGATGCGCGTCGGCCTCGTGCGGATGAACCCCGACGCTTGCCCAGACGTCAGGCTCGCGCTCGGCAACGGCGACGATGTCAGCCCATTCGCGCTGGCGCGTCGAGATGTTCAGGAAACCCTCGACACCGCGTGCACGCGCTGTCTCGAGCACTTGCGCCTGGCGTTCGACCAGGCCCTCGTAATTGAGGTGACAATGGCTGTCGATCAGCCTCACGCGGCTTCCTCCTCCTCGGCAAGCTCAAGGCGCGGGAAGAGCGGCGTCGGCTGCAAGATCGGCGCTCCGCCCTCGCCGGCATCGATGAGGCTTAGAAGCTTGTCGGCAGACATCGGAATGATGGGAGCAATCGCCCGGGC
>DATIQO010000188.1:0-56683 GCA_035470745.1 Sphingomicrobium sp. | reverse complement strand
CTCGAGAGTATTGGCGGCCGCCGCGAATGCGGGCGCCATCGCCCGGCACGGGCCGCACCATGTCGCCCAGAAGTCGACCAGAACCGGCATCGTGCCCCTTTCCACCAGCTTGGCGAAGGTCGCGCTGTCCGCCTGGATCGGACCATTGCCGAACAGCCCCTTGCCGCAGCGGCCACACTTCGGGCTGGCGGTAAGCCGCTCGGCCGGCACACGGTTAAGCGCGCCGCAGAATCCGCACACGATCAGCTCGGCATTCACGCGGGCTCACCTTCGCTTTGATCGGCCGTCGCGCAGAACGTCGCGATCATTAAGTCGCTCGGGGTGGCACTCTTCCGTAATCGCACTCGCTATGCCGGCCTCTCGAATACCATCGGCCGGAATGACTTCTGCGCTACACGGTTGGGCGCCCCCAGACAGCCGCCTCCTCCCCCCTGAGAAGCGTCGGAATGAGACGTGGTTCGCTCGGGAAGCCAGGTGAGGGCACGTGACCCTCACGACCAGCCAAGCTCACCCCTTCTTATTTGGCTTCTGCCTTTGCTTACGGCTCTGTGCTGCGGGCGCCTTATCCTCTTTACGGTCGATCAGCGCTCCCGCGGCCTCAGAGCTTGTCGATTTGCGACTTCCAAGCTCAATCTTTCGACCGCGGGATTTCTGTTCGCCGACCGGCAGAGTTATCCTCAGCACGCCGTTTTCGAAATCCGCCGAACAAGCACTCTCGTCCACCGTCGGGGGCAGGGAAATGCGTCGCACGAACGTGCCGTAGCTGCGCTCGGTATAGCCGCGCTCATCGTCTGACCGCTGGCTCCTTTTCTCGCCGCGCAACGTCAGCACACCGTCTTCGACAGTAAGATCGATGTCTTCCTCTTTGACGCCCGGCAGTTCCGCCGTGATTTCGATCTTGTCGTTATCGTGGTGGACGTCCAGCGCCGGAGCCAGCATTCCCGGGCTGAGAGTACCGATTTCGCCGCCCTGTTCGAAAAGCGCCTCAAACATCCGATTGATCTCGCGATTGATGTCGAAGAGCGAGTTGGCGTTCGATCCACGTCCTGCGGGTGCGGGCGAACCGCGGCGGTAGGGTGATAAGTATCCAAGTGCCATGTCTCGTCTCCTTCAATAAAAGGCGTTCGTTTGGGTCAGCGCGGCAGCTGGCCGAAGCGTCGCGCGACCTCGACAACGCGCTCACCGGAGAGGGCAGCGGATCTGCGAAAAATAGCAGCCGTCTACATGCCGTTATCTGTGGTTCGCGCGTAAACTGGACCGACGCAATCTTTCGCGCTTTCCGTAATGTTACGGAAATTAAAGACCGGCCGGCGATCGGGTCTGATAGCGACCAGACGAAGTCCGCTTCAAGGAAGCGGCGGATCTGGCCGCAATGGCGTGGTTTGGCGCAGAGCTACCAGCCAGACCAAACGGGGGTTGGCTGGACGCGACCCGCTGCCGTGCTACTGAGCCGCGGTCGGTGTTAAGAGCGAAGCGAGGGGAACGAGCGATGTTGCTGGTGAGCGGGGCAAACGGCAATCTGGCAAGGTCGGTGATCACGAATCTGCTGCTCCTTACCGATCCCGCGAACATCCTCACCACCACCCGTGATCCCGCCTCGGCTTATGCGCGGGAGTTCGCCACACGCGGGGTGACAGTGCGCCACGGCGATTTCGATGCGCCCGAAACTCTGGGCCCCGCCTTCGCGGGCGCCTCCCGCGCTCTGCTGATCTCGACTTATGCCGACAATTCGGAGCGGCTGCGTCAGAATCTGGCCGCGCTGGAGGCGGCAAAGGCGGCGGGGGTGCGCCACATCCTCTACACCAGCTTTCTTGCCGCCGGACCCGACGCGCTCGCCGAGCACAGCCAGCTCGTCCACTGGCCGACCGAACAGGCGATCGCCGCGTCGGGCCTCAGCTACACAATCCTGCGCCACGCGCTCTACGCCGAGATCCTGGTCGCCGATCTCGACGATACGCTGGCGACGGGCGTGCTACGCCGCTGCGGCGGCACCGCGGCGTGCGCCTATATCGCGCGCGACGACCTCGGTCTCTCCGCCGCCACGATGCTTGCCGGAAATCAGGAGGAGAACCGGATCCTCAACGAGACGATGGAGCGCTCCTACACGGGCGACGAAGTGGCCGACGCCATCGCACGGTGCTTCGGCAAGCCGGTGCGTTACGCCTCGGTCGCGCCCGAGGATTGGCCAGCCTACATGACCGAAAAGTGGGGCATGCCTCCCTCGCTCGCCGCCAGCACCGTTGGCACGATGCGCGCGATCGAGGCGGGGCAGTTCGACCTGGCGACGGACGACTATCGCGCTGTCACTGGCCGCAGCCCGCGGACGCTCGACGAGTTCCTCGCAGGGGTGCGGGCTGCGCGCGTCTGAAGACCGCGGCGTTGCGAGAAGCTCGTTCCCTAGCCGAGAGGTGACGCTTTCGGCCGAAGCACGGCAGCTTTCCGGGTTGAGGGCTTGCCCGCGGAACGGCTGAGAGTGGCGCATTGCGGTCATTCAAGGACCTCACGCACCGTCACCTGGGTCGCAGCCGCCGCCGGATTCCCAACTATTCGCCCAACTGACGATAAGGTGTCTGATCCATAGCCAGTTAAGTATTTGAAAGGATTGGTAGCGGAGGAGGGACTCGAACCCCCGACACGCGGATTATGATTCCGCTGCTCTAACCGGCTGAGCTACTCCGCCCCATGAGGCAGGGCGCGCATGTAAGATGCGCCTATTCCTCGGTCAACCGCGAAAGCTCCAGCGCTTCACGAACTCCCACGGCCCGTCGCGATAGCGGTGCAGTGCAAGGCCGGAGAAGCGGAAATCGCGGGGATCGAGCGCTCGTGCGAGGTCCGCCTGGAGCGCCCTCGCCTCCTTCTCCGATACCTTGTTCTGGACGGTGACGTGCAGGCGCGGATCGGGTGCGTCCTGCGCCGACAGCAGCCCGCGAAACCGTCCGGCCAGTTCCGCGCGCAAGGTCAGCATCGCGGGGCTGGCAATCTTGAGCGCGGTGCCGCGCCCGAGCGACATGATTCCTTCGAACCGCGCCGGCACAGGCTCAATCTGACCCGCGGCCTTCGCGAGCGCTTCGCACAACTCGTCTTTGCACGAGGGCGGCAGGGCATGGAACAGCGTGACGTGCGCGGTCACCTGGTTTCGCGCGATCGGATAATGCTCCTGCCGAAGGCGCTCTGCCCAGACCTTGAGGTCGCTGGGAAGTTCGGCCGTGACGATCAGCGGCGCGCCGTTCACATCTCCCCTCGGGCGCGGCGGATGGCGAACCACTTGGCCTTGTTCGCCTCCTGCTCGGCGAGCGTTCGCGCAAACGCGTGGCCGCCGGTGCCGTCGGCCACGAAATAGAGGTAGTCTGTCTGCGCCGGGTTGAGCACCGCAGCGATGCTCGCACGCCCGGGATTGGTGATCGGCCCGGCCGGAAGTCCCGCCTCACGATAGGTGTTGTAGCCGGTGATCGCGTCCAATTCGGACTTGAGGATACGCCTGCCGAGCGGCTTGCCCTTGGTGATTGGATAGATCACCGTCGGATCGGCATCGAGCTTCATGCCCAGGCGCAACCGGTTGCAATAGACGCCCGCGACAATCGGCCGCTCCGCCGGCTTGGCGGTCTCTTTCTCGACGATCGCAGCGAGTGTGACCGCTTGCTCAGGGGTCGCGATGGGGCACAAGCCCGCCTTGCGCTTTGCCCACAGCGTCTTGACCGTCCTGGTCATCGCCGCCTGCATTCGCGCGAGCACGGCAGCACGCGGCTCGCCGCGCTCGAAATCATAGCTCTCGGGCAGGACCGAGCCTTCAGCGGGCACTGCCACCGGCCCGGTCAGCAGCGGCTCGGCGCGCAAGCGGTCGTAGACCATGATGGAGGGCATGCCCTCGGGCACCGTGACCAGCCGACGGATCGGTTTGCCGTGCTGGATAATGTCGAGGATCGTCGCGCGGCTCGAGCCCTTCGGGAGCAGGAACTCGCCGGCCTTGATCGGATCGCCGCCGCCGAAGATCTTCGCACGCCACGTGAACGCGCTGGCGGAGCCGATCACGCGTTCTTTCTCGAGCTTGTCCGCCACGGCGCCCAGCGATGCTCCGGGGGGAACGACGAAATCCGCGTCCTTCTTGATCGCTCCCGGCCCCCACCAGCTGGCCAGGAACCACAGCCCAACGATCGCAATCGCAATGGCCGCCAGGCGACCGGGGCGTTTCACGTCAATCGACCTGCTTGAATACCAGGCTGGCGTTGGTGCCGCCGAAGCCGAAGCTGTTGTTGAGCACCGCCTTGATCGGCCGGGGCTTGGCCTTGTACGGTACGAGGTCGACGCCTTCGCACCCTGCCGAAGGGTTATCGAGGTTGAGCGTCGGCGGGGCGATCTGGTCACGCATGGCGAGAATGCAAAAGATGCTTTCGACCGCGCCGGCGCCGCCCAGAAGGTGACCGATCGCCGACTTGGTGCTGCTCATCGAAACCGTCGAGATCGCATCGCCGAACAGCCGCCGCACCGCGCCGAGCTCGAGTTCGTCGCCGAGCGGAGTCGAGGTGCCGTGGGCGTTGATGTAGTCGATCTCGGAGGGGGACATTCCGGCCTTCTTGAGCGCCATTTCCATCGCCCGGTACGCACCCGAACCTTCCGGATGCGGCGCAGTCACGTGGTAGGCGTCCCCCGACAGACCGTAGCCGATCACTTCGGCATAGATCTTCGCGCCGCGCGCCTTGGCGTGTTCGTATTCCTCTAGCACGACGACGCCGGCGCCCTCGCCCATCACGAAGCCGTCACGCGCCTCGTCGTAGGGACGGCTGGCTCGAGCCGGCTCGTCGTTGAAATTGGTGCTGAGCGCGCGCGCTTGGGCGAACCCGGCCACGCCAATCGGACAGATCGTCGCCTCTGCGCCACCGGCGAGCATGATGTCCGCGTCGCCGTCCTTGATCATTCGCGCGGCGTCGCCGATCGAGTGCGCGCCGGTCGAGCAGGCGGTGACGACCGCATGGTTAGGACCCATCAGTCCGTACTTGATGGAGACTTGGCCGCTGATGAGGTTGATCAGGCGCCCGTGGACGAAGTGCGGCGAAACTCGGCTCGGGCCCTTTTCGGCAAGGACCAGCGATTCCTTCTCGATCCCGGGCAGTCCGCCGATGCCGGATCCGATCGAGCACCCGGCGCGCAGACGCGTCGCCTCGTCCATTTCGAGCAGGCCGGCATCCTCGATCGCCTGGCCCGCGGCGTCGATGCCGAAGACGATGAAGGGATCAACCTGGCGTTGCACCTTGTGGTCGACCCGTTTGTCGGGATCGAAACCGTATTCGTGATCGGCCGGCTTCACTTCGCAAGCGATGCGGCACTTGTATTCGCTGGCATCGAAATGAGTGATCGGCCCCGCGCCGCTCTTGCTGGCGAGTATGTTCGCCCAAGTGGTTTCGACGTCACCTCCCAGCGGCGTCACAAGGCCCAGTCCGGTTACCACGACACGGCGCATATGATCTCTCCAGGCTTACCGTTGCCCTGAAACACGACAGGCCCAACCCGTTCGGGCTGAGCCTGTCGAAGCCCTGCTTTTCCGTGGAAGGCCACCCGAAGAATGGCAGTCCTCCGACAAGCTCAGGACGAACGGCTTGACGGCCGTTCGCTTAGGCCTTGTGCTCTTCGATGTACTTGTTGGCGTCGCCGACGGTGTTGATCTTCTCGGCCGCATCGTCGGGAATCTCGACGCCGAATTCCTCTTCGAAAGCCATCACCAGTTCGACGATGTCGAGGCTGTCGGCGCCCAGATCGTCGATAAAGCTCGCGTCCGGCGTGACCTTGTCTTCCTCGACGCCCAAATGCTCGACGACGATCTTCTTAACGCGGTCGGCGGTATCGCTCATGTGCTGCCCTCTCGAATTGGGGGTTTGGATTTGGCTCTCGCCCTAATGAACGCTGCGCGCGGTGGCAAGTGCCATGGATTTTGCGAGCAGGCCCTTGTCGTGGGTTCAATTGGATGCCGAAGTTGCTAAAGAATATGGGTGATCGTGCCGAAGGGTCGTTAGCATAGTCATCTCTATGGCACCGCGACTGTTTTTGGGGACTAGTTCATGAAATTCCAACATATTTTTCATGCGGCGACGGCCATCTGCCTCATTGCGGGCACCTCATCGGCGGTGGCCAAAGGCGAGTCGTCCGGCCAGAAGGCACAGCAGAGGGGCGAGGCGCAGATTCCGCACTGCACGCACAAGATTGGCACCGTGGCTATCGTCGAGCCTGACAACCAGTGGTGGCGCGAGCTGAACCTTGGCAGCCCGGAGGCAGTCATCAAGGTGTTCGTTCAGGAATCGGGCTGCTTCACGATCGTCAATCGCGGCCGGTCGATGCAAAGCCGGTCGATGGAGCGGGCGCTTGCCGACAACGGCGAGTTGCAGGACAATTCGAACATCGGCAGGGGCCAGGTCAAGGCGGCAGATTACTTCCTGCAGCCCGATATCGTGACCAGCAACGCCCATAGCGGAGGCGGCGGCATCGGCGCCCTTGCCGGTGGCCTGATCGGTCACGGCTTCGGCAGCGTCGCCGGCAACATCAGCGTCAACAAGAAGGAAGCGAGCGTCACGCTGTCGCTGGTTAACGCCCGCACAACCGAGGAAGAGGCGTTGATCCAGGGTTACGCGCGCAAGTCGGACGTCTCGTTCGGAGGTGGCGGTGGCGGCGGCTGGTGGGGCGGCTTCGCAGCCGCTGGAGCCTCTGGCTACAGCGACACCGACATTGGCCAGGTTATCGTGCTCGCCTATCTCGACGCCTATACCAAGCTGGTCAGCCAGTTCGGCGGCCTGCCCGACAACGCGTCAGCGGCGGCGCCCCAAGCGCATTGAGCGATTAACTCCCGAGCTTTGTCTCGGGGAGTTAATCGCCGACCTTTTCGGCCTTCGGCGGCTCGACCGTGCGGATATGCAGCTCACGCAGCTGTTTGATGCCGACTTGCGAAGGCGCGCCCATCATCAGGTCCTGCGCGCGCTGGTTCATCGGGAAGGCAATGACCTCGCGGATGTTGGGCTCGTCGGCGAGCAGCATGACGATCCGGTCGATCCCCGGCGCCGACCCGCCGTGCGGTGGCGCGCCGAGCTTAAAAGCCTCGATCATGCCCGAGAAATTCGCGTCGACATCCTGCTGCGAATAGCCGGCGATCTCGAACGCCTTGTACATGATCTCCGGGCGATGGTTCCGGATCGCGCCGGAACTCAGCTCATAGCCGTTGCAGACGATGTCGTACTGCCAGGCGAGAATCTCGAGCGGGTCCTTGTTTTCAAGCGCGTCGAGCTCGCCTTGCGGCATCGAGAACGGGTTGTGGCTGAAGTCGATCTTCTTGGCGTCTTCGTCGTACTCGTACATCGGGAAGTCGACGATCCAGCAGAACTTGAAGCAGCCTTGCTCGATCAGCCCCAGCTCCTCGCCAACGCGAGCGCGCGCGAGGCCGGCAAGCTTTGCCGCCTCGCTTGCCTTGCCCGCGGCGAAGAACAGGCCGTCGTCAGACCCAAGGCCGAGCTCGGCGTAGATCGCCTCCATGTTTTCCGGGCCATGGTTCCTGGCGATCGGTCCGCCGAACTCCCCGGCCTTGCGGGTGACGTAGCCGAGGCCGGGGAAGCCTTCCTTGCGCGCCCAGTCGTTCATGTCGTCGAAGAACTTGCGGCTCTTTTCGGCCGTGCCCGGCGCGGGAATCGCGCGAACCACGCCGCCCGCGCCGACGATCTTCTCGAACAGACCGAAGCCGCTCGTCTCGAAATGCTGCGAGACATCGGTGATAACCAGCGGATTTCGCAGGTCCGGCTTGTCGGTACCGTACTTGAGCATCGCCTCGGCGTAGGGGATGCGCGGGAAAGTCCCCGCCGGGGTCACGGTTTTGCCGCCGGCAAATTCCTCAAAGCAGCCGGCGAGTACCGGCTCGAGCGCATTGAACACGTCTTCCTGCGTGACAAAGCTCATCTCGAAGTCGAGCTGGTAGAACTCGGCCGAGCGGTCGGCACGCAAGTCCTCGTCGCGGAAGCACGGGGCGATCTGGAAATAGCGGTCGAACCCGGCCACCATCAACAGCTGCTTGAACATCTGCGGCGCCTGCGGGAGCGCGTAGAAAGTGCCTGGATGCAGCCGGCTCGGCACCAGGAAATCGCGCGCACCTTCGGGGCTCGAGGCCGACAGGATTGGCGTCTGGAACTCCATGAAGCCCTGCTCGTGCATCCGCCGGCGCAGGCTGGTGATCACTTGCGAACGGAGGATCACGTTGCGGTGCATCGTCTCGCGCCGCAGGTCGAGGAAACGGTATTTGAGGCGGATATCCTCGGGATAGTCCTGCTCGCCGGCCACCGGCATCGGCAATTCGTCAGCGCGGCTCTGCACTGTGGCGCTGCGAGCGTAGATCTCGACGGCGCCGGTGGGCAGATTCGGATTGACCGTCTCCGGCGTGCGCGCCTTGACCTCACCGTCGATCGTCACGACCGATTCCAGCCGAAGGCCCTCAAGCACGGCCAGCGCCGGCGAATCTGTGTCCGCTACGATCTGTGTCAAACCGTAATGATCGCGCAGGTCGACGAACAGGATGCCGCCGTGATCGCGCTTGCGATGCACCCAGCCGGACAGGCGCACGCTTGTCCCGACATCGCTTTCGCGAAGCGCAGCGCAATTGTGGGAACGGTAGGCGTGCATCGAGACTCTTTCCGTTGAGCGGTTTATGGCGCTAGGGAGCCGGCGCTAACAGGCGACGGCAGGTCGCTTGTCAAGCCGGGCTTGCCGTCCCATGGGCGCCGCGCTGGGCCGCCTATAGAAAACCGACGATGAAAATACACCCGCTGATTACCAAGACCGAGGAACTGACCGATCTCTGCGAGCGGCTGGCGCAGGGCGATTTCGTCTGCGTCGACACGGAGTTCATGCGCGAGAACACCTTTTATCCGCTGCTCTGTCTGGTGCAGATCGGCAATGAAGAGGAAGCCGCGGCGATCGATCCGCTGGCCGAGGGTATCGACCTTGCCCCGATGCTCGAGCTGTTCTGCAACAACGAGGACATTCTCAAGGTCTTCCACGCCGGCGGGCAGGACGTCGAGATAATCTACAACCTCACCGGGCGCACCCCGCACCCGATCTTCGACACCCAGATCGCGATGATGGCGGTGAGCCAGTCCGAGCAGATCGGCTATGCCAACCTGGTCGAAAGCTGGATGGGCAAGCAGATAGACAAGGGCGCGCGCTTCACCGACTGGAGCCGCCGTCCGTTGACCGAACGGCAGATCGAATACGCGATCGGCGACGTCACCTACCTCGCCAAGATCTTCCCGCGCCTGCTCAAGAAGCTGATCAAGACGGGGCGCGGCTCATGGCTCGACGCCGAGATGGAAAAGCTCGCCGACCCGGCGAATTACGCCAACGACCTCGGCACCGCCTGGCACCGCATCCGCGCTCCGAGCCGCAGCCCGATCGTTCTCGGCCGCCTCAAGGCGCTCGCCGCCTGGCGCGAATCCGAAGCGCAGGCGAAAGACATCCCGCGCGGCCGGATCATGCGCGACGAGACGCTTGCCGATCTCGCGAGCCATCCGCCCAAGGATCAGGCCGAGCTGGCCAAGGTTCGAGGGCTCAGCCAGGCGTGGAGGGACAATGATATCGGCCGGCGGGTTATGAAGGTCCTCGCAAAGGCCGAGCCGCTGCCGTCGGACGAGCTGCCCGACAAGCCCAAACGCGGCGCGCCGCTGGGCAAGGAAGGCGCGCTTGTCGCCGACTTGCTCAAGCTCCTCCTCAAGATCCGCAGCCGCGAGATCGACGTCGCCAGCCGCCTTCTCACTCGCTCCGAGGAACTCGAGGCGCTAGCCGCCGGGGTGCGCGAGCTGCCAGTGCTCGGGGGATGGCGCTACGAAATCTTCGGCCGTGACGCACTCGATCTGGTCGAGGGCAAGCTCGCCTTCGCGGTCGAGAACGGCAAGCTCAAGATGACCCATATCGACGATGTCGTGGCCGTTGATGTCGAGGTGCCCGCGGCGGACGCGGCGGAGTGACCACCTACCTCCCGACGATCAAGCAGCTGCAATATCTCGTCGCGCTGCACGAGCACGGCCACTTCGGCCGCGCGGCGGAATCGTGTTTTGTTTCGCAATCGACCCTGTCGGCCGGACTTCGCGAGCTCGAATCACTGCTCGGGGTGACACTCGTCGAGCGCAGCCGCCGGGTCGTAAGGTTCACCCCGCTCGGCAACGCCGTCGTCGCAAAGGCGCATCGCCTGTTGCGAGAGGCCGAAGAGCTGTCGGATCTCGTTCAGGCCAGCGGCAAGCCGCTCGCGGGTGAGTTGCGGATGAGCGTTATCCCGACGATTGCCCCGTTCCTCCTCCCCCGCATGCTACCGCGCCTGAGGCGGGAGCGCCCCCAGCTGAAGCTGTTCCTGCGCGAGGAGACCAGCGACGCCGCGCTCGAATCGCTCCACCACGGCCGCGCCGATTGTGTGCTGCTGGCGCTTCCGTTCCTGACCGGCGAGGTCGACAAGGAAGCGATCGCCATCGACAGGCTTTATGTCGCTTTCCCGCAGGGTGAGCCGCTGAACCCCCCGGCCGAAGTCAGCCCGGCCCTGATCGACGAAAGCAAATTGCTGCTGCTCGAAGACGGCCACTGCCTGAAAGAGCACGCCCTCGCCGCATGCAACCGCCCCGAAATGCGCGCCAGCGCCACGATGATCGGCACGAGCCTGCACACGCTGGTGCAAATGGTCGACAACGGCCTTGGCGTAACCATCCTGCCCGAAATGGCGATCGATGCCGGCATCCTGCACGACACGCACATCGTCGCGCGGCCCTTGAAGCCCCCCCACGCCAGCCGCGAGATCGCGCTCATCTGGCGCAAGAACTCGCCCAGGGCCGAGGAATTCCGGCTACTGGCGCAGGAGCTGAGAGCGGGCTAGCCGACGCGCCCCTTACAATCCTCGATCGGCTCTCCATATACTGCACGCTACAGTCGCATAATTGACGGTCTTCGGCGCTTTGCGGCTCCTTCTTCCTTCTCTCGCTTCTCCTAGCGCAAGGAGTCCGGCTTTCGGCCTCCGATCCAAGAAGGAAATAGATATGCCTATCGGCACAGTGAAATTTTTCGACAACGGCAAGGGCTACGGCTTCATTACCAACGAAGCCGGCGGCAGCGATGCGTTCGTCCACATGACGGCCGTCCAGGCCGCCGGGATGAGCACGCTCGAAAAGGAGCAGCGCCTGTCCTACGATCTCGAGAACGACCAGCGCGGCAAGACCAGCGCGGTCAATCTTCAGAACGCCTAAAGCCACAACCGCTCTCTTCAAGCGACAAGACAAGGGGACGGGTGCCACGCGCATCCGTCCCCTTTTTCATGCCTGACGCCGGCGCGAGGGCTAGGGCGACTCGTGGCGATGCGAGTGCTACGGTGCCGCGTCACGTCGAGCATGCGCTCTACAGGCTGACGGCGGGGGGCAGTGGCGTGAGCAAGGTCCGAGTTTCCATTCCGATTGCCTGGATGGGCCTCGCGAACCTGCCGTTCGGGATGTACGGCGCGCTTGTGCTGATCACCGTGCCGCAATTGCTCGCGGCGCTGCACGTCCCACAGCCGATCATCGCTTCTATCACCGCCGCGGCAATGATTCCGACGTTTTGCGGGTTCCTGCTCGCGCCGATACTCGACGTGTGCTTCAACCGGAGGATTTACGCACTGGTATTCGGCGCGCTTTCGGCGCTCACCGGCTGGTTCGCGCTGCTTCAGCTTGGCTCCGTTGCGATCCTGACTGCCAGCCTGGTTCTCGGCTTCCTCTTCTCCAACTTGTTCTACAACGCGCTCGGCGGCTGGCTCGGCGACCTGGTGCCCGATGGCGATGAAGGACGACTTGGCGCGACCTTCACCATCGGCAATGTCGGCGGCTTCGGTATAGGCGCGATCCTGTTCATCAGCCTGCTGCGCGGCTTGCCCGGCCAATGGGGCCCGCCGGCGGTCGCGCTGGCGATCGCCTTGCCGCTGCTGCTGCTGGTCGTGGTCCCGGTTTCGACCGCCGAGCGCCGCAGCGCGCGCGAAAGCTTCGGCATCCTCGCCCGCGACCTCGGCCAGCTCCTGCGCAGTCGCGTGGTTTTGCGCACGTTGCTGCTGTTCTGCCTGCCGGCCTCGTCGTTCGCGCTGACCAACTCGCTCGGCGGGTTGGGCCACGACTTCGCCGCCTCCGAACGCTTCGTTGCGGTGCTTGCCGGCACCGGCGTCACCGCCGCCGCCATCTGCGGCGCGTTGTTCGTGCCTTCGCTCGTCAAGCGCGTTCCGCCGCTCGCGCTCTACCTCGCGATCGGTAGCGTGGGCGCCCTGTTCACGCTCTCGCTGATGCTCATGCCGCGCGTGCCGGCGGTGTTCGCCGTGGCGATGGTCATGGAGAATGTGTTCCAGTCGGCAGCGTTCGTGGTTGAGGCGACAATCATCTTTCGCACCATTGGCGAGGACAACCCGCTCGCCTCGACCCAATTCGGCCTGTTGCAGGCGGCGACCGCGTTTCCGATCACCTATATGCAGGCGCTCGACGGGCAGGGTTACGGAGCCGCCGGACTGCCCGGCGCGCTCGCCACCGACGCGGGCCTCTCCCTGCTGGCCTGCGCGGCACTGCTGCCATTCGTCCTGTTGTGGATGCGGCGCGACCGGCAAGCTCGGCCGGCGGCGCCTAGTCCATGTGCTTGAGGCCGACTCGCAAGTAGTCCCAGCCGGTGACGAGCGTCAGGATCGCCGCGGCCCACAGGCTGGTCAGGCCGACCAGGTGGATCCACTGGTGCGCCAAGGTACCGCAATATTCCAGCCGCGAATGACACGGTACGCCCTCGACCGCGCCGCCGAGGATGAGCGCGCCGAGCGACATCAGCTGGAAAGTCGTCTTCCACTTCGCCAACCGGCTCACCGGCATTGAAACCTGCAGGCTGCCGAGAAACTCGCGCAAGCCCGAAACGGCGATCTCGCGCACCAGGATGATCAGACCGGCGATCACGTGCACGTCGCCGACGTAGGGGCCGCGGAGGTATCCCTGCGCCGTCAGCACAAGGATCGCCGCGGCGATCATAATCTTGTCGGCAATCGGGTCGAGGAAAACGCCGAGCCTAGACACCGCGCCGGTCGAGCGAGCGAGGTAACCGTCGAAATAGTCGGTCACGCCCATCAGGCAATAGAGCCCGAAAGCGAGCGCGTAGCCGAGCTGCCATTCGGGCCACCACAGCAGGAAGGCTAGGAGCGGTACCGTTAGGATGCGCGAAAGGGTCAGGACGTTTGGCAAGGTCAGCATCGGCAGCACGCTAGCGTGGAACCGCGCTGCGCAAAACCCGCTTCACCCTTGCGGCCCTCAAACGGGACGCTAGGGTCGCGCGCAAACCGGGAAGAGGCCGCAAAGCGGACGCATGCTTACTTCGACTTACCTGCTGCGCCAGCGCCGCTTCCTGCCGCTGTTCGCCACGCAAATGTTCAACGCGTTCAATGACAACCTCTACAAGAACGCTATGGTGCTGTTCGTCGTCTACGGGGTCTACAACTCCGAAAAGGCGGAAGCGCAGTTCTCCGCGATCGCCTCGGGCCTTTTTATCCTGCCCTTCTTCGTCCTCTCGGCGCTTTCGGGCCAATTGGCCGACATGCGCGACAAGGCGACGATCATCCGCTGGATCAAGCTGGCCGAGATCGGCATCATGACGATCGGAGGCGCGGGGTTGATGCTGGCCTGGGGCGGCCACCTGATCACCACGCTGGCGATCCCGCTGATGATGCTGGCTCTGCTGGCGATGGGGGTCCATTCGACCTTCATGGGCCCGATCAAGTACGCGATCCTGCCCCAGCACCTGCACAAGGACGAAGTGCTCGCCGGCACTGGGCTTGTTGAGGCCGGAACCTACATCGCCATCCTCGCAGGTACGATCCTGGCCGGGTGGATCCCGGTCGAAGTCGCCGCCGGCGGAGTCGTCGCGACCGCCGTGCTCGGCTATCTCACCAGCCTGAGCGTGCCGCCGGCCCCGCCGCTGGTTCCTGAGCAACCGATCGACAAGCACGTGATCCGCTCTTCGATCGCGCTGGTGCGGAACACGATGCACGACCGCGAGGTGTTCTACGCAATCCTGGCGATCAGCTTCTTCTGGACCATCGGCACCGTGCTGTTCATCCAATTTCCGCCACTGGCCAAGAATGTGCTGCTGGCAAGCAAGGAAGTCGCCAGCCTATTCCTGGTGGTCTTCTCGATCGGCGTCGCGATCGGTTCGATTGCGATCAACGCGTTGCTCAAGGGCGATGTCTCGGCCCGCCATGCGCCGGTTTCGGTGCTGGCGATGGGCTTGGCGGTGGCCTGCTTCTACCTCGTCTGCCGCGTGTGGAGCGTGCGCCATGCGGGGGGCCTGATGAACGTACCCGAGTTCCTCGCCCAGCCGCTGGCGATCCCGGTACTTCTATCGCTGCTGATGATCGCGGTCGCGGGAGGCATGTTCGTGGTGCCGCTTTACGCGTTCCTGACCACTAAGGTCGATCCGGGGCAAGCCGCGCGAACGGTGGCAGCGAACAACATCGTCAACTCGGGCGCGATGGTGATCGGCGCGGTGATCGCCGGCGGGCTCAGTTGGGCCGGAGTTCCGCTGGTCGAGCAAGTGCTGCTCAGCGCCGCGATGTGCCTGGTTTCCGCATGGCTTGGTTGGATGCTTCACCGCGCCGAGCGCGAAGCCGCTGCCGCCGCGACACAGTGATCACCAGATGAACGTAACCGCTGCCAGCAGGCAAGCGCAGTAGGCCATCAGGAACTGGCGCACGTCCTCGGCGCCGACCGCGAACGGCCGCCAGCGCGGTTCGTGCTCCGCCTTGATCCTGCGGACATGGGCCGGCACGCTCGCCAGGAACGGGTGACGGCGGGCTTCGTCGGTGAGGACAAGATAACGGCGCATGACCGGTTGTTAACGCGTAAGTAACCATTCGGCACCCGGGCAATATGCCGATGTCCACAGCCGGGACAGGATTGCCGCGCCGCGCCGCCGGGGCTACGGCTCGGCAATGACCCGCAGCGCCGCCGAACTTCTCGTCGCATGCCTGGCCGAGCAGGAATGCAGCCGTATTTTCACCGTGCCGGGCGAGAGCTTCCTCCCCGTCCTCGACGCGCTCCACGGCCACCCCAGCATCGAGACGGTCACCTGCCGCCAGGAAGGCGGCGCAGCGTTCATGGCCTGTGCCGATGGGACCATCACCGGCCGGCCGGGTGTCGCGTTCGTCACCCGCGGGCCTGGCGCGACCAACGCCAGCATCGGCGTCCATGTCGCATTCCAGGATTCGCAGCCGTTGATCCTGTTCATCGGCGACGTCGCGCGCGGCATGCGCGAGCGTGAGGGCTTTCAGGAAATCGACTTTCCGGCGTTCTGCGGCCCCATCGCCAAGTGGGCCGCGCGGATCGACGACGCGGCGCGCATTCCCGAATTCATCGCCCGCGCTTATGCCACTGCGATCTCCGGCCGTCCCGGCCCGGTTGTTCTTGCGCTGCCCGAAGACATGCTCTCGGACCCGGCAGGCGATGCCGCGCCGCGCCCATTCGTCCATCGCCCGGCGCAGGCGCCCTGCCCCGACGCCCTGACCGCGTTGCGCGACCTGCTCGCCGACGCCGCCGCGCCGGTAGCGATCGTCGGCGGAGCGGGGTGGGATGCAAAAGCCCGAACCTACTTCCAGATGTTCGCCGAGCGCCTGGGCATCCCGGTGGCAACCGCGTTCCGCCGGCAGGACGCGATCGAGCCGTCATCGCCGGTCTATGCCGGCAATCTCGGCTACGGCCCTAACCCCAAGCTGGTCGAACGGATCAAGGCGGCCGATCTCGTGCTCGCGGTCGGCGCGCGGCTCGGCGAGGCGACGACCGACGGCTACACGCTCGTTAAGCCGGACCATCCCGGGCAGCTATTGGTGCACGTCTACCCCGATCCGGGCGAGCTCAACCGCGTCTACCGCGCCGACCTGGCCATCTGCGCCGACATGGGCGAGTTCGCCGAAAGCGCGTTGATGTGGGACGACGGCTCGATCCTGTCATTCGACGCGGGGGCAGAGGCGCACCGCGAGTGGCTCGAGTGGTCGACCCCGGTCAGCGACGGCACGAAACTCGATCTTGCCCGCTGCCTCGCGATCGCTCGCGACAAGCTGCCGCGCGACAGCATAATCTGCAACGGGGCCGGCAACTTCTCCGGGTGGTGGCATCGCTATTGGCCATATGCCGGATCGCCCTCGCAGCTTGCTCCGACTTGTGGTGCGATGGGTTACGGCGTGCCCGCGGCAATCGCCGCCAAGATGCGCCTGCCAGAGCGCTGCGTGATCGCAGTCGCCGGCGACGGCGATTTCCTGATGAACGGCCAGGAACTGGCGACCGCCGCGCAATTCGGCGTCGACCTGATCGTCATCGTGGTCGACAACGGCTCATACGGAACGATCCGGATGCATCAGGAACGCGAGTTCCCCGGCCGAGTGAGCGCAACCGACCTGGCTAACCCCGATTTCGCCGCCCTCGCCCGGGCTTTTGGTGGCTGGTCTGCCAGAGTTGACACCGCCGACGGTTTCGCCGCGGCACTAGACAAGGCGCTCGCGCAACGCGGCATCCGGCTGCTCCATTGCATCAGCGATATCGAGCGGCTCAATGCGGTCGGGATGACGGTTGGCGGACTGCGCGCGAAGCGTTGATCTCATGCAAGAAGGCCGCCTCATGAGAGACGGCCCTTCTGCAAATTCGATAAGATGCGCTCAGACCTTGTTGCCGAGCGCGCCTTCGACTTGGCCCTTCAGGTTCCGGGCTTCGCCCTTGCGTTCCTGCATTTCGCCTTCGGCGCGCGTGTCGGGGTCGTTCGACTGCTGCTTGACGTTGCCGGTGGCCTCGTTGGCGATGCCATTGGCCTTGTCCTTGAGTTCGCCCATCCGGAATCTCCTGTCTATCTTGGCGGGGCACGATGCCCTGCCGTTGCTAACCTAACGGCTTGGGAGAGACGTCTGTTCCCGAACTAAGTCTTTGCTATCGAAAGGATCCTGTCCCACTCGTCTGACCGTATTTCCGCAACCGACAGGCGCGATTGCCTGATCAGTTCGATGTCCTTCAGCGCCGGATCGGCCTTGATCTCGGCCAGCGTCACCGGACGCTCGAGCTTTCGTATCGGCTTGATTTCCACGGCGGCCCAGGTGCCGGTTTCGTCGTTCGGATCGGCCAGCCCGGCGTGGGTTATCTCGACCACGCCGACGATCTCCTTGCCGGTCACCGAATGGTAGAAGAACGCCTGCTCGCCGGCCTTCATCGCCTGCAGGTTCATCTTCGCGCGATGATTGCGCACGCCGTCCCACAGGGTCTCGCCGTCTTTAGCCAGTCGATCCCAACCGTACGATGCGGGTTCGCTTTTGATCAGCCAGTAGCGCTTGCTCATGCCGTGGCTGTAACCGCGGCTGACACCGGTGGCAATTAACCGAACGGAAACGATAAACGCCTAGCAATTCCCCTATGGGAGGTCCGACGCACCCCGCCTCACACGCGAGCGAACGCAATGGCGCCGGCGGCGAACCGCTCGAGCGCGCCCAACGCGACGTCGTGGCCCTGGGAATTGCCATCGCCGCGGTTATCATGTTCCTCGGGATCGGCGGACGCGTCATGCCGCAGATCCTCCGCAGCTGGTTGGGTGTCGACCGCCCGCCCGACATGCTGCTGACCAACGCCTTTCTGCTCAACATCGCGCTGCTCATATTCGGCTGGCGCCGCTACGAGGAGCTGCGCCGCGAGGTCACCGTGCGCCGCGCGGCCGAAGAAAATGCCCGCGCGCTGGCCGAAAGCGACCCCCTGACCGGCTGCCGCAATCGCCGCGGCATCACCTCGGCCATCGACGAGATGCTGCGCAAGGCGCGCGAGCACGATCAAGAGGTCGCGTTGCTGCTGATCGATCTCGACAATTTCAAAGCAATCAACGACCGCGGCGGCCACAAGGCCGGCGACGCGGTGCTGGTTGAAACCGCCATGCGCATCGAAGGCTTGCTGCCCGCGGACGGAATCTGCGCCCGCATGGGCGGCGATGAGTTCGCTTGCGGCTTCACCTTCGAGCCCGGCGACCGGGCGCGCGCTGATCGCATCGCCGCCGATATCGTCGGGGCGATCGCTTCGCCCGTGACGATCGGCGATCTGACCATCGATGTGACCGTCTCGGTCGGCCTCGCTGCCAGCCGGCAGCCAGGGAATTCCGCCGCGTTGCCCGATGCCGATATGCTGATTCACTGGGCGGATATCGCCATGTATCACGCCAAGAAGAACGGCCGCGACCGCCACGTTTGGTTCGAGCCGCAGATGGAAAGCGAAATCCGCTTTCGCAACGCGCTCGAGACCGGCCTGCGCCGTGGTATCGGTGAGGGTGAGTTCGTGCCCTATTACGAACAGCAGATCGACATCCAAACCGGCAGGCTCGTCGGCTTCGAGATGCTCGCGCGCTGGAAGTCACCCGAATTCGGCATCGTCGGCCCCGAGATGTTCATTCCGCTTGCGGAAGGCCTGGGCGTGATCAGCGAGCTATCGGAAAGTCTGATCCGCAAGGCGCTTGAAGATGCGAAATGCTGGGATCCGGAGCTCACCCTTTCGGTAAACATCTCGCCGGTCCAGCTGCGCGATCCCTGGTTCGCGCAAAAGCTCCTGCGCCTGCTTACCGAAAACGGCTTTCCGCCACAGCGCTTCGAGATCGAGATCACAGAAAGCTGCCTGCACGAGAACATTGCCGTCGTGCGCTCGATCATGACCAGCCTTAAGAACCAGGGCGTGAAGATCAGCCTCGACGACTTCGGCACCGGCTACTCGAGCCTTGCGCAACTGCGCGCCTTGCCGTTCGACCGGCTCAAGATCGACCGCAGCTTCGTCGCCGAACTCGCCAGCGAGGGCGCCAACTCCGAACTCGTTGCCGCGATCGTCGCGGTTGGCCACGGACTGGGGCTACCGATCGTCGCCGAAGGGATAGAAAACGACGAGGCGCTTGCGGTGTTGCGCCAGCTCGGCGAGCTCAAAGGCCAGGGCTACCACTATGGCAAACCCGAAGACGCCGCGGCGACGCTGGAGCGGCTGATGTCACAGGCCGCGCGCGACAACCAGAGCGACAGGGCCGACGAGCCTGAGACCAAGCGCGTAGCCGGCTGACCGGCATTGCAGTAACGCCTCGCCGCCCCTAGGTGCGACGCGATGCGCGTTCCCTTCATCAAAATGCACGGGCTCGGCAACGATTTCGTGGTGCTCGACGGGCGCCGCGAGGCGCTGCCGCCGGTCGGCGCAACGGTCGCACGCGCCCTCGCCGACCGCCGCACCGGGATCGGCTGCGACCAGTTGATTGTGCTCGAACCGTCCGAAGTCGCCGACTTCCGCATGCGCATCCGCAATTCGGATGGCGGCGAGGTCGAGGCCTGCGGCAACGCCACGCGCGCGGTCGCCCTGCTCCACGGTCAACCCGCCCGGATTGAAACCGCCGGCGGCATCCTCGAAGTGCGTCCCGATGGCGGCGGCGTGTCGGTCGACATGGGCGAGCCGCGCTTCGAATGGGACGCGATACCGCTCTCCGATGCGATGGATACGCTCGACATGCCGGTCGCGTGGGACGACCTCGAGCGGCCGAGCGCGGTCAATGTCGGCAACCCGCACGTCGTGTTCTTCGTGCGCGATTGCGACCAGGTTCCGCTCCAGCGGCTCGGTCCGGCGATCGAGACCGATCCGCTGTTTCCAGAAGGCGTCAACGTCAACGTGGCCACGGTCGAGAACCGGCGCGACATCCGCCTTCGGGTGTGGGAACGCGGCGCGGGGCTGACCCGCGCGTGCGGGACCGGCGCCTGCGCCACCGCGGTCGCGGCGATGTGCCGCAAACTGGTCGATCGCGAGGTCACCGTCACCCTTCCCGGCGGCAAGCTGCTGATCAGCTGGGGCGAGGACAACCACATCATCATGACCGGTCCGGCAAGCGAGAGCTTTCGCGGGAGCTTCGACTGGGGCGAATACGCGTGAATTCTGGCTCGGAAGTGATTTCACTGGGATGCCGGCTTAACCTCGCCGAGAGCGAGCGGATCCGCGCTTTGCTCGGCGACACGCGCGACGTGGTGGTGGTCAACAGCTGCGCGGTCACCGCCGAAGCCGTTCGCCAGACGCGCCAGGCGATCCGCCTCATGCGCCGCGCTCATCCCGACGCGCGCTTGCTCGTTACCGGTTGCGCCGCCGACATCGAGCGCGAACAGCTCGCGGCGATGCCCGAGGTCGATGGGCTGGTACCGAACGCAACGAAGCTCGATGCGCGCGCGTGGAACGTCACTGCCGGCCGAGCTGCCCTTCCTTCGAAGCATACCCGCGCTTTCGTGGCCATCCAGAACGGCTGCGACCACGCGTGCACCTTCTGCGTGATCCCGCAGGGCCGCGGATCGAGCCGCTCGCTGACGGTGGCACAAGTTCTGCACGAGATCGAGACGCACCTGGGTCAAGGTGCGTCAGAAGTGGTGCTTACCGGGGTCGATGTGACCAGCTGGGGCCATGACCTGCCCAATAGCCGGCGCCTCGGCGCGCTTGTGCGCACGGTGCTCGATGCGTTCCCGCAACTCCAGCGTCTGCGCATGTCCTCGCTCGACGGGGTCGAAATCGACGAGAAGCTGTTCGAACTGTTCGCCGCCGAACCGCGGGTGATGCCCCATCTCCATCTCTCGCTGCAGCACGGGCACGACCTGATCCTCAAGCGGATGAGGCGCCGCCATTCGCGCGCCGATGCCGTCTCCCTCGTCGAGCGCCTGCGCGCGCGCCGGCCCGAGATTGCTGTCGGCGCCGACCTCATCGCCGGTTTCCCGACCGAGGACGAAGCGATGCACGAGGCCAACCGATCGATCGTGCGCGAGCTTGGCGTGGTCCACGGCCACGTCTTTCCCTATTCCCCGCGGCCACGCACACCCGCCGCGCGAATGCCGCAAGTCGACAAGCCGACGATCCGGCGCCGGGCTGCGGAACTGCGCGAAATCGCGGCGGAAGTCCGCGATAGCTGGCTTCGCTCGCTAGTCGGCAAGACATTGTCGGTCGTCGCGGAAGCCGATGGCACCGGCCACGCGGAGAACTTTGCGCGCGTCGCACTGCCCGAAAGAACCGTGCGCGGCACGATCCTCGCCGTTACCCCCTCCAGGCTTCAGGAAGGCCTCCTGCAGTGAGCGAGCCCAGTTGGCGTGAGCGCCTGTTCGGCGGCTTCCGCAAGACCACCGAACGCCTGAGCGAAAACCTGACGGGCGTCGTCGGTACGGCCAAGCTCGACAACGCCACTCTCGACGAAGTCGAGGACGCGTTGATCCTGTCCGACCTCGGTCCAGCGGCGGCCGCGCGCATCTGCGCCAAGCTGTCGGAAAAGCGCTTCGGTCTGACGATGACCGATCGCGAGCTCAGGGAAGCCGTCGCCGAGGAAATCGCCGCGATCCTGCGCCCGGTCGCCAAGCCGCTCGAGATTACCGCCTTCCCGCGCCCGCAAGTGATCCTGGTGATCGGTGTCAACGGCAGCGGCAAGACGACGACGATAGCCAAGTTGGCGCACTTGTTCCAGGAGCAGGACTACGGCGTGCTGCTCGCCGCTGGCGACACCTTTCGCGCGGCTGCGATCGGCCAGCTCACGGTCTGGGCCGACCGCATCGGGGCGCCGATCGTCACTGGGCCCGAAGGCAGCGATCCGGCGAGCGTGGTGTTCGACGCGGTCAAGCAGGCGACGGCCACCGGTATCGACGCGCTGATCGTCGACACTGCCGGGCGGCTGCAGAACAAGCGCGAGCTGATGGACGAGTTGGCCAAGATCCGCCGCGTGCTCGGGCGGCTCAATCCCGAAGCTCCGCACGACGTCGTGCTGGTGCTTGATGCCACCAACGGGCAGAACGCACTCAATCAGATCGACGTGTTCAAGGAGCTTGCCGGAGTGACGGGGCTGATCATGACCAAGCTCGACGGCACCGCGCGCGGCGGTGTCCTGGTCGCCGCCGCCGAGCAATATGGGCTGCCGATCCACGCCATTGGCGTCGGCGAGAAAATCGACGACTTGCGTCCGTTCGATCCCGACCTCGTCGCGCGCGTGATCGCGGGAGTGGCGTAATGAGCGAGGCTGCCAAACCGCCGCGGAAGACGAGCAAATCGGGCTGGCCCAACTTGCTTATCGAATGGGGGCCCGTCCTGGTCTTTTTCGGGGTGTACAAGTTTTACGCGCCGGCGGGCGAAGATCCCATCGGCGTGGTCAGCGCGGCGATTCACGCGACCGGGGCTTTTATTCTCGGTGCCGTAACGGCGGCGATCGCCTCATTGCTGCTTTACGGACGAATTGCACGCATGCTTGCGTTGTCGACGCTTCTGATCGTCGGCTTTGGCGGATTGACGCTGTGGCTCAATGACCCCGATTGGATACAGATCAAGCCGACCGCCTTCTATGTCTTCTTCGGCATCGTGCTGCTGGCGGGATGGCTGCGCGGCAAAGGCCTTCTGCAGTGGGCGCTCCAGGCAGCATTCGAGGGCCTCGACGAGGAAGGCTGGCTCAAGCTCTCGCGCAATTGGGGATTCTTCTTCTTCGCCCTCGCCGCGCTCAACGAGGTCTTGCGTCACTTCTTCAACGCCGCGAACGGCAATTTCGGGATCTGGGTCAGCCTCAAGCTGTGGGTCTTCATGCCGCTGAGCTTCCTGTTCACCTTCACCCAGCTGCCGATGCTGCTGCGCCACGGGCTCATGGCCGAGGCCGAGGACGAAGTCGTCGAGAACCCGCCGCCTGAGTGAAAAGGCGCTAACGCGGATTAGGAACCAAGACCGACGTGCGCGGTTTCGGTCTACTTAGGCAGAGCGCTTCGTACATATTGGCGCGCGCTGGGGGCTGCGCCGGCCAGCGGGAGGTCGCGGATGATTCCGGAAAAGCATGCAAGGCGCGACGCTGAGCAAACGACCGAGTTTGCGCTCTCGCTAGTCCACACGCTGAACAACCTGCTCCAGGTCGTCAATGGCAACCTCGAGCTGCTTTCGACCAAGATCGAGGACGAGCGGCTGCGCGGCTATGTTCACAACGCCCAGCTCGCAGCGCAACAGATCACCGAACTGGCGCACGACCTGAACGGCCGCACGGCCGGTTAGATCTCGACCTGGCTGCCGAGCTCGACCACGCGATTGGTCGGCAAGCGGAAGAATTCCATCGGCGTAGCCGCGTTGCGCATCATCCACGCGAACAGCTTCTCGCGCCATACTGCCATGCCCGGCTTCTCGGCCGTCAGCAGCGTCTGACGCGAGAGGAAGAAGCTGGTCTGCATTATCTCGAACGGGCCACCGCACATGTTGTCGAGCCGCTTGAGTGCGCCGGGCACGTCGGTCTCTTCCATGAAGCCGTAGCGCACGACGACGCGGTAGAACCCGTCGCCGAGCGACGTCACCTCGGTGCGATCGACTTCGTCGACATAGGGCACGTCGGCTATCGATACCGTCAGCACCACCACCCGATCGTGCAGCACCTTGTTGTGCTTGATGTTATGCAGCAGCGCCGACGGGGTGCCGTCGGCGCCGGAATTCATGAAGATGGCCGTTCCCGGCACCTTGGCGGTGCTGTTGCGGCCTGACTTGGCGAAGATGTCGAGCGGCAGGCCCACTTCGGCCATGCGCGCCTTCATCAGCCGGCGGCCCTTGGCCCAAGTGGTCAGCATGGTAAAGGCGAACACCGCGACCACCAGCGGGAACCAGCCGCCGTCGGGCACCTTGGTCATGTTCGAACTGAAATAGGCGCCGTCGACGAGGAAGAACACGGCGGTCACGGGCAGGGCATACCACCACCTCCATTTCCACACCGCGATCAGCAGCACGCCCATCAGGCAGGTATCGATCGTCATCGCCCCGGTCACCGCGATGCCGTAGGCCGAGGCGAGGTTCGACGAGGTACGGAAGAACAGCACCAGCAGAATTACAGCGACCATCAGTGCCCAGTTGACCAGCGGAATGTAGATCTGCCCGTGATGCTCGTCGCTGGTGTGCAGGATCGAAAGCCGCGGAATGAAGCCAAGCTGGACTGCCTGGTGAGTGACCGAAAAGGCGCCCGAGATGACAGCCTGGCTCGCGATGAAAGTGGCGGCGGTAGCCAGCAGGACCAACGGCAGGCGCAGCATCTCCGGCGCCATGAAGAAGAACGGGTTCTCGATCGCCTGCGCCGCCGAGGCGTCGCCCATGCCGATGATCATCGCCCCTTGCCCGAAATAGTTGAGCAGCAAGCAGGGCATGACAAAGCCGAACCACGAAAGGCGCATCGGTCCGCGGCCGAAATGCCCCATGTCGGAATAGAGCGCCTCCGCGCCGGTCACCGCGAGGACCACCGAGCCGAGGGCCAGGAAGGCCAAGGTCTTGTCGATCAGGAAGAACTGGACCGCGTACCATGGGTTGAACGCGAGCAGGATGCCGGGATCGTCAAAGATATGGATCGCGCCGAGTATGGCGAGGGTCGCGAAGTAGAACAGCATGACCGGCGCGAACAGCGCGCCGACCTTGGTGGTGCCGCGCTTCTGCAGAAAGAACAGCCCGATCAAGAGCACCAGAGCGATCGGATCGACCCATTTCGACAGGCCGGCCTCGACCGTGGTCAGACCTTCGACCGCCGAGAGCACCGAGATTGCCGGCGTTATCATGCTGTCGCCGTAGAACAGCGAGGTCGCAGCGACCGCGAGCAGCACGGTCAGCCAGTTCCATTTCGAGCCGCCGATATAGCGGCCGAGCATCGCCACGAGCGCCAAGGTGCCGCCCTCGCCCTTGTTGTCGGCGCGCAGCAGGATGGTGACATATTGCAGCGAGACGACGATCGTCATCGACCAGAAGATCAGGCTGACTACGCCCAACACATGGACATCGTCGAGCGTCAGCTTGTGCGGCCCGACAAAGGTCTCGCGGAAGGCGTAAATCGGGCTGGTACCGATATCGCCGAAGACGATACCGATCGCCCCGACGGCAAGCTTGAGCTTCGCCGCGCGGCGGTCTTGACCGACCTGGACCGCGCTCATCGAAACGGGCGCCCCTGTGAGCGACTCTTGCGCATCGCCGCGGCGCTTAGCAGCGGTACTCGCCCGCCGCAATCGCGCCTTCCGGAATGTCTCAGGCCCGGCCGATCAGCCGCCGCCCCATGGCATCGGCGACGACGTCAGGCGGCTCGCCCGTGGACTCGCTTTCGCGCCAGATTGCCTCAAGCCGCTCGGGGATCTGTGCAATCCGCCGGCGCACCTCGTTGATATCGCACGGGCTGCCATGCTGGCGGCAGAGGTATTCGAGGCCGACGTTGATGATCCCGCCGGCGTTGATCACATAATCGGGTGCGTACAGGATGCCGCGCTCAGCCAGTTGCGTGCCGTGCTCGGGCCGGGCGAGCTGGTTGTTGGCACCGCCGGCGACGATCGCGCAATCGAGACGGGCGATACCCTCCTCGTCGAGGACCGCGCCGAGCGCGTTGGGGCTGAACACGTCGCACGCCACGCCCATGATCCGCTCGCTGGCCACGGCCTGGCCGCCTACCTCGCCTGCGAGCGTCTTGGCACGCGAAGCATCGAGGTCGGATACCGTAAGCCTGGCCCCGTCGCGCGCCAGCAGGCGGGCGACACCGCCACCAACACTGCCGCAGCCCTGTAGGGCCACGTGAACGCCCTTGACGCTGCCCTTGCCCAGCGTGTGCGCCACCGCGGCCTTGATGCCGTGATAGATGCCCATCGCCGTAAACGGGCCCGGATCGCCCCCGATCGAGCCGTCATCGGCAGGGAGGCCGCAGACGTGCGGCGTGCGTTTCGAGATCGCGACCATGTCGGCCTCGGTCGCGCCGACGTCCTCGGCGGTCACATAGCGGCCATTAAGCGCGTCGATCGCGTCGCCGAACGCGGCGAGCAGCTCCGGCGTTTTCTCGGCGCCGGGCCCGAGCAGCACGACCGCCTTGCCCCCGCCCATCGGCAGGCCGGCCATGGCGTTCTTGTAACTCATGCCCCGGCTGAGGCGCAGCGCGTCGCGCATAGCGCCCTCGGGCTTGTCGTAATGCCAGAAGCGGGTGCCGCCGGCCGCGGGGCCGAGGTTGGTCGAGTGGAGTGCGATGATCGCCGTGAGCCCGGAGCCGCTGTCGTGCACGAGCTGCACCAGCTCGTGCTCGTCGAAATCCGGCTCTGTCCAGAATGCCATGGTGCCCGCCTGTCCAATCAGCTGATTAGGCGGCGAAAAGGGAGGAAATGGGGCGATTGAGGGGTCTCGAACCCCCGACCTCCGGTACCACAAACCGGCGCTCTAACCAACTGAGCTACAATCGCCACAAGCCGTGCCGCGAGGGCGCAGGTAGGCCGTTGTGCCCGCCGGTCAAGCGACGAATGCGGGCGGCGGCGCCTGTTGCACAGCGACCCAAAAATGCAAAGCGAAATGTGCCTGCCGCGGGCGTACGCGTAATAAAATTGCGTGGCGAGTGCGCCCTTGCCCATGGATGGAGTCGCGGTATCATTGGTCCATGACGACTCCGGGGGAAACCAGAGCAGGACACCTCTTGGTGCAGCCTGGGGTGCGCAGAGTGCCCACTCCCAAGGTCGAGTTGTTCACGGTTCCCGGGTTCTTGCCGCGCGACCTGTGCGACGACCTGATGCGACTGATCGACACCAACCGCCGCCCCTCGACGATCGCCGACCCCAACGGCGACGACTACTTCCGCACCAGCGAAACCTGCGACCTCGATGCCAACGATCCCGCGGTGCAGGACGTCGAAAGACGGCTTTTTGCGCTGACCGGCATCGATCCCGCGCATGGTGAGCCGGTTCAGGGCCAGCGTTACGAGGTCGGCCAGGAATTCAAGGCGCACACCGACTATTTCGAGCCCGACGGCCAGGACTTCGTGCGCTTCACCTCGGTCGCCGGACAGCGAACATGGACCTTCATGGCCTATCTCAACGACGTCGAGGCTGGCGGCGCGACCCGTTTCAAGGTGATCGACAAGATGTTCCAGCCGCGCCGCGGCATGCTCGTGGGCTGGAACAACCATCGGCCCGACGGCAGCCTCAACCCTGCGACGCTGCATCACGCGATGAAGGTGCGCAAAGGCCTGAAGTACGTGATCACCAAATGGTATCGCGAGAGGCCGTGGGGCTGGTGACGAGCTCCGGCGAGACAGTGCCGCGAGAGGGATCGTGCCATTGCGGCAGCGTGCGCTTCACGGTCGAGCTGCCACGCGAACTGCGCGGCTCGCGCTGTAATTGCTCGATCTGCTCGATGAAAGGCGTGGTCATGATCGCCGCGCCCGCCGGCGCGCTGCAAGTGACGGCGGGCGAGGGCCTGCTCACGGTCTACCAGTTCAACACCATGGCGGCGAAGCATAATTTCTGCTCGCGCTGCGGCATTCATGTGTACCACCAGCGCCGCGCCGACCCGAGCCAGGTCGGCGTCAACGCGGCCTGTCTGGCAGGAGTCGGACCGTACGACTTTGCCGAAGTGCCGGTGTCGGACGGGGTGAGCCACCCGCTCGACAACGGCGGCCGCTTCCGCCGCATCGGCACGTTGAGGTTCGAACCGGCCGACGATTGAGCGCAAACGAAAAGGGCGGACCCGCGGGACCGCCCTTCGCTTGTTCGCTGAAGGCCCGCTCAGCTCTTCTTGAGCGAGAGTCCGCCGAAACGCTTGTTGAACTGCGCGACGCGGCCGCCCTCCTGGAGCTGCTGCTTGCCGCCGGTCCACGCCGGATGGCTGGTCGGATCGATTTCGAGCGTCATCGTGTCGCCGTCCTTGCCCCAGGTGGAGCGAGTTTCGAACTCGGTGCCGTCGGTCATTTTGACCTTGATCGTGTGGTAATCGGGATGCGTATCGGCCTTCATGGCTCGGGTCTCCGTAGCTTCGGAACGGTACCGACCGGTCCAGCTGTAAATGGGAAGGCGCGCCCTTAACGGCAAGCGTCGGAGATTACAAGCGCCCTCCCGCTATGCTGGCGGATCGGCGATCATCGCGGTGAATTCGCTTTCGCAAGTGGTCTTGCCGTCGACGCTGGCAGTGCCCGCGAACTTGTAGACCCGGCTGCGCTTCTGGATGAACTCGACGCGCAGGTCGAGCAGGCAGCCGGGCTCGACGGGGGCGCGAAACTTGGCCCCGTCGATGCCCATGAAATAGACCAGCTTGCCGGTGCCCGCGAGTTCGAGCGTCTCGATTCCCAGTATCGCCGCGGCTTGCGCCATGGCTTCGACTTGCAGCACCCCGGGCATGATCGGCCGGCTCGGGAAGTGCCCCTGGAAGAATTGCTCATTGAAGGTCACGGCCTTCACCGCGTGAATCCGCTCTCCGAGATCGAGACTGACGACCCGATCGACGAGCAGCAACGGATAGCGGTGCGGCAGGGCCTTGAGAACGCCCGCGATATCCAGGGATGTCGCCTCGCTCACGCCCTGCCCTTCGCTCAGCGGCCCTTGACCGGGGCTTTCCCGGCGGGAGCCGGAGCCTTCGCGCCGGGCTGCTGCCCTGCAGTGGCTGCCTGCTGCTGCGCCATCTGCTGCGCGGCGGCGAGCCGGACCTGCTGCACATCCTGGAACAGCTGGACGGTCGCCTGGTCAGGTTGCCAGCCGGCCGGTGGTGTCACCGAAACCTGCGGCACGCGCGCGTTCAGCGCCGTAATAATCTTCTGGTTAAGGTTGGCCGCTTCGCTCGCGTAGAGCACGCCGCCCGAGGAAAGGATCATCTGCACGTTCCCCTGCGAAACCACCTGTTGCACCGAAGCGCCAAGCTGTTGGGCGATCTGCGAGACGGCATAGGCGGCGGCCAGGTTGATCGGCCCCTGAACCGTATTGATCTGCTGCTCGAGCGCCTGGAGCTGCTTTCCGGTCGGGTTGGTCGGCGACTGCGCGGCCTGCTGTTCGGCCTGGCTCAGTTGGCCGTCATTGTTGGTGTCGAGCTTTTTGAGCAGCGCGATGCGCTGCTCCTCGAGTTGCTGGAGCTGCGTGCGCTGCGCCGCGAACGTCGTGGTAATTTGCGCATAAGCGCCGGTTAGCGCCTGCGAACCGGCGATGACGATTGCCGGTTCGGCAACGCCGATTCCACTAACCTGGGCGGAAGCGGGGACGGTGAAGGCGGCGGCAAGCGCCAGCGCGGCGGCAGTGGTGAGAAGAGTCTTCATCAGAATTGGGTTCCTACGTTGAAGGAGAACAGCTTGGTCTGGTCGCCCTTCTGTTTAAGCAGAGGATAAGCGAAGTCGATGCGAAGCGGGCCGAACGGCGAGTTCCAGTTGACGCCAGCGCCGATCGAAAGGCGCGGCATCGGGGAATTGCCGAAAAAGTCTTCCCGGAAGGCGGGCAAGGATCGTCCTTGCGGGGTATTGAAATTCGACTTGAGGCACGCGGGAGGATGCGGATTCACTGGGTCGGTGACTGTCGAAGAAGCCGTTATGCTGCACGTGCCGTCGGTATTCGTCGTCGCCGTGTCAACCTGAGTGAACAGCGCCTGCCCGCTCGAGTTGCGGGCGACAAGGAACGGGCCCGTTTTGAAGTCGTTCGTGAGCGGCGGCTTGATCCCGAAGACCGAGCCAATGTCCATGAAGATCGACGGGCGCAGACCCATCTCGTGCGCCCCAGCGCCGAGGGGAATCTCAAGCTCGAACTTGCCCAGATAATAGCCCTCGCCGCCCAGCGAATCATCTGTGTTGTTCTTGTCGTTAAGGTCTGGCAACACGAGAATGCCATTGGCGTCCGTGCTGTAGAAGCGGCGGATTACCCGCGGACCGACGCCGCGATAATCGAACCCGCGCAGTTCGGGCTGGCCGAGGAAGAAGCGATCGGTAAGCAGCACTTCGTTGCTTGAACTGCCGTTCTTTCCAAAGCTCTTGATTACCCCGCTCTCGCCGCGGATCGAGAAAATGAAGCCATGTCCGAGCGGCCAATATTCCGAGGCGTTAGCGCGCAACCGGACGTAATGCTTGTTGCCGCCGAGGCCGGCAACTTCAAGGGTGGAACTGGCCACCTTGCCGCGCGTCGGATGGAGCGCGTTGTCGAGATTCTGATAGACAAGCGTGCCGCCGATCATCGAAGTGGTCGTGCTGCCGACAGATTCGCACAGGTATCGCCCGGCCAGCAGCGGATTGCAGGTCTGCACACCGGTGGAGTCTGTTGTGTAATACGTCGACTTGTCGACAGAGACGTTGTCGAAGTTCAAGGTGTAGGTGCCGAGCACCGAGGTGTACTCGCTCAACGGGATACCGACACGGAATTGCGCACCTGTCGTCGACTGCTGGTAAGTCGCGGTCGCCGTGCTGAAGTAGCCGTTGTTGTAGTCGCGGCGATAAATGTCCATGCCGCCGGAAATGTTCTTGTCGAACAGATACGGCTCGGTGAAGCTGATGTCTCCGGACTTGTCGTACTTGGAATAGTTGGCGGACAGGCCGACTGTCTGCCCTCGCCCGCGGAAGTTGCGCTGCTGGATTGACGCCTGAAAGATGAAGCTTTCGAGGCTCGAGAAGCCCGCCGAGAGTGTCAGCTGCCCGGTGGCCTGCTCCTGCACGTTCGCAGCGAGAATGATGCGGTCGGGCTCGCTGCCATCGACCTGGGTGACTTCAAAATTCTCCTGGAAATACCCCAGCGAATTGATGCGATTGGTCGTGCGCTTGATGGCAAGCGAGTTGAACGCATCGCCTTCCGCCACACGAAATTCGCGGCGGACGATCTTGTCCTGCGTCAGCGTGTTGCCGTTGACGTCAATACGCTCGACGTATGTGCGCGGCGATTCCTTGATGGCGAACGTGACGTCCATCGTCAGGTTGTCGGGATTGCGATGGAATTGCGGCTTCACGTCGGCGAAAGCGTAGCCGAATGTGCCCGCGGTCTCGGTCAGCCCGTCGACCGTGTCTTCGACCATCTTGGCGTTGTACCAGTCGCCTGTCTTCATCGGCAGCCTGGTGGTCATCGCCTTGCTGTCGAAGTCGCGAATCTGGCTCTGCACCTTCACGTCGCCGAACTTGTAACGCTTTCCTTCCTCGACCACGTAAGTGATGATGAAGTCCTTCTTGTCCGGCGTCAGCTCGGCGACCGCGGACACCACCCGAAAATCGGCATAGCCTTGCGTCAGGTAGAACTGGCGCAGCTTCTGCTGATCGTAGGCCATCTTGTCGGGATCGTAACTGGTGCCGCCGCTGAGGATCTTGGTAAGCCCCGCCTCTTTGGTCATCATCTCGCCCTTGAGCTTCCCGCCCGAGAAAGCCTTGTTGCCGATGATGTTGATCGCGCGGACCTTCGACTTCGGTCCCTCGCTGATCTCGAATACGATATCGACGCGGTTCTGCGACAGCTGCACCATCTTCGGCTCGACGGTGGCGGCGAAGCGGCCCTGGCGCTTGTATAGCTCGATGATGCGGGAGACGTCGGCGCGGACTTTCGAGCGCGTGAAGATTTCGCGCGGGGCGAGCTTGATCTCCTTGGTGATCTTTTCGTCCTTGAGGCGCTTGTTGCCTTCGAGAATGATACGGTTGATCACCGGGTTTTCGGCCACCGTTATGACCACGTCGCCGTTGTTGTTCTCAATCCGCGTGTCGGAAAACAGCTCGGTCGCGGCGAGGTCCTTGAGCGCCTGGTCAGCCGCAACCGCGGTATAGGCCTGTCCCGGACGCAACTGGATATAGCTGAGGATCGTATTCGCCTCGAGCCGCTGGGCGCCGACGACCGAAATCGTGCGAATGACCGTATTCTCCACCGGAGCAGGCGCAGGCGCCGGTGCCGGGGTCGCGCCGGGAGGCGCAGCAGGCGTTGGCTGCGCAGCGGCTGGCGCGGCCGTGTTCTGGGCCAGCGCGGCGGCGGGAATTCCGGCGAGCATGGTGCCCGCCAGCAAAGCCACGGCGAAGTGCGAAATTGCGATCGTCTCGGCCCTGCGGCTCATTCCACCCGTCCATTCATTCGACACTGCAAATCCCGTGTCGCGGCAGTTCGGGCGCCAGCCCAGTTCGAGCGGGTTCCGGTATCGGCAGCGGCGCGATGAATCGCGCCATTGCCCGAACCCGCTTGGCCAATCAAGCGATCATCCCGGGAACTGTTGCGCCGAAATTTCCTTTTCCCCGCCTAGCTGCCGAAGATGGGCAGCGAAACGATATCGTTGATCGTTACGAACAGCATCAGCGCTAGCACGAAGGCTATGCCGGTCCTGAACGCCCATTCCTGACTGCGTGGACTGGCCGGTTTCCGGCGGACCGCTTCTGCCGCGTAGAAAGCCAGGTGCCCGCCGTCGAGCGCCGGGATTGGCAATAAGTTAATGAATGCCAAGTTAATCGAGATCAGCGCCGCAAAGCTGACAAAATAGCGCCATCCCAGGCTCAGTTGCTCGCCCGAGTACTTGGCGATCTTGATCGGCCCGCCCAGCTCGTTGACCGGTCGTCGGCCGGTGACGATCTGCCACACGCCCTGGACCATCAAGTGCATCGTTTCGCCGGTCTGCTCGACGCCCAGGCCGACGGCTTCGCCCAGCCCCACGGGGACAAGCTCGCCCTGATTCGAGCCGACGCCGAGCATGCCAATGCGGAACTGATTGCCGAAGCGGTCATGCTCGACGACGCTCGGCACGAGGAAGTCCAGCGCGCGGCGCTCGCCCGCATGTTCCATCACGAGATGCAGCCTTGCACCGGGATTGGGGGCGACAAGATCGCGCAACTGATCGAAGCTGACGATCGGCTTTCCATCGACCGCGATGAAGCGGTCGCCCGGCGCGATGCCCAGCTTATCGGCCGCGCTGCCACGCTCGACGATAGCGACAACCGGCGGGATCACCAATTTGCCGTAAGCAAAGTTAAACGCGGCCAAGATGGCGATCGCAACGAGAAAATTGGTCACCGGGCCCGCAGCGACGATCAATGCGCGTTGCCACAGCGGCTTGGCCTGGAAGGTCTTTTCGCGTTCCTCCGGCGGCAGGTTGAGCCAGTCCTCGCTCGGCTGGCTGGCGGGGTTCATGTCGCCGGCGAACTGGACGTAGCCACCGAGCGGCAGCGCCGAAAGCTTCCAGCGCGTGCCGCGCCTGTCGTAGAAGCCGGCGATCTCGCTGCCGAACCCGACCGAAAACGAATCCGCCTTCACCCCGAAGATCCGCCCGACGACATAATGGCCGAGTTCGTGCACCGTCACCAGCGGCCCGAGGACCAGCAGGAAACCGACCAGCCACATCCAGATAGGGGCGGATTGAAACAAGCTTATACGTGCTCCAGCGTTTCGGCCGCTCGCGTGCGCGCCTCGGCATCGACGGCGAGTACGTCGTCGAGTGTCCTTGGTGCACCCGGTAATGTGCCGGAAAGTGTCTGCGCTACCAATGCACAAATATCGGTGAACGCGATCTGACCGGCGAGGAAAGCGGCTACCGCTATTTCGTTGGCGGCGTTGAGTACCGCGGGAGCCGCCCCGCCAGCCTCGGCCGCTTCGCGCGCCAGCCGCGTCGCCGGGAAGCGCTCCTCGTCGGGAGCGAAGAAGCTCAGGGTCCCGAGCGCCGCCAGGTCAAGCGGTTGCAGCGCAGTCGCCATTCTCCGCGGCCAGGCAAGGCACGAGGCAATCGGCACGCGCATGTCGCTTGGGCCGAGCTGGGCGAGCGTTGAACCGTCGCAGTATTCGACGAGGCTGTGGATCACGCTCTGCGGGTGGACAACGATACGGATGTGGTCGAGCCCGACCGGGAACAGGTGATGCGCCTCGATCACCTCGAGGCCCTTGTTCATCATCGTCGCCGAATCGACGCTGATCTTGGCGCCCATCGACCAGTTCGGATGTGCGACAGCCTGTGCGGGGGTAGCCACGGCAATCTGCTCGGCGGTCCAGTTGCGAAAGGGGCCCCCGCTGGCGGTGAGCGTGATCCAGCGCACGTCGGCAAGGTCCTCGCCGTGGAGGCACTGGAAGATTGCGTTGTGCTCCGAATCGACCGGCAGCAGCGTGGCGCCGTGCTTCGCGACCGCCGCGGTCATCACCGCACCGGCCGAAACCAGCGCTTCCTTGTTGGCGAGCGCGACCACCCCGCCCTGCTCGATCGCCGCCATCGTCGGGCCGAGCCCGGCGCAGCCGACGATCGCTGCCACTGTGACATCAGCGCCGCGAGACGCGGTTTCGCACAAGGCCCGCAAGCCCCCGGCGGCTTCGATGTCCGATCCCGCCAGCGCCTCGCGCAGCTCCGGCAGGCAGCGCTCGTCGGCGACAACCGCCAGCCTGGCCCCGAACTCGCGCGCCAGCCCGGCCAGCTCGGCGACGTTGCAATTCGCCGTCAGTGCTTCGACGCACCAGTCGTCGCGATTGTGCCGGATGAGATCGAGAGTCGAAGCGCCTACCGAACCTGTCGCCCCAAGGATCGAGATCGAGCGGGTCATCCGCCCCATCCCCAGATCAGGCCGGCGATAATGGCTACCGGGAGCA
Organism: Sphingomicrobium sp.; assembly: GCA_035470745.1. Classification (GTDB taxonomy): domain Bacteria; phylum Pseudomonadota; class Alphaproteobacteria; order Sphingomonadales; family Sphingomonadaceae; genus Sphingomicrobium. The sequence continues at coordinate 22,380 of DATIQO010000188.1, read as the reverse complement.
ATCCGTCGATGCGGTCAAAGACCCCTCCGTGCCCCGGGATTAGCCGCGACGAGTCCTTCACGCCGGCCTTGCGCTTGAGCCAGCTTTCGAAAAAGTCTCCCACTTGCGCGGCAATCGCCATGCCGGCACCAACGACGAGCGCGAGGATGACGGACTTGCCGGAGACCTCGGCGGCTATGCTGGCACTTCCGCCATCGAGACCCGAGAGCGCGTATCCGATAACCGCAACCACCAGCACCAGCCATATCGCCGCGCCAGCGATCCCGCCGGCAAGCCCTGCCCAGGTCTTCGAAGGACTGATCTTTGGCGCGATCTTCGGGCCGCCGATGGCACGCCCGGTGAAATACGCGCAGGTATCGGTCAGGATCACCAGTACAACAGTGACGACGATCAGCGCCCGCGGCATTCTCGCGAGGGCGAACGCGGCCGAGGTCATGTAGAAGGCGCCGGCAATGACTGCAGCCACCTGATAGAGGTGATTCGGCGTCGCCTTCAGCACCAGCAGCACGAGTTCGACGAACGCGGCAAGCGCAACCAGCGCAATGAAGATTGAGAGCCACGGGTTATCCAGAACGAACGCCGTTCCGGCAATAGCCAGCATCACCACCGCGGAGACCACCCTCTTCGGCAAGTCCGACGCCTTCGCCTTGGGTGGGATCTCGACGCGTTTATCGTCCGCCATAGCGTCGCTCCCGCCGCGCGAATTCTTCAAGCGCTTCGACCAGATGCTCGGGCGTGAAATCGGGCCACAGCTCGTCGGTGAACCAGAACTCCGCATAGGCCGATTGCCAGAGCAGGAAGTTCGACAGTCGCTGCTCGCCGCTGGTTCGGATCAGCAGGTCGAGCTGCGGCAGGTCGGCCGTATCGAGGTGCGCGGAAATGGTCTCCGTCGTGACGTCACCCTCGGCCGCGGCCTTCGCGGCGGCGCGGGCGATTTCCTGCTGCGAACCGTAGTTGAGCGCCACCGCCAAGGTTCGCTGACCGCCGGCGGTCCGCACCAGCGCGTCTTCGAGCATTTCGACAATATCAACGTCCAATACTTTGTAATCGCCGATAATCTTTAGCTTGACGCCGTGCTCGATGAACTCGGGCAGGTCCGACTTGATGAACCGCCGCATGAGCCCCATCAGGTCGCGGATCTCCTCGTCAGGCCGCTTCCAGTTCTCGCTCGAGAAGGCATAGAGAGTCAGGCATTCGAGGTCGATCGTCTTCAGCGCGCGCACAAGCCGGCGCACGGCCTCAACGCCGCGCCGGTGGCCCATCGCGCGCGGCAGATGGTGCCGTTTGGCCCAGCGGCCGTTTCCATCCATGATGATCGCGACGTGGCGGGCTTTGGTTTGGCTATCCGGCATTACCTCAGGACACGCTTTGAAAATGGAGACATCCTCACTGCGTCATGATTTCCTTTTCCTTTGCCGTGGCAGCTGCATCGGCCTCGGCGACGAACTTGTCGGTCGACTTCTGCACCTCATCCTCGTGGCGCTTGCGTTCGTCTTCGGAGATGTCCTTGCGCTTCTCGTCTTCCTTGAGCGCTTCCATTCCGTCGCGACGCACGTTGCGAATGGCGATCTTGGCGTTTTCGGCATACTTGCCGCACAGCTTGGCCAGTTCCTTGCGCCTTTCCTCGGTGAGGTCAGGCAACGGCAGGCGGATGGTCTGACCGTCGATTATCGGATTGAGCCCGAGATTGGCCTTGGCAATGCCCTTCTCGACCGGGATCACGTTGGCCTTGTCCCACACCTGCACGCTGAGCATTCGCGCCTCGGGCGCCGAGATCGTCGCCACCTGGTTGAGCGGCATCATCGCGCCGTAGACTTCGACGTGAACCGGCTCGAGCAGCGCGACGTTGGCGCGGCCCGTGCGCAGGCCAGAGAGGTCGTGCTTGAGCGCCTCGACCGCGCCTTGCATCCGCCGCTCGATGTCGGCCTTGTCAAATTTCGCCATCTCAGGCCTCTCCTTGCACTATCGTCTGTACACCCTCACCCGCCAGCACCCGCGCAAGGTTGCCGTTCTCGCGGATCGAGAAGACCACGATCGGGATGTTGTTGTCGCGGCACAATGCCACGGCGGAGGCGTCCATAACTTTCAGATTATCTGCTAGGACTTTGTCGTAACTGACTGTTTTAAAACGCTTGGCATTCGGATTCTTCTTGGGATCGGCATCGTAGACGCCGTCGACACTGGTGCCTTTAAGCAGCGCGTCGCACTTCATCTCCGCGGCTCGCAGCGCGGCGCCGCTGTCGGTGGTGAAATAGGGGCTGCCCACGCCGGCCGCGAAGATCACGATGCGCCCCTTCTCGAGGTGACGCTCGGCCCGGCGGCGGATCACCGGCTCGCACACCTGGTCCATCTGGATGGCTGACTGCACGCGCGTATGGACGCCAATCTGCTCGAGCGCGTTCTGCATCGCCAACGCGTTCATCACCGTCGCCAGCATGCCCATGTAGTCGGCCTGGGCGCGGTCCATGCCCTGCGCTGCGCCAGCCACCCCGCGGAAGATGTTGCCGCCGCCGATGACCAGGCAGATCTCGAGACCGCTATCCTTCGCCGCCTTCACTTCACGCGCCAGCTCTCCGACGACCTTGGGGTCGAGGCCGAAAGGCTGCTCGCCCATCAGCACTTCGCCCGAGAGCTTGAGCAGGACGCGTTTGACAGGCGGCATGGGCATCGGTGTCGCTGACCTCTCCGGACGCTGGGCTGCGCCCTTATAGAACGCGCATGCCCCGTGCCAAGGGCGCGGGAAAAGGGCAAGAAAAACCCCGCGCGGCACGGGCCGCGCGGGGTATTGTTGTTCGCTGACGAGTCAGCCTGCGACGGCGGCAGCGACTTCGGCTGCGAAGTCGCTGGCTTCCTTCTCGATGCCTTCGCCGAGCTGGAAACGGACGTAGTCCTTAAGCACGATCTCGGCCCCGGCATCCTTGCCCGCCTTGGCGACGAAGTCGGCGATTGGCGTCTTGTTGTCGAACACCGACAGCTGGCTGAGGAGAGCGTTTTCCTTGCCAAACTTCTTGATCGCCCCGTCGACCATCTTGGCCTGGACGTCGGCCGGCTTGCCGCTTTCGGCCGCCTTTTCGGCCGCGACCTTGCGCTCACGCTCGATCACCGCGGCATCGAGGCCATCGGCATCGAGCGCCTGAGGGAACGCCGCGGCGATGTGCATCGCCAGCTGCTTGCCGAGGGGCTCGAGCACGTCGGCACCGGCCGCGCTTTCGAGCGCGACCAACACGCCGATCTTGCCGAGGTTCGGACCTTGCGCGTTGTGCAGGTACGGAACGACTATGCCCTGGCCGACTGCAACATGCTTCATGCGGCGAACCTGTTGGTTCTCGCCGATCGTCGCGACGTTGTCGGTCAGCTTGTCGCCGACGGTGCCACCGTCGGGATAAGCAGCCGCCTTGAGGGCGTCGACGTCGTCGCTGCCGAGGCCGAGCGCTACCTCGGTGGTCTTGCGCACGAAATCCTGGAACTGGTCATTCTTGGCGACGAAATCGGTCTCGGAATTGACCTCGACCGCGACACCCTTCGTGCCGTTGACGGCCACGCCCACCAGACCTTCGGCGGCGGTGCGGCTCGACTTCTTGGCAGCGGCAGCAAGGCCGCGCGCCTTCAGCGAGTCGACCGCCGCTTCGAAGTCGCCGCCGGTCTCGTCGAGCGCCTTCTTGCAGTCCATCATGCCGGCGCCGGTGCGCTCGCGCAGGTTCTTCACGTCAGTGGCTGTGTAAGCCATGGTCTTCCTACCTCTTGAATTTAACGGGATCGGGCGCCGGGCCTCGCAAAGTGGGGGCCCGGCGCACGGATCGCAACTGCGAGCCATGGCTCAGGCTTCGGCGGACGCCTCTTCGGCGGCCGGCTCAGCAGCCGGTTCAGCCGCAGGCTCGACAACCGGTTCGACCGGCGGTTCCGCCATCGCACCGATGTCCGCGCCCGAATCGACCACGCCTTCGCCGCGGCCCGTCATCGCCGCCTGGGCGACCGCGTCGCAGTACAGGCGCACCGCCCGGCTGGCGTCGTCGTTGCCCGGGATCGGGAAGGCAATGCCGTTCGGATCGACATTCGAATCGAGCACCGCGACGACCGGAATACCGAGCACGTTGGCTTCCTTGATCGCCAGCTCTTCCTTGTTGGCGTCGATGACGAACATCACCGCCGGAATGCCGCCCATGTCGCGGATGCCGCCGAGCGACATCTCGAGCTTTTCCATCTCGCGGGTGAGCTGGAGCACTTCCTTCTTGGTCAGTCCCGAGGTGTCGCCGGCAAGCTGTTCTTCAAGCGACTTGAGGCGCTTGATCGAGCCGGAGATTGTCTTCCAGTTGGTCAGCATGCCGCCGAGCCAGCGATGGTTGACGAAGTGCTGGCCCGAGCGGCGAGCGGCCTCGGCGATCGGTTCCTGCGCCTGGCGCTTGGTGCCGACGAACAGAACCTTGCCGCCGGCGCGGACGCTATCCTGGATGAAGTCGAGCGCGCGCGCGAAAAGCGGCACGGTCTGCGATAGGTCGATGATGTGAACCCCGTTGCGAGCGCCGAAGATGTACGGCTTCATCCGCGGGTTCCAGCGGTGGGTCTGGTGGCCGAAGTGGGCCCCGGCCTCGATCAATTGCTGCATGGTGACGGTCGGAGCCGCCATAAGTAATTCCTTTCCGGTTATGCCTCTGGAAGGCGCTGGAACCCTGGCGGAGCTTCCCGCTGGGGCACCGGAGCTGTGTGCCTTCCATGTGAATTTGCCCTACGGCCAGCAAGCAGACCGGTCGGCGCGGCCGGCCCTTAGCTTCGAACTGGGCCGGAATCCAGCGCAATTCGTCTCATGTGGGATTCCGCCTGCCGCAAATAGGGGCTTGACGTTAGAACAAACAGAGAACATAATGCAATTTCGGTCGCACAGACCGGGAACAAAGCTGTCGTTTACGTACTATTACCAAAAGTCCCCGCGGCTGTTGTCCAGTACGGGGCTTGCCAAACTAGGTTTACGGATATGCTCGCAACGCTTCTAATCCTCGCCTTCCTGGCCGCCGCCGTTCTGGCGACGGCGGTGATTTCGGCCTCTCTCGCCAAGGGCTTTGCTGCCGTCGCTACCGTGCGGCGCCAGCTCGCCCGCTGCGGTGACGAACGGGTGGCGACTGTCAGGCACGAGCACATTCGCCCCCGCCCGGTTGTTACGGCGCGGGCATCACGTCGGCCGGTTCGGCCGGTGTTCCTTCAGGCAGCGTCGCGGCAGCGCGTAGCCGCCTGACTTTCGCGTACTTGGCAATGCCGAGCGGCATCAGCGCGAGGTAGACGACGCAGATCGCCGACAACGTCCAGAATGGCTCCACCAGCAGCGCGGCGAATACCATCCCCACGAGAGCGATCGCTTCGAGCCTGATTGAGCGCCGCGGCCTGATCGATTTCCAGCTCATGGTGGCGATGTTGGAAATCATCAGGAACGCCATTGCTGCGACCCAGGCTGCCACCAGCCAGGGTTCACGGAACAGCGGCTCGCGCTCGTCGGTGGCCAGCCAAAGAAACATCGGCAGGAAAGCCAGCCCGGCTCCCACCGGCGCCGGGACTCCGGTGAGGAACCCGGCCGATTTGTGCGGCTGCTCGTCCATGTCGATCCGCGCGTTGAACCGCGCGAGGCGCAGCGCGCAGCAAATCGCGAAGGCGAGCGAAGCGAACCAGCCGAATCGCGGCAATTGCTGCAACGACCAGAGGTAGAGCACCAGCGCGGGCGCCATCCCGAAGCTCAGCGAATCCGCCAAGCTGTCGAGTTCGGCACCGAAACGCGACTGGGCTTTCAACAATCGGGCGATGCGCCCGTCGATACCGTCGAGCACCCCCGCAAAGACGATCGCCAGCAGCGCCTTCGACCAATCGCCCTCGTGGCCATAGGCAGCAGCAATAGCGAAACGTATTCCGGTGAGGCCAGAGCATAGCGCCGCCGCGGTAATGGCGTTCGGCAACACAGCCCGAAGCGTGAGACCCCCGCCGAAACGCCGCGTCACAGGGATATCGTCCTCGCTCGCTTTCGGCCCGAGCCACGCTGGCCCCGGGTCGATCGCCGGCTCGTTGTCGAAACCGGGATCGCTCATTGGCTGACGCCTTCGAGCAGGCCTTGTTTGCCGATCTCCGCCAGCACCGTTTCACCACCGATGATCTTCTGGCCGAGCAGCACCTTGGATTCGGTCCCTTGCGGGAGGTACACATCGACGCGGCTGCCGAAGCGGATCAACCCGACGCGCTGGCCGGCGGCGACAATGTCACCCGGCTTGATGAACGGCACGATCCGCCGCGCGACGAGCCCGGCGATCTGGGTGAAGGCCACGCGGACTCCGTCGGCGCGCTCGATCAGCACATGTTGGCGCTCGTTCTCTTCGCTCGCCTTGTCGAGGTCGGCGTTCACGAATTTTCCCGGAATATAGATCACACGGGCAATCGTGCCCCCGATCGGCGCCCGGTTGATGTGCACGTCGAACACCGACATGAAGATCGAAATCCGCGTGACCGGTTCGGCCGAAAGCCCCGGTCCGTTCTGGCCGTCAGCCACTTGCAGCTCGGCTGGCGGGGGCACTTGCTTGATCAGCGTTACCAGGCCGTCGGCCGGCGCGATGATCAGGTTCGCCCCTTGCGGAACCACGCGTTCGGGATCGCGGAAGAATGCGAACACGCCGATCGAGCCGAACAGCATCGGCCAGCCGAGAATTCCCCAATGGAGGATCAACAGCACGATCAGCGAAACGCCGACTGCGGCGAGGCCGAACTTGCGTCCCTCTGGATGGATCGGAGGCCAACCCCATTCGGCGTCGCCCCGACCGCGGTTGTCTAGCAGGTCACCGGCCATGGAGTGCATCTAAGCAGTTGCAGCAGCGGTAACAAGCCAAAGCGAGGGCATTTGACGGAAGAACTCACTTGGCTTGCGCACCGTCCGTCCGCGACATGATGCACCGGGCTCCGTAGGATTCCCAATACGGAAGAACCCGGTGCGCGCCGTACAGCTCACGGCCACCACGCCTTCACGTTACCAATAAGGAAGCCGGCGCATGCCGACGATCAGGCGCATTCCGATCGACACCTATCCGGAAAATACCGCCTTCCTGTTGCGCGACGGCGATGGCTATTCTCCGGAGCAATACCAGGCCTTGCGCAAGATCCGGGTGTTCTCGGGCAGCCACGAGATTCTCGCCACGCTCAACATCGTTGATGACGAAAAGCTCATCGCACAGGGCGATATCGGGCTTGGCGAGCAAGCCTTCCGCCGGCTCGGTTGTCCTGAAGGGACCGAGGTCGCCATCGAACAGGCGCGTCCCCCCGCGAGCCTCGAAGCGGTCCGGCGCAAAATCGATGGAGATACGCTGACCGACAGCGAAATCGCCGCCGTCATCCGCGACGTTGCCGCCCATCTCTATTCGCCGATGGAAATCGGCGCGTTTCTTGTCGCATGCGCCGGGTTCATGACCACCCAGGAGACGCTTTCGCTCACGCGCTCGATGATCGATGTGGGCAATCACCTGCACTGGGATGCGTCACTGGTTGTCGACAAACACTGCATCGGCGGCATTCCGGGCAACCGCACCTCGATGATCGTCGTGCCGATCATGGCGGCGCACGGGCTGATCTGTCCCAAGACCTCGTCGCGCGCGATCACCTCGCCGGCGGGCACAGCCGACACTATGGCGGTGCTCGCCAACGTCGACCTGACCGAGCAGCGAATGGAGGAGATCGTGGCCAGCGAGAAGGCCTTCCTAGCGTGGGGCGGCCGGGTCAACCTCTCGCCCGCCGACGACGTGCTGATCTCGGTCGAACGACCGCTCAGGCTCGATACCTTCGAGCAGATGGTCGCCTCGATACTGTCGAAAAAAGTCGCTGCGGGTTCGACCCACCTCGTGATCGACATCCCCGTTGGCCCGACCGCCAAGGTACGGTCGCAAAGCGATGCGGTGCGGTTGCGCAAGTTGTTCGAATACGTCGCGCGCCACCTTGGTCTGGTAACGACGGTCGTCCTCAGCGACGGGTCGCAGCCCGTCGGCCGTGGCATCGGGCCAGTGCTGGAGGCGCGCGATGTGATGGCGGTGCTGCGCAATGAAGACGACGCGCCCGCAGACTTGCGTGAGCACGCGGTCACTCTCGGCGGGCATATGCTCGAATTCGATCCCGTACTCGAAGGCGGCCGTGGCTATGCGCGGGCGCTCGAATTGCTCGCATCGGGCGCGGCTCTCGCCGCCATAGAGCGTATTATCGACGCGCAGGGTCGGCGTGCCGTCCAGCCGGAGCTGGGAAGCCAGCGTTGGGACTGCGTCGCCCCGAGGGCGGGCGTCGTCCGGCAAATCGACTGCGAACGCATGGCCCGCATTGCCCGCCTCGCCGGCGCGCCGATGGACGAAGGTGCGGGGATCGACTTGTTTTGCAAGGTCGGTACGCATGTCCGGGCGGGCGAAACCCTGTACCGAATCTACGCGCATTCCGAGACCGGGCTCGGCTTCGCCCGCGACCTTGCCGTCGAGGGCTCGGGTTACGAGGTGGCGCCATGACCTGCGCCGTGTTCGGCTTCGCGGCACAGGCCGGTGCGTCGCGACGGCTGGCGCAGGCCCTCGGCATCTCGCATGAGACCGTCAATGTCCGCGCATTTCCTGACGGGGAAAGCCTTGTCAGCGTCGCGCCCTCGCCTGCTATCGCGCTGTTGTACTGTTCGCTGAACCATCCCAACGAGAAGCTGGTCGAGATACTGCTCGCCGCCTCGGCATTGCGCGACAGTGGCGCCACGAAGGTCGTCCTGATCGCTCCCTATCTGCCCTACATGCGCCAGGACATCGCCTTCCATTCCGGCGAAGCGGTGAGCCAGCGGGTTGTCGGCAAGATCATTGCCGACGGCGTAGACGCCGTTCTGACCCTGGACCCGCACCTTCACCGCACCCATTCGCTTAGCGCGATCTTGCCGGGAATCGAAGCCGTGGGCGTTTCCGCTGCGCCCATCCTGGCCGCCGCCCTCGCAAATGGGGACGATCCATTGCTGGTCGGCCCCGATGGCGAGGCGCGGCAGTGGGTCGAACGCATCGCACGCCGCGAGGGGCTCGAATTCATTCTCGGGCGAAAGAGGCGCATCGGCGACCGGGAGGTGGAGTTGACGATACCCGATGTCGAGCGAGTGCACGGGCGCGTCGCCGTTCTGGTCGACGACCTGATCTCGACCGGCGGGACCTTGAAGATCGCGGCGCGGCTGTTGATCGAAGCGAGCGCTTCGAAGGTCGAGGCGTTGGCGACACACTGCCTCGCAGGAGAAGCTGACTTGAAGGAATTGCAAGCCGCCGGCATCGCTTCCATCCGCGCGACCGATAGTGTCGAGAGTCCGGTAGGAACCCTGCCATGCGCCGCGCTCCTGGCGATGGAAGTTCGCCGGCAGGGCTGGTGTCTCTGATGGCCGGGCACCCGCTGACGCTGACCTTTCACGGCGCGGCCGGAACGGTGACCGGTTCATGCATGGAATTTGTCGCCGACGGCCGGCACATCCTCGTCGATTGCGGGCTATTCCAAGGTTCGCGCTCGCTCGAGGCGCTGAACCTCGGCGACTTCGCGTTCGATCCGCGCCGCATCGACGCCGTCGTCCTGACTCACGCGCATATCGATCATTGCGGGCTTCTGCCCAAGCTCGCCGCGGAAGGGTTCACTGGCGCCGTCTGGTGCACGCCGCCGACGCGTGAATTGCTCCAGTTCATGCTGGCGGATGCCGGGCGCATCCAGGAAATGGATGCCCAGCGCCACAACCGTCGCCGCGACCGGGCGGGCCAGGATCCTTTCGCGCCGCTCTATACCGAGCAGGACGCCTTGGCCGCGTGGCGGCTGTGCGAGCCGATCGATCTGGACACCTGGTTTGAGCCCGCGCCGGGTTTTCGCACACGGCTTTGGAACGCCGGGCATGTCCTCGGATCGGCTTCAGTCGAACTCGAAGCCGGCAGAGCCCGCATAATGTGCTCGGGCGACATCGGTCCCGAATTCAAGGCCTTTCTGGCCGATCCCGCCGGACCGGCTGGTTTCGATCACGTGGTCTGTGAAAGCACCTACGGCGGCAGAACGCGCGATAAGCTGACGATCGAGCAGCGGCGTGCAGTGTTGCGAGCCGAAGTCATTGCGGCCATCGCCCGCGGCGGCAACCTGGTGATCCCGGCATTCGCTCTGGAGCGGACACAAGAGCTCCTGCTCGACCTGGCAGAGCTTCTGCGCACCGGGCAAATTCCGCAGACGCCTGTTTTCGTCGATTCCCCCCTCGCCAACGAGATCACCGGAGTGTTCGCCCGACATGCGGAGGAGCTGGCAGATACCGGGGGCGCCAACGTGTTCGCCGATCCCGGGCTTCATTTCGTGACCGACACCGCGGAATCGATCCGGCTCAATTCGCTATCGGGCGCGATCATCCTGGCAGCGTCGGGCATGTGCGAAGGCGGACGCATCCGCCATCACCTGATGCACAATCTTCATCGCCGGGAATCGACCGTGCTATTCGTCGGATACCAGGCGCAGGGAACGTTAGGTCGGGTCCTACTCGATGGCGCTCAAAGAGTGCGAATTTCGGGCACGGATATCCAGGTGCGAGCGCAGATACGGCGCATCGACAACTACTCGGCGCACGCCGATCAGGATGAACTGCTAAACTGGGTCTCCCGCCGCGCGCCGATCGCAGGCACGCTGTTCTTCGACCATGGCGAGGCCGACGGACTGGAAGCGATGCGAAAGGAAATACAGCGCCGCGATCCGGCCCTCAATGTCGTCCTGCCGAAGATTGGCGAGACGTTTGCGCTGGCTCCCCGCGAGGCTGCTCGACGGCTCTCCACCGGACGGCTCGACGCGCAGCAGGCCGTAGGGCGAGACTGGCAAAACGCTTATGCCGATTTGGTCAGCGGCCTGAAATCGGACCTTAACCGAATCCCTGCGCAACAGCGGCAGGAAGCGATCGAGCGATTGCGCCAGGTGCTAGCGTCATATCGGGCCTTTCAAGGCGGCCACCGCTAGCGTTCCGCAGACTGAGACCGTCTGACATGGCCGGCGGCTGTCCGAAGGCGTGGCGACATTCGCCCTCGTTCTGACCATTCTCGGCACCCTGCGAGCGCGCGCCGAGGCCGTGCCGGTGGCCGTGGCTCTAGTCATCGTGGCAGGCTACTGGTTCACCGCATCCACCTCGTTCGCAAACCCCGCAGTCACCATTGCCAGAACGCTGTCCGATACATTCGCTGGTATTGCACCCGCCAACGCACCAGACTTCGTCCTCGCGCAGTGCATTGGGGGCATATTGGCTTGGGCAGTATGCGAATGGATGCTTGGCTGGAGGGCCGTCAAAGGAGAGCAACCATCACTTTCAGGCAGGCTAGAACCCTAATGTGGGCAATGGCTGGATAGCGGACCTTCGGTTGGCCGCTTGGCGAGCGCCTGCTAGGCCGCCAGCATGACCGATTGCGGATGTGGTCCTACTGCTGCCGAGATAGCCGAGCAGCGGCGCGTCCTGTGGATCGCGTTGGGCCTCAACTTCACGATGTTCGTTGCGGAGGTTGTGGTCGGCCTGCGGGCGGGGTCCGTTGGCCTCCTGGCTGACGGACTTGATATGCTCACCGACGCCTCTTCTTACGACATTGCCTTGCTCGCCATTGGGCGAAGCGGCCGGTTCAAGGCGGGTGCGGCCACCCTCACCGGAAGCTTTCTTTTGCTGCTGGGTATTGGCGTCCTGGTCGACGTCGTGCTTCGCGCCATCTTCGGTGAGCCACCCGATGGCGTCTGGATGATGGCTGTCGCTGCCGTAGCACTAGCCGTCAACGCAACCGTGCTTCGCATGTTGAGCAAGCAGCGCGACCCTGAGGTGCATATTCGGGCGACCTACATCTGCACGCGGGCGGACGTCGTGGCCAATGCTGCCGTCATCCTGTCGGGATTAGCTGTTCTGGCCACGGGTTCGAGAATTGCGGACCTCATCGTCGGCGCGGGCATTGGCGCTTACGTCATCAAGGCAGCGGCAGGGATACTCGATGACGCCCGAAAAGCTGGCTCCCTGACAGACTAGCGCGGCGGACTGGAAGGCAATCCCGCGCGAACGTAGGCGATGACTGCCCACCTGTCGCTTGCAGACAGCGTGTCCTTGAAAGACGGCATCGCTGACTGAAAGGCCTTTCCGCCCTCCGATACCGTCCAATCCATGTAGGGGTCCGACCTGCTCATGGGCATCTGGGCGAGCCAAGCAAGGTTTGCAGGCGGCGGCGAAAGGGTAGCGCCAGCTGGGCCATCTCCACGCCCCGCCGGGCCGTGGCATGAGGCACAGTTCTGCGCGAAGACCGCACCGCCCCGGCTCAGTTTTTCGCTTGTGCTCGGCGTGGGGTCGCGAGCCGCGTCATACGGCTTGGGGATGCCATACATCATCGCCTGGTGATGCCGAGCCATGTTGGCCATCATCCACGGACCTGGCGAACCCCATCGTCCCATCATTCCCGGTCCCATGCCCGTGGGCTGACTTGACGCCGAGACGCCCGTCAAAACGAACAGGGCGGCAGCCGTCGCTAGATACCGGTTCATCTCCGCCTCCCTTGGGCCGTGAGCTATAAGCTTTCACGATTTACCGTCGCGACGGTCTCGTCCATCCGTAATGTCCGCAATTGGTCGATGGCGGACATTCTATCCTACCGTCGCGATGCCACTCTTCTCCCTTACCCGGCCGAACTTGCCGCCTCGGCCCTGCGCCGCCTCGTCGCTCGTCAGAAGTGCGCCTCGTATTCGAGAAGCAGTCTGGCCTGCCCGTCAGTAATGTCTCGGGCCGCACCAAAGGCTTTCAGCCATCCGGCTTCTATCTCAAGATCGCCTGGGCCGATGTGCTCGATTTCGAACTTACCGATGGGGCCTACGAAGTGCTCCTGTCGGCCACCCAGGTGCTCAGTCGTGCCCATATCGCCGAATGCCTCAAGCCCGAACCTGACTTCGTCACCGACGACCGCCCAGTCTGCTAGTGCGGCATATCCAAGTTCAATCGGCTCACTTGAGCCAAGTGGCTTATCAGCGATCACGTTCAGGCGACCATCGAAGCGGCCTGCCCGGTGCTCGAACAAGCCCTTGAGCTCGATAGCGTCATTCTCGCCCCGAAGGCCGTGCTTGAGCTCGACGTAGAGTGCGGTGTCGAGATTGAGCGCTTGAATGTGCCCGAGCGAGTAAATGCCTTCCATTGCGAACGCGTTGACTTGGCGGGACTGTCCGGGTTCTCGGCCAGTTTCAACCAGGCCGGCAATGGACAAGCGGGAACTGAATGCATGCTCTGCTTCGAAGACCATACCGTCTTCGCCTTCGGCAGACCTGCCAGTCAATCGGCCGTAACGAACCTCGATATCGGTCGTGCCGTCTTTGACTGTCGCGCCATAGACTGGATCTCCAACGCCAGGGGAAGCCATTGCCGGCGTCGCGATCAAACCGAGCGATGCCGCAATCCACACATACCTCAATTGACCGCTCCTCTAGGTGAGCAGGCGGCCAATAATGCGACCGACTCGCATTAGCAAGGTGAGAATTTTGCCACTAAGCGAGTGGCTTTGAAACTAGTGACAACTCCGACGGGCTGTCAGAGCAACCGCCGTCCGCTTTGGGTCGAAAGCAGACATTCGCTGAGTGTCTGCACCGCCCTAGCGAGCTCGATCACGTCCTTGCCGCATTTGAAGCGCTGACTGAGCCGTGGCATTTGACCCTACGGTCAATTGCGTATCGTCCCGGCGCCTCGCCTTGAAGATACCCTGAGCAGCAGGCGCTTCTGCCCCCAGTCCCTATCCCCAGGAGCGTCTGCACTGGGTCGAAGGGCAGACGTTCGACATGAACGTCCGTAATGGGTGGAAAGCAGACGTTGGCTTTGAGAGGCCCAAGGATGGCCAGCGCTTGACTCGTGCAGTATGGAGGGTCGAGCCTTTGCGTGACGAGTGAAAGTGTGAGCGCCAGGCGCCAACTCTCTCGACCAAGGGCTATCGTATTCTCGCCGTTAGCGAGCGACAGACTTTCTGGCAGGTAAGCATAACTTTACCAAGCCGCGGCTACTGTCAGGCAGCCATGCGGAGCCGCTTCAGCACCCTGGATGCTTTGCGGGGCATCGCCGCCATCGGTGTGATGCTCACGCACAGCCATGACTATAACTCGCGCTTCCCGAGCGGCTATCTGGCGGTCGATCTATTCTTTGGGCTCAGCGGCTTCGTGATGGCGCTCTCGTACCAGGAGCGCCTCCGGGCCGGCATGGGCATCGGCCAGTTCCTGACTCGGCGTGCCGCCCGCTTGTGGCCGATGCTGCTGGTCGGCGCGGCGCTTGGCGTCCTCCTGCTCAATGGCAGCCTAGGGATGGTGATGCTAATCCCCGATTGGTCATCGTCCGGCCAGCTCTTCCCCGCCAACGGCCCGCTCTGGTCGCTTCTTATGGAGGCCTGCGCCTACGTCGCGTTCGCCCTGGTCATCGCAAGGCTTGGCACGGGAGGGCTTGTGGCCTTGGTGGTCGCCAGTGGAATAACCCTGATAGCTTTCGCGGCCCGGCAGGACGCCAATCTGGTCTCGTTCGGGAATGAGTGGCATGCCGTCCCTCCCGGCCTTGCCAGGACAGCGTACGCCTTCTCGCTGGGTGTGCTCATGTTTCGGCTCAGGGCTGTCCAGGGAATGCCGAAAGTGACGAGCGCGCGATCATGGCTACTTCCGGTCGGCCTAGTGTACATCATGCTTCTCCTGCCCCAGGTCGACCGTTCTGCGAGCCTGTGCGCGATGATGCTCGGGGTTCCACTCATCGTGTGGTGGTCAACGAAATGGGAGGTCCCGAACCTGCGGCTCGCCTCTGGTCTCAGCGACCTCTCCTACCCAATGTACTGCATCCACCTGCCGATCTTGGCCGTGGCGGGCACCCACGGCGTATACGCTGGCGTCCTGTGGCTGCCCCTGATCGGCCTCAGCCTCCTCCTGGACCGAATATGGGACAGGCCCATGCGCCACGCACTGCGTGTGTTGGCCGAAAGCGGCCGGGCGCGGCCAAAGGCGGCCTGAGGGCTAACTCCTCGGCCTGAACAGTGACCGGCCTCCTTCCCGCGCCTCGACATGGCCCGCTGTTAGTCGGCGCGAGGGTACACTTCATTGGGAATGTCTGTTTTGGGTCGATAGCGGACATTCGTTGAATGTCCGGAATGTCAGACAGCACCCGCGAAAAGGCTGGCCCGGCCGGCGAAACACCCGCAAAGGAGGCCGCGTAGCCCGGAAGGAAGATCCCGTGACGTTCACTCTCTACGACGCATCCGCGCCGGTCTTCGTCAGCGCGCTGAGCAATATGCGCGCCTGGCTCGACAAAGCGGGGCGGCAAGAGTCGGCAGAAGATTTGGTCAATGCCAAGCTAGCCGACGACATGCGCCCGCTGGCCGCGCAGTACCAGATGGCCTCGGACACCGCGAAGAACGCGTTGGCGCGGCTGTGCGGGCTCGACCCCCCCGTGATGGCAGACACCGAGACCACTTTGGCCGAGCTGCAGGCGCGCTGTGACAAGACCATCGCCTTTCTCGACAGCATGAATCCCGCTGTGGTCAATGCTAGTGAAGATCGCGAGATCGTGCTCAAGTTTCCGAGCGGCGCCGGGTATCGCATTACCGGCGCCGATTACCTCCGACGGTTCGCCCTGCCGAACTTCTATTTCCACGTCACCATCGCTTATGCGATCCTTCGCGCTGAAGGCGTGCCTCTCGGCAAGCCCGATTACCTCCAGCACCTCGGCGCGCCCAACGCCGTCTGACAGCCAGCCTGTTCGCGGCGTCTGGCAACTGGCAAGCGGAGTATTTTCGGATGAGTGTCGCATTCCGCCGTGACAGTGACGAGGAACACCTCGAACCCAAGTTCGAGCGCCCCGTCCCGCCCGGTCCCAACCTCGTCACGCTCCGGGGTCTGTCGCTGATCGTGGAACGGATCGCCGAACTCGAGGCTAAGCTTCATGGCAATGCCGACGAGGCGGTTCGGGCGGGGTTGCAGCGCGACCTGCGGTATTGGAAAACGCGCCAAATTACCGCCCGGGTTCCTTCCAGGCCAGCGGGAGACAAGGTCGAGTTCGACACCCAAGTGAGTGCTTACCTGAACGGGAAACGGAAGACCTTTCGCATTGTGGGAGACGATGAAGCGAATCCCTCCGCGGGCTTGCTCTCCTTCAAGGCGCCTTTGAGCCGCGCCATGTTGGGCGCCCAATCCGGCGACATCCTCGCGTTCGGCGACGTGATCGATGCCATCGAGATCCTTGAGATCAAAGTGACCGAGGGCGATCTCTCAGGAAAGACAGGTGATTCAAAGAGAGGGCCGACCACTTCGTTGGAACCGGTCCTGACATCTGGCATCGCAGTTGAAGATCCGCGTGTGGAGAACAAGCCATGACGTTCGACGATCCGGCCGTACAGGCGGTCTTTGCCGACTATGCTCGGCGCCTCGAGGCCGATGCCGCGAAGATGCGCGCGCTCGGATCGCAAGGACATGCGCGGCGCGATGAGTTCCTGCTGCCGGTGGGTGAGCAAGCAGGCTGGCTGCTGCATGCGCTGATCATCGCGCGTGCGCCAAAGCGGATTTGCGAATTGGGCACGTCTTACGGCTATTCAACCTTGTTCCTCGCTGATGCGGCGCGGCAGATCGGCGCCCAACTCGTGACGATGGAGCTGGCCGACTACAAGCAAGCCCATGCCCGCACACAGCTCGAGAGAGCTGGGCTGACGGATTATGTCGATTTCCGCTGCGGCGATGCGTTGGACTTGCTCAAGCAGGATGGCAGCGCATGGGACTTCGTGTTGCTCGATATCTGGAAAGAGCTTTACGTTCCTTGTTTTGAAGCGATCTATCCAAAGCTTTCCGAAGAGGCCGTGGTCTGCACCGACAACATGATTTCCCCCGTAGGTGCCCGTCCGAACGCCCGTGCCCTGCGGGAAGCTATCAACGCTAAGGGCGACCTGCAGACCGTTCTGCTACCCGTTGGACAGGGGATCGAAGTTACCGTGAAGTGGAGCGCAGGCAACAGCAGCCTATGAAACGCACGGCTCGGTCGGAAACTAGGTCTTTCGGTAGCGATTTGAGATGTTCATTTGCTGGAACCGGAGCGGCCGCTTTGCAGGAGATCGGCCGTACGACCGGAACGACCGCTTTCGGCCAGATTCAGCCATTCAGATGTTCGGTGGTCGAATGTCCGCTTTGGGTGGAAAGCGGACGCGTCACGAATTAATTGGACCCTCCGCTTCACCCACTCGGGATTGCGCCCATCGTGACCTTGCTCTCTTCGTTCGACAGGTCCTGGCGCTGACGTTGGGAAGACAGCGATAGATCGCGCCATTCATCCGCGGTAAGGCAAATAGGCTTGCCCCGAATTCGGGAGCCAGGAATCGCCGCACTGCGGCAAATTTTTCGCGACGCATTGTCGGCCTGCGGAGCGTGGGTCTTGGTGGCCGCGCCTTGCGCAAGCGCGGACGCGGCACACAGCAACAGCGTCAAGGACAGCGCGAGCGAGGGCATAACAGCGCCTCCTGTGAGTCGAAGCCCCTACTAGCGATGTTACCATACCAGGGCCCAGGGAGAAACGCTGGGCGGGAAGTCCTCACGGACGCCGCGGACTGCCAAGCGCTGTCGCCCGCCGCTTCGGCCACGCATTTGATCGCCGGTAATGTCGGCAATGGGTCGAAAGCCGACATGCGCTCCGTCCACCTTGGGCCGAGCGCGCGCATTGCAGCACGTCACGCACTAATAATTGTAATAATTGTGCCCCAGGCAGCGCGAGGGAGCATCGAGCTGGCCTGCACTATCCCGCTCGGCGTTTCCACCTTTCGCGCCCGAGCCACATCTCGCGAATGTCCGCTTTGGGTCGAAAGCAAACGTTAGGGAAACGGTCCATTGCTCTCCTTTTTTGGGAGCATCGGCCGGGGAGTTGCTACTGAAGCCCGGTGGTCGTAGCGTGTCGCTTTACGCGGGGGACAAGGCATCGCAAATTTTTCGCGCCGGAAGGTGCTTACAATTGCCCATGGACTTGCGGCCGCGGCGGCATGGGGCGAAGGGCGTGCCCAAGCCGTGGCGGCGGACCGGCCGAACATCATCTTTATCGTTGCGGACGATCTCGGGGCGGCTGACTTGTCCTGCTACGGGGCGCCCCAGATCAGGACCCCGGCGATTGATCGGATCGCCCGCGAAGGTGCACGATTCACGCAAGCTTATGCTGCCTCAGCGGTGTGCACTGCCTCGCGCGTGGCGATCATCACAGGTCGTTATCAGGACCGCCTGCCGATCGGGCTCGAAGAGCCGCTCATCGACGACGACGTAGGCTTGCCGCCGGAACAACCAGTCCTGCCGTCAATTCTCAAAGCGGCTGGCTACGAAACCTGGCTGCTGGGCAAATGGCACCTCGGCTCGCTGCCCAAGTATGGCCCCCTACAAAGCGGCTACAATCATTTTTTCGGATTCCGCGGCGGGTCGCTCGACTACTTTACGCACAGCGCGAGTCAGCCCGACCTGTGGGAGGGCGACGTTCCGATCAAGCGCCACGGCTATCTGACCGACCTCCTCGGCCAGCGCGCGGTCGAGGTGATAAGGACGCAAGGTAACCGCACCCGCCCGCTGTTTATGAGCCTGCACTTCAATGCACCACATTGGCCTTGGGAAGCACCAAGCGACGAACAAACATCGGCGAAGCTATCGGCGAAGCTGACCTTCGAGCAGCGCACCAGTGAAGCCGGCACGTTGGCGACCTACAACCAGATGGTCGAAGCAATGGACCGGCAAGTTGGTCTAATCCTAGATGCACTGGAGCAGACCGGACAGGCAGACAACACGTTGATCCTGTTCACCAGCGACAACGGGGGTGAGCGATTTTCGACCACATGGCCTTTTAACGGCCGCAAGTCAGAGCTGCTCGAAGGCGGCATTCGCGTTCCCTCGGTGATCCGCTGGCCCCGACGGATTCCGAAGGGCCTCGTGAGCGACCAGGTGACCATCCAAATGGATTGGCTGCCGACACTGACAGCCGCGGCTGGGACTGCGCCTGACGACCGTTTCCCTAGTGATGGAATCAATCTTCTGCCCGTTCTTGCAGGCGCGGCCAAGCCTTTGAGACGCACGCTCTACTGGCGTTACAAGGCCAATGCCCAGCGGGCGATCCGCGCTGGCGACTACAAGGCGCTCAAGATTGGCGCGAACACCTATCTGTTCAACGTTGTCGACGATCCAATGGAACGCGCAAACCTCAAGCACCGGATGCCGGAAATCTACAAACAGCTGACGGACGCATGGATGGCGTGGAACGCCGGCATGCTCCCGGAGGTCCCGCAAAGCTTCACCTACAACAACGCAGCGGACGAATGGGCCGATCACATCAACAACACTGACGTCGACACGAAAGCGATCGACGACGGTCGGCCCTGGCCATAGGCGCACCGCCCCAACGTCGATCAACCTCTCCAGCTTGTTCTTTGGCTTGAAGGGGCACCTTCCGCTTACGGCCTGCAGGCCCTCATTCGCACTTGCGCGACTAAGCTACCCGGTTCTTTCAGCGGCTGCAGCGCTTGCCAGGCTCCGGCACCAGGTAGAACTGACAGTGTCGCGCCAATGTCTGCTTTGGGTCGAAAGCAGACATTCGACTCTCGCGTATCGGAAACCTAAGTTCGTCAAACCGTTACGCTAAGAACTCGTTTCCTGGAGCGCGGCGGGGCAAGGAGCCACCCGATGAGGACTTGGTGCGGTTGACGCGCGACGGTGCTGGCACTTGAGGGGGCCACGGAACTTTGGGTTGCCGGTGCAGCGACAGCCAGGACGGAATGCTTCACTTAGCCTCGCGTTCGTCATTCGTGTCGACCACGACAGCATCCCGTTGGGATCCCTTGCCAGGCTCGGTGTCTGTGTCCTCTTGCTGTCGCCGTTCTACATCGTCAGTGCGACTGCCGTTTGTGCGAGCATCTGATTGCTGGGGATCGGAACTTGAGCCCTTTCCCTTTCCCTCCAAATCTGTCGATGCCGCGGGCTCGCGCGATTGCCCCTGCTCGACCCGAACTTCAGGACACGGAGTTGCTTCCCTTGGAATCTCGAGCAGAAGCGAAGCGCCAAACAGGATTGCGAGTGTCATCGCCGGTCCTTCCGGGGCGACCCGTGTCGGACCGGACCTCCATACCACACCCAGTTGAACTATCGAGCGGTCGAGAATACCCATTACGGAAACGCTTGAGCGTCCGCTTTTTACCCTGACTAGCCGCTAACGAAACCATTTGCGGTCTCCAGCCGCCAGTGTCAGACCCTGCCCGCAGGCAGGCTGAGCCTCAACGTAATCAGGAGCATCTCTTGAACGAGCAGCTTGAGGTCGCGCCGGCCGCAGCCCAGCGGAAGCGGGAAGTTCTCTTCGCGTTCATCGTAGTGTTTTGCGGGATCACTGCGGTCACGCTCAGCCAGATGCAGGCCATCGGCCTTATCCCGCTCAAGAACCTGCTTAAGAATGAGCTCCACGAAAGTAAGTCGGCGACGGCGGCATTCTTCTTCTGGATCGGTCTCGCCTGGTATTTCAAGCCGTTCGTCGGCATCTTCACCGATGCGTTTCCGCTCTTCGGCACGCGCCGCAGGAGTTACATCCTGCTGGGAGCCGTACTTTCCGTGCTGGGCTTCATAGCCCTGATCTTCACGCCGCACGACTACACCGCCTTGTTGGCGGTGTGCATCATGATCAACGTATGCATGGTCATCACCAGCACTGCGACGGGCGGATACATGACCGAGAAGGCGCAGACGCTGAAGGCCTCGGGTGGCTTTGCGTCGGTTTTCCAGATTGCTTACCAGATGTCGGGCGTGGTCGGGGGTCCCCTCGGCGGCCTCTTGGCTGCGATGGCGTTCGGCTGGACCGGTGCGGCCGGGGCAGTGATCATGCTGCTGCCCATTCCGGCAGCCATCTTTTTTCTCAAGGAGAAGCGCATCCGGGTCGATTCGAGCCAGCTTCTCGGCGATACCGGAGCGCAATTGAGGAGGATCGTCCAAGCGAAGACGATGTGGGCGGCGGCAGGCTTCAGTTTCCTGTTTTATTTCGCGCCCGGGATCCAGACCGCACTGTTCTACCGCCAGCAAAACGTGCTGCACATGACCACTGGGCAGCAGGGATTGATGCTTTTTTTGAATGGCGGCTTCGCCATGCTGACGGCGACCATCTACGGCACCTACGCGGCCCGGCGCTGGCCGCTCCGCAAGTTGCTGTTCTGGTTCATCCTGGCCGGCGGCCTCGCGCAAATGAGCTACGCATTCTACGATTCTATGCCGAATGCCTATGTCATCGAAAGCCTGTGGGGATTGGGCTGGGCGGCCGCGGACATGGCACTCAGCGACCTCTACATGCGCTCGGCACCCAAGGGCAGTGAAGCGCTCGGCTTCGCGCTGATGGTTAGTGTCCGCAACCTCTCGCTGTTCGGCGCCGACTGGCTTGGCTCCGCAGCGATGGAAACGTACCACCTTCAGTTCAGCACAATGGCGATCACCAACGGCCTCATTTCGATAATCGCGCTACCGTTCGTATTCCTGTTGTCGGGAAGCATCGTCGACCGCAAGGACTCGCCGACTGAAGCCCACGCCGTCCCACCGGCCGCACCTGGCAAGGCCATTATGGAAGAAGCCTAGCATTACGCACGCCGTCCGGCGAATGTCCGCAATGGGCCGCTCACGGCCTCATCGACCCGCTTTGACGCGAATTTGAAGACCGGCTGGTGGAGGATGCAGTCAGCTGCGAACCGCTCTCCACTTCCCTGATTTTCCCTGTTTTGCTGGAATCTACAGGGAATTTGCAGCTTTTCGACACCTTCAGCCACCCCGTTTCCGTCAGAAAACCGCAGAACTCCGCCGTTTGCACATCAAATTCCCTAGGGAAGAACAGGGAATTTGTAATCGCAGAACAGCCAATTGCCGCCGTCGAAGCAGCGTATCTCGCAGTGGTATCAGCGATCGCGTATGCTGCTCGTTCAATTTCGTAAGCGTCGCGCATCGCAACGCTTCTGTGGAAACGTTCCCTTTCTGATCTTCGATCTTGGCCGAAATATGCGATACTGCTCTCGCGAGTTTGGAGAGGAGGGCTCGCGATCGATAAGCCGTGGGGTCGTGCCATGAAGTTTACTCAACATCTGGTCGAGCGCGAAATTGCAGCGTTGCGGCCCTATTCGCGCAACGCGCGGACACATTCCAGAAAGCAGCTCAAGCAGATCGCAGCATCGATCGAGCGTTTCGGGTTCACGAACCCTGTGCTCGTATCCGACGACGGCGAGATCATTGCAGGTCACGGCCGGGTCGAGGCGGCAAAGCTGCTCGGAATAACGTCCGTCCCGACGCTGGCACTCTCGCATCTCTCCGAAGCTGAGCGACGCGCCTACGTCCTTGCTGACAACAAGCTCGCGCTCAATGCCGGTTGGGACAAGG